>NZ_JSZE01000046.1 GCF_000802365.1 Xanthomonas cannabis pv. cannabis
CTTTCCGACGCAAGTGTCACGTCGATTACGCATGCAAGAAACTGCAGGCACAAAAAACCCACCGGTTTGACGGAGGTGGGTGCCGCTGTGTGAGGAGTTTCTAGGCTCCTTGCAGCGAGATTGCTACGCGTTGGGTGGTGTGTCAACTGGTTGCAGCGACTCATTGCAGTGCTGCGCTTAGCCAAAAAATTCTTTTATGTAGGCGGCTTCTCTGCACCCGGCCAGTCACCTCAGCTTGACCCTGCCCTGCGCCACACGCACACTTCCAGCCGGAGCCTAGAAACTCCTCACACAGCGGCACCCACCTCCGTCAAACCGGTGGGTTTTTTGTGCCTGCAGTTTCTTGCATGCGTAATCGACGTGACACTTGCGTCGGAAAGCGGCTAATGCGAATTCCTTTGGGAAAACGACCGCCGTCTGTGTGCGGTTTCTAGCCTCCCGACATCCCGTCGCGTCGTGCGATGGGGCCTGTTCGTCAAGGAGGGCTTTGCCATGCGTCGATCCCCATCCCGTTCCTCGTCTGCGCGCAAGCGCGCCACGGTGCCGCCGCCTACCGAAGTCGGCTGGCGCTCGCTGGATCCCTCGATCCAGCCGCGTCCGTACCTTGAGCGCACGCCCATCCCCGAACCTCGCGCCGAACCCCGCACACCACGGCGGCCCGGCCGCCCGCGTGCGCCGCAGCAGTGCACCGTCGGCTATGGGTACTATCCCGACAGTCACCAGCGCATTCCCACCCTGCGCCTGCGCGGCCGCTGGCTGGAACAATTGGGCTTTGCCATCGGCAGCAAGCTGCACATCCGCCAGCGCGATGGCGAGCTGGTCATCAGCGTTGTAAGACCCACGCTGATCACGCCGCAGCGCATGCGCGCACCGCATGTGCCCGGCCCGTTGCTGGAGACGTCGCATGATGAGTGAGGGTATGACCGGCGCGTCGCGTGCAGACCGCTACGTTGTCATCGGCCAGGTGGTCGCGGCACGCGCGCATGTCGCAATCGGGGTGACGGTCGATCAATACGACAGCCGCCCATGGCGCCATCGCAGCGCCTATGCCGTGCGCGAGCTGTCGGCCCGCGCGCCCATGGCGGGCATCTACGCGCTTGGCCGCATCACCACGCGCTGGCAGGTGCGCGAGGAGCGTGCGCCGGCCAGGGAACGCTTCGACCAGGCCGTGGTGCAGCTGCAGGCGGAGCTGCTCACCTACATGCGACGGCGCCTGCGCGACCCGCACACCGCCGCCGACCTCGCCCAGGAAGCGCTGCTGCGCCTGCTGGCCTACCGCGACACGCCAGACATCCACAGCTACAAGCTGCTGCTGTACCGCATCGCCCACAACGTGGTGCTGGAGCACTGGCGCACGCGCCACCGCAGGCACGCCTCCCGCCATGTGCCGCTGGAGGGCAGCGAACCGCTCGCCGCCGCCGGCACGGCGGTGGACCAGCTGGTGGACGCGCGCCGCACCCTGCAGCACCTGCACACCCACACGCTGCCCGCGCTGCCGCCCAAATGCCGCCAGGCCTTCATGCTCAACCGCTTCCACGGCCTCACCTACCCGGAAGTCGCCGCCGTCATGGGCATCTCGGTCAAGATGGTGGAAAAGCACATCAGCCGCGCCCTGGCCGCCTGCCGCGCCGCGGTGGCTGAGTAACGCCAGAGCAATGCATCGCGCAGGTGGCGGTGCGTCACGACCAACTCGATGAATGCACTAGGCAATCACGACGGCTATCCTGGTTGTGCGGGAAACCGTTGTCATCTACACGAGGTAGCAGAAATTTTCCGTCTCTATCCATTAGGCAACCTATGTTTGTGTCTTGATAAATCGGGTTCCGTTGACGCTATGCTATAAATATGATTTTATGCTCAAGCACCATCGAAACATTAAAAATAATCGACGAAGTTTGTTTGCTAACAAGGAGTCGGAAATGCGTGCATGGAAATTAACGGCAATAGCCGTGTTAATAATCTTGTCTCACTCGGCATCAGCTGCAGGGCGATTGAACATTAAGCTTGAGCAAGCAGCCAAAGCTGTTAATGGCGATAAGCCCGTGAGTAACAAGCAGGATGAGACGGATGTACGAGTCGTTGCTAGTAATCTGGGCGATCAGGATATCGAAATCGTAGACCAGTCGTTTCCAAAGACCAATAAAAGTGGTCTCTTGATGAACAATGTTTTTCGTGTCATGGCAGACGATGGAACCGAAGCCTCTTATTTTGGCATCTACGTCAACATGGAAGGCGCGCCAGAAGATGTATATGTAAAAGTGGGCCCAAAGCAGAAGAAGGTGGTAGATGTAAATATTAAATTGAATTATCGTCTCAAGCCAGGGCGGCACTACACGGTCAGCCTGAGAAATCCTTCTCGCTATTTGAATAGGCCTAAAATAGCTTATAAGAATGCATCTCGAGACTCACTTCGGGCATCGTGGCTTGAAGCGTCGTCAAATGATGTTAGAATTTTTGCTGCCGAGCAGCTAAAGGTAGGATTTGCTTCTCCGGAGACGAGTCGTCGCAAGACAACCGATGCGGAATTTGCATCTTGCAGCGAAGCTCAGGTCCAGCACGTTGGGCAAAATGTTATACCGCAATCGACCGCGATTGCTTACGAAGCTCTTACTGAATACGGCCAGCAGACGAAAGTCCAAACCTTCGATGTTCCGCCGTATGTTGATATGTCGTTTGAACCGACCGCGCGATTTACGACTTGGTTCGGCGTTCATGGTGATCCTGATGACTACCTTCCGGATGACCAATATAATGACAACATGGTATTTGCCACATGGTATCGATTAACCAACGATTCAATGAATCCTAAGCCGCCGGTCTCTATTACCTGCCAATGCGACCCTGTAGAAGATAATATCTCTCCGAATGCTCTAGCTTGGGTTACGCCTGGAACGCTATATCAAGTAAATTTGTGTCCTCGTTTTTTTGAATCGCCCCAGTTCCCAACGGTTTACGATGAATCCTCTCAAGTAGGAACGTTTTTACACGAAATTACGCATTTTTCAGACGATATTGTAGACGGCACGATTGATGACCCATCAGGGTACACATACGCCGGAACGAAGGCGCTGGCTGGCAATCGCACTCGCGCGGTACGAAATGCCCAATCCTACAAATTCTATTATCTAAATTTAAACTTTAATTGAATTAAATCCTAGCGTAGGATTGATGTTTTTAGCGGCTGCGGCTTCGAAAAAGGCCTGAAGAAAGACGCACGATCTGTTCTTGCACACGAAGCATAGCGAGGAAGGGTTTAATTCCCCTCCCTGAAGCTGCAGTCCCACAAACTAAAAGGGGAGTTGTCGGGGGTGCTCACCCACCTCGACACCGCTGCCATCCACCCGCAGCGGCCGACACCTGCTCCCATCCATTGCGCAGCCGCTTCATCGCCTGCCCGCCCACACACGCATAGCCCAGCTGTTTGGCCTCTGCAGTCCCCAGCCCCGGCAGCGCGATGATGGAATCGGAAGGAGCGGGGCGCCCCTGGCTGCGCGCCTCGTTACGCAGCATCATGTTCTCGATGCCCTGGCAGTAACGCACCATGCCCGGGTGCGGGTGCGCGCGGTATTGCTCGCAATTGAAGGGCGTGGTGTCGCGCGCCATAGAGTTGTACGGCTGCCGCGTTGGCGGGATGTACTTGCTGTTCGCCTTACCTGTGGCCGAGCGCATGCTCTGCGCCGACACGCCTTGTGCGCACGCAAGCAAGCACAGCGTTGTTAGTGCCAGCGCGACACGGCGCGCGGTGATGATCCTGTCCATGGTGTTCCCCCTGTACGCACCGATCCTAGACTACGCGCCGCGCACGCGGGTGGTTCAGCCCGCTTGGTGCCGAGCCGGGGGAACTGCCGCTGCACCACCCAGCGGGATGCGGGAGGAGGGTGCCGTTTCGGAACATATGACCGCACACGCGTAGCAGCGCGCACGGGGTTCAGCTATCGGGCAGGGGGCCACCCTATGCTGCGCGCCCAGCGGGACATTTCGGCCACCCGGCCGGCGCCGCAGCGGAGGTTTCATGCAACGCCTGCTCCTTGTTTCCAGCCTGCTGGTGGCCCTGTCTGCCTGCAGCGACAAATCCGCACAGCACGCCACGCCTGCCGGCGCCGCCACCGCATTGCCCGCCAAGACCGCTGCGCCGCCCGAGTTGCTCACCCGCGAGGCGCTGTTTGGCGCCGCCGAGAAGGTGCACGTGCTGGTGAGCCCGGACGGCGCCTACCTCAGTTGGGTGGCGCCGCTGAAGGGCGTGCCCAATCTGTGGGTGGCGCCGATCGATGCGCCCGACAAGGCGCGCGCGGTCACCCAGGACAGCGGGCGCGGCATCAGCGAGTATTCCTGGAGCCACCGTGCCGGCACGCTGCTGTACAAGCGCGACCAGGGCGGCGATGAAAACTTCCACCTGTACGCGCTGAACCTGACCGACGGCAGCAGCAAGGACCTGACCCCGTTCGACAAGACCCGTGTGGAGCTGTACGGCCTGAGCGCGCAGCACCCGGATCAGCTCATGGTCGGCATCAACAACCGCGACGCGAAGTGGCACGACCTGTATCGCGTGGATCTGGCCACCGGCCAACGCACGCTGGTGGAGAAGAACACCCAACACATCGAAACCTATCTGCTCGATGGTGACCTGCAGCTGCGCTACGCAACACGCGTCACCGAAGACGGTGGGGTTGAGGTGCTTGCCCGCCAGGGCAGCGCCTGGAAAACGCTGGAACGCGTTCCCTTCGAAGATGTATTGACCACCGACGTGGTGGGCCTGAGCAACGATGGCAACACGCTGTACCTGCGCGACTCGCGCAACCGCGATACCGCCGCGCTGTACGCGGTGGACACCGCCACCCACGCGCGCGCGCTGCTCACAGAAGACGCGCGCGCCGATGTGGACAGCGTGCTGAAAGACCCAACCACCGGCGCCGTGCAGGCCGCCTCGGTGGAGTACCTGCGCCGGGAATGGACCGTGCTGGACCAGGGCATCGCCAAGGACCTGCAGGCCTTGAAGGCGCTGGGCCCGGGCGATGCAAAGGTGGAAGCACGCACCCAGGACGATGCCACCTGGATCGTGAGCTATTCGGCTGCAGAAACGCCGCTGCGCTACTACCGCTACGACCGCGCCACGGCCAAGCTGACCAAGCTGTTTTCCGCGTATCCCGCCCTGGAAGGCAAGCCGTTGGTGCCGAGCTGGCCGCAGACGCTGACCGCGCGCGACGGGCTGCATCTGGTGAGCTACCTCACCCTGCCGGCCGATGCCGATGCCAACCACGATGGCAAGGCCGACAAGCCGGTGCCGCTGGTGGTGTTCGTGCATGGCGGCCCCTGGCTGCGCGACAGCTACAACAGCTATGGCGCTTATACGCAATGGTTCGCCAACCGCGGCTACGCGGTGCTGGCGGTGAACTACCGCGGCTCCACCGGCTTCGGCAAGGCCTTCACCAATGCCGGCAATGGCGAGTGGGCCGGCAAGATGCACGACGACCTGCTCGATGCGGTGCAGTGGGCGGTCACCCAAGGCGTCACCACGCCGGACAATGTGGCCATCATGGGCGGCAGCTACGGCGGTTACGCCAGCCTGGTGGGCCTGACCTTCACCCCGGACACCTTCAAGTGCGCGGTGGACATCGTGGGCCCGGCCAACCTCAACACGCTGCTGGCCACCATCCCGCCGTACTGGACGGGGTTTTACAAGCAGGCGATCAAACGCATGGGCGACCCGGCCACCGCGCAAGGCAAGCAGTGGCTCACCGAACGCTCGCCGGTCACGCATGTGGACAAGATCCGCAAGCCGCTGCTGATCGGTCAGGGCGCCAACGACCCGCGCACCAATCGCGCCGAGAGTGAGCAGATCGTCAACGCGATGACGGCCAAGAACATCCCGGTGACCTACGTGCTGTTCCCGGACGAAGGCCACGGCTTCAAGCGCCCGGAAAACAGCAAAGCCTTCAACGCGGTGGCCGAAACCTTCCTGGGCCAGTGCCTGGGCGGCCGCGTGCAACCCATCGGCAGCGACCTCACCGGCTCCAGCATCACCGTGCCCGCCGGCGCCGAGCAGATCGATGGCCTTGCCGATGCATTGAAGGCGCATACGCAGGCGATCCGGAACTAGCCTGCGGGTGAGGGCGCCGGCTGGAACGTGGTGCGGTATAGCCACCCTGCCGGCAGCGCTCAACCCTGTGTTGCCTCACTGCAGCGTTGCGTGGATGGCCGCTGCAGTTGGTGCATAGGGCGAGGGCGGCTGGCGCGCAGCGTTTTGCGTACCGAACGAGGCGAGCAGGAAGAGCAGCCCCAACGCGGCCGGTACCGCGTCCTTGGGCTTGCGCACACCCAGATGCGCCATGCCCGACAACAGCAGGTGGTAGAACATGCCGGCGTAGGCCAGATCGCTTAGCGCGGTGTTAAAGCGCCACACAATCGCTACCTGGCCCAGGATCTTGATGACGATCATCCATGGCACCAGCAACGGTGCCGAATACCCCAGCTCGGCCTGCGCCTTGCGCACGAACTCGCCCTTGGCCAGATACATGCCGGCAGAAGCCAGGTACAACAGGCACAGCAGCGCAGTACTGATCCAGTAAATAGAAATGCTCATGACGTTTGCCAGCCACTATGTCAATGCAACCGGCCATCAGAATGTCGCCTAAGATATCGATTGAAAAGTAGGATGAATCACCGGGGCTTAGTATGAAAAAGCAGACCATTGAGGACGGCGAGCGCAACATGCACGAACAGATGCGTCGCGCATTTGCGTTGCTGTCTGGCAAATGGAAGCTGGAAATCATGTGGCTGCTCAATCAGCGCGTGTATCGCTTCGGCGAGCTGCGCCATGCCATCCCCGGCGTTACCCAACATATGCTCACCGCGCAATTGCGCGAGCTGGAAGCAGATGGCCTGGTCACGCGCACCGTGTTTGCGCAGGTGCCGCCGCGCGTGGAATACGCCATCACGCCAAAGGCGCGCGGACTGGGCCCAACGATGGAAGCGCTGACCGCGTGGTGGCAGCAACATGGCGACAGCGTTGCGAAGCGGCCCGCTGCACGCGGGCGCAAGCCCAGCGTTTAGGAGGAAGCCAAGGGGGTGCGTATGGCTTTCAGGCGTTCGTAAAAAACGTTGGTTGCAGACACCTGCAACACCGGTATCGATGGAGATGTTGCAGCTGTCCACCGTCCACCGTCCGCACCGATGCCATTGACGTTGATCGACTCGAACGTGTTTCCGAGTGGGTTTATGGCGCAGATGTACAGAACGGTGTGAGCTCGCCCCAAGGCGACTGCTGCGCTCTTCATGGCACCGCCAAGATGCAGTGCCAGTCCGCTTTCAAGGTCGCGGTGCTTGCAGCAGCAACCGCCGCGCAATGTAGTTCACCACGTTCTCCATCGCATCGGGATCGGTGTTACTCAATCCCACCACCACGTAGCCGTTGGAGGGCAGCACCACGAATGCGGTGTTCGCACCCGGTGCGCCGCCTTCGTGTCCGTATTGCCTTTCTTCGCCTTGACCACTGACCATGAAGCCATATCCGTACCAGCGCTTATGGTTCTGTGGTGAGGTTGCCGCTTCCAGTGACGCGGGTGACAGCAACTTGCCCGTGCGCAGTGCTTCGCCGAACTTGAGCATGTCGCCTACCGTGCTGTAACCGCCACCTGCTGCTGTCCCACGCCAGGGCAGCGACGCCGTTTCTACCTGCCAGGCACCTTCTCGTTTTGTATAGGCGATGGCCCGGCCCGCGATCGGCGTCGACTCCGGCTCCGACCCTGTCGATGCCATGCCTGCCACGCGGTAGATGTGTTGGTCCACATAGCCGTAATAGGACTGTCCACTGACCGCCTCGATGATCGCGCCAAGCACGACATAGCCATAGTTGGAATAGCCATCCTGACTGCCTGGCGCCTGCTCTGGCGGAGTGGCGCCGAAGCGTTTGATGTAATCGGCATGCGTTTTCAGGGTCTGCGAGTAACTGCTGAAATCGTCATTGAAAATCTCGCCGAGCCCACTGGTGTGGTTGAGCAGTTGGCGCAGCGTGATGGAGCGGGCGATGGCCTGGTCGGGATAATCAGGCAGATAGTCGTTGATGGTGCCATCGAGCGATAGCCTGCCGGCATCCACCAGTTGCAGTACGGCCACGGCAGTGAACATCTTGTTCAACGATGCAAGCCTGAACCGTGTTTCTGGTGTGACTGCCAGCGCGGCCGATCGATTTGCCAATCCGCCCTGCCACTGCAAGAGCAGCTTGCCGTCTTTGGCTACCACCAATGCGCCGGACAAGGTGTCAGCGGTGACCAGTCCATTCAATCGCTGTGTTGCCATTTGCGCAAGCGCGTCAATCTGCACGCGCTTTGGCCGATATTCGGCAGGCATTTCCACGCCTTCGATCTGAAAAAGACGTACATCGGCAGGATCGGTCTGATCCAGCTCAACGGTCACCAACAGGGCACGTTCGCTCGGTTGCACCTGCACGATCACTTCGGCTTTCTTCGGGGTGCTTGATCTCACGGTCAGCACGTTGAAGTTGCCCATGGAAGCATGCAGGTCGACATCGCGCTGCGCGTTACGCTCGATCTTGTAAGCAGCTATGACCTCCTGCAACCCCTGTTCGCTACCCTGATTGAAAGCGGTGAGCCAGCGATTGAAGATCTGCTCGGGTGACGCGACCGGCGAGGGCGGCATGGACCAGCTAGTGGCAGTCCAAAGAAGGAGAGTGGCGGCGAGCAGCGTGAGACGCTTCATCCAAAAAGCCTGTGGTGGCAGCCATGTCGGCTCGCGGATCATCACAGGAAGTGCGGCTGAGCACAAAGCGTCGGCGCTGATCGTGTAGGCCGGCCAGTGGGTGGTGAGAGCTCTGGCCGTCCGGGTGGCCGTATTTATCTCATCGGCGCCGTCGCTCTGGCAGGACTTCATCGCTGCGCCGCGAACTGGATTGCATGCTCCCTGATGAACGCAGGCGGTGAAGAGTCACTTCGCTCGCCGCGATGTCGGTAGATGAGCCAGTGTATCCAAACCCCAAAACGCCAACGCCCCGATCATGTCGGGGCGTCGGTGCGATCTCTCGCCGAAGTGGGGTATACCGTCTACATCGTCATACCTGACGCCTCGCGGCCAATCCACTGCTTCAGCGCGGCGGGCGTAATGCCTGCCTCCAGTGCTGACTTGCCGGCGTTACTTGGCGGCGTCGCGCACTTTGTCGGCGACCTGGCCAGCCTTGTTCTGCACCTTGCCGACATTCTTTTCGGTAGCGCCTTCCAGCTCGGTGCTCTTGTCGCCGGTGACACGGCCAACGGTTTCCTTGATGGAACCCTTGACCTGCTTGGCGGTACCTTCGATACGGTTCTTGTCCACGGGGTGCCTCATACGGTTGGGGATGTTGCAACTCAGTCTGTACCCGCAGGACGTGAGTGCGACGTGGGCATGCCGTCATCCCCGCGTCAGCACGCCCAGCTGGCGCGCAGCGCCACCGCGGGGCACGCGCGCGTCTGCACGGCTTGCCGAGGTCGCTGCGTGCAACAATGCGCGCACTTTCCGCCAGGCAATGCCGTCACGTGAGCACACAGCGCCCCGCCACCGAGTCCGCCGGCCTGGAGTTTCTTGCGGGGGGCGGCGAGATGGGCGCGTTGATGCGCGCACACGAATGGGCCGCCACGCCGCTGGGGGCGCCGGAGACCTGGCCGCAGTCGCTGCGCTCGTCGTTGTCGGTGGTGCTCAACTCCACCCTGCTCGGTGCGGTGCTGTGGGGACCGGAGCTGCGCATGTTCTACAACGACGTGTACGTGCAATCGATGGGCGACCGTCATCCACAGGCGCTGGGCCAGCCGGTGACCGAGGTATGGAAGGAAACCTACGCGCCCATCGCGCAGGACTTCGCCCGGGTGATGCAAACCGGTGAGGGCTTCGGCCAGGGGGTCATCGCCTTGCCGATGCTGCGCAACGGCGTCAACGAGATGACCTACTGGAATGCCACCGCCTCGCCGATCCGCGGCGAAGACGGCAGCATCGTGGGGCTGATGAATATCGCCATCGAAACCACCGCGCAGGTGGCGGCCGACCGCAACCGCGACATCCAGCACGCGATGCTGAGCAACGAGAACACCCACCTGGTGCACGAGGTGGTCAACCGCACCAGCGAGCGCGATCGCGCACTGGAGGCCGAAACCGTGGCGCGCCGCAATGCCGAGCGCGTGCAGCTGGCGCTGGCGGCCGGGGCGATCATCGGTACCTGGATCTGGGACCTGCCCACCGACGCGTTTTCGGTGGACGAGGCGTTTGCGCAGAACTTCGGCTTCGATCCGTCCACCAGCCGCAGCGGCCTGTCGCTGGAGCAGGTGATCCAGACCGTGCACCCGGACGACCGCGAGGGGCTGCGCGTGGCCATTGGCGAAGCGCTCGCCCGCGGCGGTGCCTACGCGCACCAGTACCGGGTCAAGCGGCGCGACGGAAAGTACTACTGGCTGGAAGCCAATGGCCGGGTCGAAAAGGGCGCCGATGGCACGCCGCTGCGCTTTCCCGGCGTGCTGCTGGACATCGAGGCGCGCCATGCACTGTCGGAAGAGCGCGACCGCGCGCTGGCGGCACTGCGCGAGCTGAGCGACACGCTGGAGCAGCGGGTCACCGAGCGCACGCGCGAGTTGATGACGGTGGAAGAGGCGCTGCGCCAATCGCAGAAGATGGAAGCGGTGGGGCAGCTCACCGGCGGGCTGGCGCACGACTTCAACAACCTGCTGGCGGGCATTTCCGGCGCGCTGGAGCTGATGAGCCTGCGCATCGAACAAGGCCGCTTCCGCGACCTGGAGCGTTACGTGGCCACCGCGCAAGGCGCCACCACGCGCGCGGCCGCGCTGACCCACCGGCTGCTGGCATTCGCGCGGCGGCAGACGCTGTTGCCCAAGCCGACCAACGTCAACCGGCTGGTGGTGGACATGCTGGAGCTGATCCAGCGCACGGTGGGCCCGGGGATCTGCGTGGAAAACCTTGCCGCGGCCGAACTGTGGCTGGCCCTGGTGGATGCGCCGCAGCTGGAGAACGCGCTGCTCAACCTGTGCATCAACGCGCGCGATGCGATGCCCGACGGCGGGCGCCTGTGCGTGCAGACCAGCAACCGCCGGATCGACCGCGAGATGGGCCAGCAACTGGGCATGCCGGAAGGCCACTACCTGTCGCTGTGCGTGAGCGATACCGGCACCGGCATGCCGCCGGATGTGGTGGCGCGCGCGTTCGATCCGTTCTTCACCACCAAGCCGATCGGCGAAGGCACCGGCCTGGGCCTGTCGATGATTTACGGGTTTGCCAAGCAATCCGGCGGGCAGGTGCGCATCCATTCGGAAGTGGGCAAGGGTTCGACGGTATGCATCTACCTGCCGCGGCATGCCGGTGCCGACGACAGCAGCGACGGCGGTGCCGCCACGCTGGAACTGGCACCCTCGCTGGCCGGCGAAACCGTATTGATCGTCGACGACGAACCGTCCATCCGCCTGCTGTTCACCGAGGTGCTGGAAGAACTGGGCTACACCGTGCTGGAAGCCGGCGACAGCGCCACCGGGCTGGGCATCCTGCAGTCGCCGGCGCGGATCGACCTGCTGATCAGCGACGTGGGCCTGCCCGGCGGCATGAACGGCCGGCAGATGGCCGATGCCGCGCGCGTGGGCCGGCCCAGGCTCAAGGTGCTGTTCATCACCGGCTTTGCCGAACACGCGCAGTTGAACGACCGCCACCTGGAACCGGGCATGGCGGTGCTGGCCAAGCCCTTCAGCGTGAGCGTGCTTGCCGCGCGGGTGAAGGAGATGATTGCGAGCGAGGGTTGAGCGCTGCGGCGCCATGCAGGCGTTTGCCTGCCTGCGTGTGCCCGACCTGGCGCGAAGCGGCCGGCCTCACTCCACGCTGGAGGCCACCAGCCGTTGCCATAGCGCGGCATTGGCCGCCTGGTCCGGCTCCAGCGTGGACAGTACGCTGAGCGCGTGCTCCTCCTGCTCGGCGCCGTGACGGGCCAGCATGGCCAGCACGGCGGCCAGGCGGCCGTAGCGCAGGGCGCGGCCCAACGGGCTGGCGAGCAGGGTGGTGTCGTGCTCGGGGCGTTGTTCGTCCAGGGCGGTGCCCAGCGCTGCCGGCAGGTCCCAGGTGGTGGCGATGGTCTTGGCCACCGCCGCGGTGTGGCGTTCGACCAGGGCGGCGGCGATCTCCAGGCTGTAGGGCAGGCCCGGGCGCTCGGCGTAGGTATCGCGCAGCACCCGCAGGATCACCACCGCGCCCAGGCCCTGCAACAGGCCGGCCAGCTGTGCCGACAAGGTGTCCCCGCCCCGTTCGCGCATGTAGGCGGCTGCGGCGGCGGTGCGCAGGGCGTAGTCCCACACCGCTGCGGGCAGGCGCGCGTGGAGGCCGCCGTCCAGGCTCAGCACCGGCTGCATGACCGCTGCGGCAACGATCTGGCGCACGCCTTCGGTGCCGATATGCACCACTGCGCGCTCCAGGCTTTCCAGCGGGCCGCCCTGCGGGCGATACAGCGCGCTGTTGGCGATGCGCAGCAGGTTGGCGGCCAATGCCGGGTCTTGCGCGATGATGGCGGCAATGCCGCGGCCGGACGCGTCGGGGTCGTTGACCGCACGCATCAACTGCGGCAACAGGTGTGGGCGACGCGGCAACAGCTGCGGACGCAGATCGACATGCGCCAGTGCGTTGCCGACGGCCTCCAGCACCGCCAGCTGGGCGGGGTCGCCGGGCAGGCTGGCATTGGCCAACGACGGGTTGGCCATCACCGCGGCATACATGCGCCGCAGCAGCGGCTGCATCGGTGGCGGGTCGGTTGGTGAGGGCTGCGCCACGCCGTGCGTTGGCTGCGGCGCGGGGGCGGTGTGGCTGTGGGAGGGAGCCACGACGGGTGTGGCGGCCGCCGCTGCACTGGCCGGCCGCGTGGCGGACACGTCTGAGGCACCCGGCGTGGGCGCGCGTTGGCGCATGTGCATCCACACCAGAGCACCGACGATCATCGCGACAGCGATCAGTCCGGCAGCAAGCAGCACCACAGTCACAAGCATCATAGGCAGTCGTCTGATCAGTGCTGCGACTATCGGCGATGGCGGGCATGGCGGCAATGCGCAGCGCAGCTACCGGGCGCGCTACACCACGGCGAGCGCTTGCCAGCGGCGCCGGCGACGCACGGCCTGCTGCGCGGCTGGCGTGCCGGTGCAGGCACGCGTTGCATTGCAGCGGGCATGGGGCATGCCGTTGCCGTGCGGCTCTGACTGGCGCGTGGTGCTGACGACTGGTCACCCGCACCCGCGGCGCGCGCGTTGTCTGGAGTGTCGGCATCGCTGGCGCGTGCCCGCGCGCGGAACAACTGGCCGTTGGCCGAGCGCCGCAGTGGTGGAGCGCGTGACCGGTCGGTAGGCGTGCTGGCGTTTAGCGTGCGTGCATGCAGTCGCCGCTGCCTGCACTGCCGCCCGGCTGCCGCAATGGCGCGCACGGGCAAGCGCTGCAAGGCGCCGTGTCTTTGCCCGCAGTGCAGCAATGAGCGGGATGTCTTCAAGCTGACCGCAGCACTGCACGTGGCGCTAACGCACCGCCCCCCACCATGCGTCACCAGCTGTGCAGTTCTAGAGCATCTAGGCAGCTTAAAGGGTGCAGGCATCCGCAGTTGGACCACCTTCGACAGACACCGTGCAGCGCGCGGTGTCTGTTTTCATTTGTGCAGCCGTACATGACGCGGCAAGGTGCAGGAACCAATCAGCGCAGGCGCCGGTCCACGCCACCGTGGTGTGCGGTGGTGACAGCGGGAGCCCTCCCACCGGCGTACGACGCGCTATGCCCTGGGCCGAGCCGGCGTGTGGCCCCGGGGCACAGGGCCGGCGGAACGTCATCTCGCGGTACGGGTGGCAGACCTTCAATCAGCGCCAGCCACCGCGCGCCTTGCCGCGATCGCCATGCCCGGCGTTCAGTCCAGCTGCGACAGCGCCTGCTGGATCGGGGTCTGCCCGTCGATGAACCCCACCGTCTTGCCGATACTGGCCGGGGTGGCGAGTGCGGCGGCGATCACCTGGGCCACGTTGGCGCGCGACACACCGCCGTCGGCGTCGCTGCCGGGGTCGCGGGTGATGCGGCCGGAAGGTGGATCCTGGGTGAGCCGGCCGGGGCCCAGCACCGTCCAGTCCAATGCGCTGCTGCGCAGATGCGCGTCGGCCGCGGCCTTGGCTTGCGCATAGGCGAAGAACCCGTCGTCCGGGCCGATGCCGTGTTCCAGCCCGGCCCCCAGATACGACACCATCACGTAGCGCCGCACGCGTGCCTGCTCGGCCGCGTGCATCGAGCGGATCGCCGCATCGCGGTCCACGGCATAGGTGCGCGCTGCATCGCCGCCGCCGGCACCGGCCGACCACACCACCGCATCATGCCCGGCCAGCTGCGCGGCGATGGCCGCGGTGTCCGCATCTTCGATGTCGAACACCACCGGCGTGGCGCCATCGGCGATGACATCGCCTTCGTGCTCGGGGTTGCGGAACACCGCAGTCACGTGATGCCCGCCACGCACCAGCAGCGGCGTGAGCAAACGCGCGACCTTGCCATGACCGCCGATCACCAGAATACGGGACATATCACCTCCAGCAGTGCGCGCCGCACCGGCGCGAAAGGACGTCATCCTCGCCAACGCGGCGCTAAGGCGGTGTCAGTACAGGCGAGGGCGGAGGCGAGCAATGCGCGCCAGCCAGCGTGTTTTTGCTGGGTCGAAGAACACGCTGGCCACCTGAAGCGCTCTATCACCGAGAGATTGCCGCAGCAGAACCAGGTCTTGCCAAGCGATTGCGATGCCAACGCATGAGATGCCATACGGCACACGATGCATGTGACTGATCATGGTCGCGCCGGTGCAGTGACGGGCCTGACGCGTGGCGACACACAGGCTGCGCCTCTTTGAACGGTCCAAACACCGGTGCGGTTCCACACGATGCGCGCGCGCGTTCGGCAATTCAGCGCGAAAGGTCTATCGATCCCCTGCACGGCCACGCATTGCCTGGCTGGCCTGGTGGTGGTCCCACAGCTGCATGACCTGCGCAATCGCCGCCTCCATTGCCTTGAAGCGCATGCCGTCCCGGGCGAGCGTCGAAAGTCCAAGCAGGAAGCTGTCGAAAACGCAGCTCAAGGCAGCTGCATCGACGTGAGATGCCAGTTCTCCACCGGCAATTGCGCGGTCCACGCAGGCGCGGATGCCTGCGCGTGACCGTGCGCGCGAGCGTGTCAGCGGGGCGCAGAGTGCTGCCAGCTCCGGTGATGGCGCGCTCATGACCCCCAACGCCACCATGCAGCCCTTCGGGTGCCCGCGCTCGCACTGCATCTTGGCCGAGCGCCGCAGGGCCAGCTCCAGCGCCTGCCTTGGCGCCAGTGCGTCATCCCACAGGCATTCGGTGACCTGCGCATAGGTCGCCAGATAGCGCTCCATGCATTCGGTGTAGAGCGCTTCCTTGGAGCCGAATGCCGCGTAGAAGCTGGGCGCGGTGATGCCGCCGCCGATGGCAGCCTTGAGCTGGCTCAACGACGTCGATTCGTAGCCTTGTTCCCAGAACAGCTGAAGTGCTTCGTCGACCGCGACATCGCGGTCGAAGGTCCGTGGTCTGCCCATCTGTGCCATAACACCCTCCGCTTGACATAAATACTATTTGATACATATGTCGTTGACAACAGGGTGCGCCCAGCCTAGATTTATATTGATCGGTACATATGTTGCGACCTGGCGCATTGAAGCGCTCACTGCCCGGGCGTTGCGGAGTTACCTGGATCAATGGCTTATGACGAAGGACATCGTGTGAATTCTCAGAACTCCCCCGCGACCAGCGCGACAGCAGCTGCTCGCTTACCCATCGCCGCCCTGTTGGCATTGGCGATGACCGGCTTCATCTGCATCGTCACCGAAACATTGCCGGCGGGCCTACTCCCGCAGATCTCCCAGGGCCTGGGCGTCACCCCCGCGCTGGCCGGGCAGACCGTGACCGCCTACGCCGTGGGCTCGCTGCTGGCGGCCATCCCGTTGACCATCGCCACCCAGCAGTGGCGACGGCGCAACGTGCTGCTGCTGACCATCGTCGGGTTTTTGCTGTTCAACTCGGTCACGGCGCTGTCGACCAATTACGCGCTAACCCTGGTGGCGCGGTTCTTCGCCGGTGCAGCGGCCGGTCTGGCGTGGAGCCTGCTTGCCGGGTATGCCAGGCGCATGGTGCAGCCGGAGCAGCAGGGCAAAGCGATGGCGATTGCGATGGTGGGTACGCCCATTGCGTTGTCGCTTGGCGTCCCGCTGGGGACCTGGATGGGCGGCGTGGTCGGCTGGCAGGCCGCGTTTGCCAGCATGTCGGCGCTGACCATCGCGCTGATCGTCTGGGTGTTGCTCAAGGTGCCCGACTACCCCGGGCAGGCGGCAACGCAGCGTGTGCCGTTACGCACCGTGCTTGTCACACCAGGCGTCCGCCCCGTGCTTGCCACGGTGATGGCCTGGATGCTCGCGCACAACATCCTTTACACCTATGTCGCGCCATTCGCCGCACGGGCAGGCCTGGGCCATCGCGTCGACGCGTTGCTGCTGATCTTCGGCATCGCTGCGCTGGCGGGTATTGGCGTGGCAGGCAAGCTGGTGGAACGGCATCTGCGCAGCACCGTGCTGGCGTCGTTGGCGATGTTCTTTGCGGTCTCGGTGGTGCTGGCGCTGCTGCAGACAGTCCAACCGGTCGTGTATGTCTGTGTCGCGGTATGGGGCCTGACCTTCGGCGGCGCCGCGACCCTGCTGCAAACCGCACTTGCCGATAGCGCAGGCGATGGTGCCGATGTGGCACTCTCGCTCAATGTGGTGGCCTGGAACAGCGTCATCGCCGCGGGTGGCGTGGTGGGCGGTGTGTTGCTGGAGCACTGGGGCGCACAGAGCTTTCCGGCCGCCATGGCGGTGGTGCTGGCAGGTGGATTCTTGATCGCGTGGTCGGCCCGAACGCACGGGTTTGCCGCAGGCGTGCGCTCGCCGGTGCCGGGACATTAGCTGCCAGGCCGCAGACATCACGCGTGTCTGTGCACGTGGACACGGGCGGATGATCGATGGCGCGCAGCGCCGATGCAGTACAGATAAAAATCCATCGTCCGTGTCAGCCCTGCAGCCTGCCGTGCGACAGCGCCAGATGTCGCAGACGCGTGGCACCCGAAGGCCCACATCTGGGACACTCATGCGCCAGGGTCTGCGAGCGTTTGTGATGCCTACGTCCACCGAGTTACGTCCACGCGTTGGCTGTGGCGCCTTTATCCAGCGTGCCGATGGCCGCCTGCTGCTGGTGTTGCGCGGGCGCGCGCCGGAGCAGGGGCACTGGGGGCTGCCCGGCGGCAAGGTGGATTGGATGGAAACCGTGGAAGCCACCGTGGTGCGCGAGGTGCTGGAAGAAACCGGCCTGCAGGTGCACCCGCAGCGCGTGCTGTGCGTGGTCAGCCACTTCGAGCCGGACATGGACCCGCCGCAGCACTGGGTGGCGCCGGTGTATCTGGCCAGCATCGACGGCAGCGAACAGGCGCAGTTGCGCGAGCCGCAGGTGCTGCTGGACATCGGCTGGTTTGCGCTCGATGCGCTGCCCACGCCGCTGACCCGCTCGGCGGTGCAGGCGGTGCGGCAGGTGCGGGCCGAGCAGGCTGTGCCGGTCGACTGAGTAGCGTTGCCACAGCGGGACGCTAGCCAGACTTGGCGCAAGGCTGGGGCGGAATCGGGAATCGGGAATCGGGAATCGAGAATCGAGAATCGGGAATCGGGAATCGAAGAGCGGCTTGCGACTGAGGCATTGCGATGCGTGCGCGGCTGGCGGGTGTTGGCATCACCCACGACGGGCACTGCCTGGCGCCAGCGTGCCGCATTGGCCCTGCGTGTCAGCCGGCCACAGCGCGCGGCATATCCACGCGGGCCGACGCTGTATGGCAGCCGGCCTGGTGCGTTCAAACAGCGCCGCTGTTGCACGGTGTGGCGACACGCTCTTCTCGCTGTCTTCGCTAGGCTCCGGGCTCGTTTTTGCAGTGAGCCGCCCATGCCTTCTTCCGACCTTCGCGCCTTTGCCGTCCGTGTGATCATCGTGCTGTCCCTGGTGGCATGCGCATGGATGCTGTGGACGTTGTCGGACCTGTTGCTGATGGTCTTTGGCGCGATCGTGGTGGCGGTGTTGCTGCGGGCATTGGCCAGCTGGGTGACGCGCCACACGCGCGTGTCGGACGGGTGGGCGCTGGCCCTGGTGGTGGTGGTGCTGACGGTGGGGTTTATCGCACTGCTGTGGCTGTTCGGCTCGCAGCTGGCCTCGGAAGTGGGGGCCCTGCAACGCACGTTGCCGCAGGCGTGGACGCGCTTCCACGATTGGGTGGCGGCCGGGCCCCTGGGGCCGACACTGGAAGAACTCACCCGCCAGGCGCCGGCACGTGTGTCCAACCTGGCCCCGCGCGCCGGTGCGTTTGCGCTCAGCATCACCGGCGGTGTGGCCAACCTGTTCCTGGTGCTGGCCGGCGCGGTGTATCTGGCCGCGCAGCCGCAGCTGTACCGGCGCGGGGTCTTGCTGCTGCTGCCGGCGCACGCGCGCGCCACCACCGACGAGGCACTGCAGGCCAGCGGCACCGCGCTGCGGCTGTGGTTGCGCGGCCAGCTGATGGCGATGGCGGTGGTGGGCGTGCTCACCGGGCTGGGGCTGTGGGCATTGGGCATCCCCGGTGCGTTGGCGCTGGGCATCGTTGCCGGCCTGCTGGATTTCGTGCCGATCGTCGGGCCGATCGTGGCGGCGATTCCGGCCATCCTGCTCGGGTTTACGGTCAGCCCGCAGATGGCGCTGGCCACTGCGGGCCTGTTCGTAGTGGTGCAGCAGATCGAAGGCAACCTGCTGCTGCCGCTGATCCAGCAACGCACGGTGGATCTGCCGCCGGTGCTACTGCTGTTTTCGCTGTTCGGCATCGGCATCCTGCTGGGGCCGGCCGGCGTGTTGCTGGCCGCGCCGCTGACGGTGGTGGCATTTGTGCTGGTCAAGCGCCTGTATGTGCAGGAGGCGCTTGGCACGCCCACCTCCATTCCCGGGCAAACACCGCACTGAACGGCGCACGCCGGCCGCACGGTGCATGCGCAACGCAGGCCGCTGAGCGAGCGGCCTGACGGCATTGCTGGATACCGTGTGCGACTTGCCTGGCAAACGCGCTGCGAGGCGATCCCGTCTGCCAGGCGCCTATGGGCGTGCAGCCACCACCGCAGCGGGCCGCCGTGGCAACGCCGACAGATCCGGCACAGTGCCGCCCCGTGCTGCACCGGTATGCTCGACGGCTGATCACGCCTGGGAGGGCATTGCATGACACGACCGTGCTGGACGACACGTGGGTTGATGGCGCTGATCGGCGCCGCCTGTGCACTGAGTGCCACCGCCGCAGAACGCGCGGCGACGCCGGCGGCCCCGGCGGCGGAGGGCACGCGCCAGGTGGCGCCCTTCGCCTTGCCGGTGTCCGAGTACCTCAGCCGGGCCGCGCGTGCGCATGTGCAGGCCGAGGTGGCGCGTGCAGACCCCCTGGCCAAGGCCGACAACGCCACCTTGCTGCAGCAGCTGCCGCGCATTCGCGCCGATACCGAGCGCTGGGCCGAAGGCGTGGTTGCGCAGCTGCGCACGCGCTATCCGGTGGAGGTGACGCGTGAGCGCTGGAACGAGGTGCCGGTGTTGCGGGTAGAGCCACGCACACGCACGCCCGAACAGGCCCGGCGCCTGCTGATCGAGCTGCATGGCGGCGGATTCATCATGGGCAGTGCGCAATCGTTCGGGTTGATGGAAGCCATCCCGGTGGCGGCGATGACCGGCATGACGGTCATCGCGGTGGATTACCGGATGGGCCCGGAGCACCGTTTCCCGGCGGCCAGCGAAGATGTGGCCGCGGTGTATCGCGCCGCGCTCCAGCGGTATGCGCCCGAGCGTATCGGCCTGTTCGGCTGCTCGGCCGGCGGTGTGCTCACCGGTGAGTCGCTGGCGTGGTTTGCCAAGGAGCGCCTGCCGATGCCGGCGGCAGCAGGCATGTTCTGCGCGGCCGGCGATGCGCGCTATCGGGGCGATTCGCGCTATGTGGCCGCCGCGGTCAACGATGCCTTGTTGCCCGACGCCGCGGGGCAATTGCCGATCATGGAAGACCTGTACTACGGCGAGGGCGTGGACTTCCACGACCCGCTGGTGTCGCCGGTGTTCTCCGATGCAGTGTTGCGGCAGTTTCCGCCCACCTTGCTGATCACCGCCACGCGCGCGGCAGAGCTGAGCACGGCCGCGTACACGCACTCGCGCTTGATCGACCTGGGGCGCGAATCGGACCTGCATGTCTGGGACGGCCTGGGCCACGGGTTCCATTTCACCGAGAACTTGCCGGAAAGCCAGCAGGCCCTGCGCGTGATGGCGCGCTTTTTCAGCCGCCATCTGGGGCTGCCGCCGCCGCCATTGGCAGCGCCACTAACGCCGCGCTGACGCCGGCTAGGCACCTTGCTTACATCTGCTGACCTAGCTTGAGGCCGACTGGGTGCGGTACACGCCGCACCAATCATTGAAACAGGAGAAATCGGATGAGTCTGCAAATTCCTCAGGGTGCCTTAGTCGTGGTGGCCGACGGCGGCGAAGCGCGTTGGTTCACTAATACCGGCAACGAAGCCAAGGTCGTGCTGCGCCAGCACGCGCGCACCGACGTGCAGAACGTCGACGACGATGGCCCGGCCGGCAAGGCACCGCAGGATCTCACCGAGGCAGACCTGGACGAGATGACGTTCGCCAAGCAGCTGTCCAAGGCCTTGAACGATGGCGCATTGAAGCAGGAGTACACGCACCTGGTGCTGGTGGCCGACCCGACCACGCTGGGCCGCGTGCGCCCTCTATTGCATAAGGAAACCCAGCAGCGGCTGGTTGGCGACCTGGCCAAGGACCTGACCAACCTGCCGCTGGAAGACATCCAGCGCGCGCTGTCGTAAGCGTCAGGCGCAGCGCCTGCAGCGCATACGCACGCCGCCGGCGCCCGGCACCTGATGTACGCCGCGTACACTCCGGTACCCGGGCGCCGGTACATTACAGGTGCGCCTGCGCGCAATGCTGTGTTCTCACTCAGCGTCACGGAGACAGTGCAGATGGGGTTTGTTCGCGACTATGCCACGCAGGCACCGGAGCGCAGCGACGTCGAGGCGCATCGCGGTGTGCAGGTGCTGGAATTCGGTACCGATTGGTGCGGGCATTGCATTGCCGCACAACCGCTGCTGCAGAAACTGCTGGGTGGCTTTGATGCAATCGAGTACCGCAAGGTCGAAGATGGAAAAGGGCGCCCGCTGGGCCGCTCGTTCCGCGTCAAGCTCTGGCCCACCGTAATCCTGTTGCGCGATGGCGAAGAAGTCGCCCGCGCGGTCCGCCCGCAAACGCGCGAGGACCTGCAGCCGCTGTTGTCGGCACTCGACCTCGGTTAATTGCTGACCTCGGCTAATTGCCGTAGGAGCGCACCTGGGCGCGAAGGGCATTATCGATACCGCCGTCGCGCCCGGGTTCGCTCTTACAGGCCGCGCGCGCAGTGGTGTGCGTGTGGATCGTCTGCAAAACCCCGCAAAAAAGACCCCAAATCCAACGCCATGTGCAGTCGCGTCTGCAGCGATCTGCACGCTGGTGTAACATGGCGGACTGATCAAGCCCTTGGGCATACGCCCATTTCGTTGGTCATCTGTCCCGCAGCGCCGCTGAGTTGACGCGGCCGTCCGGGAATGCCTCCGGCCACTCCAGTGCATGTGCCTGTGCCGTGTATGCGTGATGTGCCGTGTCCTGTGCAGGTGCCGGGACGTGCGGGTAGCGGTGGCCGCAAGCCAGTCTGGAGACCAAGCTCATGCACGACACGCGCGCGATCCGTTCGCATTTCGGTTGGTTCAAACGCCGCCGCCAGCTGCACCTCGACGAGGTCACCGTGGTGGACCGCAGCATGCTGCGCAGGGCGGTCGGCGCCGCTGCGCTGGGCAATGCGATGGAGTGGTTCGACTTCGGCGTGTACGGCTACCTGGCGGTGACGCTGGGCCAGGTGTTCTTTCCGGCGAGCAATCCCACGGCGCAGCTGATCGCCACCTTCGCCACCTTCACCGTCGCGTTTCTGGTGCGGCCGATTGGTGGCATGGTGTTCGGCCCGCTGGGCGATCGCTACGGGCGGCAGAAGGTGCTGGCGGCCACGATGATCCTGATGGCGCTGGGTACCTTCAGCATCGGTCTGATTCCGTCCTACGACCGCATCGGCCTGTGGGCACCGGCCCTGCTGTTGCTGGCGCGCTTGCTGCAGGGGTTTTCCACCGGCGGCGAATACGGCGGCGCGGCGACCTTCATTGCCGAATACGCCACCGACCGTAACCGCGGCCTGATGGGCAGCTGGCTGGAATTCGGCACCTTGGGCGGCTATATCGCCGGCGCCGCCACCGTGACCGCGTTGCACATGAGCGTGACCCCGGCGCAGATGCTGGACTGGGGCTGGCGCGTGCCGTTCCTGATCGCCGGGCCGCTGGGCTTGCTGGGCCTGTACATGCGCATGAAACTGGAAGAAACCCCGGCCTTTCGCGCCTACACCGAGCAATCGGAACAGCGCGAGCGCGAAACCGCCGGCCAGGGCCTGATGACCTTGCTGCGCCTGCACTGGCCGCAGCTGCTCAAGTGCGTGGGGCTGGTGCTGGTGTTCAACGTCACCGACTACATGCTGCTGACCTACATGCCCAGCTACCTCAGCGTCACCATGGGCTATGCCGAGAGCAAGGGCCTGCTGCTGATCATCCTGGTGATGCTGGTGATGATGCCGCTCAATATCGTCGGCGGCCTGTTCAGCGACAAGCTGGGCCGGCGCCCGATGATCATCGGCGCCTGCATTGCGTTGTTCGCGCTGGCCATCCCGTGCCTGTTGCTGATCGGCAGCGGCCACGACGGATTGATCTTCGCCGGGCTGATGCTGCTGGGCCTGGCGCTGGTGTGCTTCACCAGTTCGATGCCGTCCACGCTGCCGGCGCTGTTCTACACCCCGGTGCGCTACAGCGCGTTGTCGATCGCCTTCAACGTGTCGGTGTCGTTGTTCGGCGGGACCACGCCGCTGGTGACCGCCTGGCTGGTGGAACGCACCGGCGACCCGCTGGTGCCGGCGTATTACCTGATGGGTGCGGCGGCGGTCGGCCTGGTGACCATGCTGTTCGTGCGCGAGACCGCCGGCCTGCCGCTGCGGGGTTCGCCGCCGGCGGTGGCCAGCGATGCCGAAGCGCGCGCGTTGCTGCAGTCCGACAGCCCGGTGACGGTGGATGCGCAGTTGCCGGTGCCCGCGGCACCGTCACTGGGCCAGCCGCGCACGGCCTAGCGGCGCGGCGCGCGACTAGCGCACCGGGCTGCGGGGGTCGGGCACGTCCGGATAGGGCGTGCCTTCCCCGGTTTCGACGTAACGCTTGAGGCTGCTGCCCAGGAAGTACTGCCAGCCCTGCGAGCAGGCGTCGAAGCATGGCGACTCGCGGTACCCGGACTGCACGAACTCCACCCGCGTGCCCTGGCTGGTGGAGATCAGATCGAAGCGCATCACCGTGCCTTCCCAGGCCAGGGTGTCGAGCATGTTGGAGCGCTCGCAGTGCCAGCACACCAGCCGGTGGTCGGCGCCGTCGTCGATGCGCAGCTCCACCTGCCAGCCGTGCCCGCTCCAGTCCAGGCACACGCGGCCGTCCACCAGCCGCACCTCACGGGTCCACCAGCGGGCCAGCTGGGTGGGCTCGGACAGCGCGGCGGACACCACTTCCGGCGCGGCGGCAATCACGATGCTGTGGCGGATCTCACGGTTCATCTGGTGGGCATTGCCGGCGTGGACGCCGATGATCGCGCATTTTGCCGGCACCTGCAGCGGTAACGAAGTCTGCGCACGCCGCTCGTAAGACGCTCACGCGAGGCTGGGTACCATCGGCCCAGGCCCCTTACGAGCGAGAGCAGGCATGACGACGCTTCCGATACCGGTGATGGACGCTGCCGCGCAGCGCGATCTGGCCACGGCCCACGCATTGCTGGAAAACCCCGGTGTTGCGGCGCAACTGGCCAATGCGCTGGGCGCGCCGATCGAGAGCCTGATCACCAGGCGGCTGCCCAGGATGGTGACCCGCAGCATCGACGGGGTGACCCGCCGCGCGCTGCAGGTGGCGATGAAGTCGGCGCTGTTGAGCCTGCGCGGCAAGACCGAGCCCCTGCAGCCGGCGTCCACCACGCGCCACACCATGGCAGTGGCGGTGGCCGGCGGCGCTGGCGGGTTTTTCGGCCTGCCGGGGTTGATGGTGGAGCTGCCGCTGACCACCACCGTGATGCTGCGCTCCATTGCCGACATCGCGCGTGCCGAAGGCGAATCGCTGCAGGACCCGGAGACCGCGCTGGCCTGCCTGGAAGTGCTGGCGCACGGCGGCCGCAGCGTGGTGGATGACGGCGCCGAGTCGGGCTATTTCGCGGTGCGTGCAGCGATGGCCCAGCAGCTCAGCGCCGCCGCCCGCCACGTGGCCGCGCACGGCTTTGCCAGCAAGGGCGCACCGGCGCTGGTGTCGCTGGTCGCGCGCGTGGCTGCCAAGTTCTCGGTCAACGTGGGCGAAAAACTCGCCGTGCAGGCGGTGCCCCTGGTCGGCGCGGTCAGCGGTGCCACGCTCAACACCGTGTTCATGCGCCACTTCCAGGCGATGGCGCGCGGCCATTTCATCGTGCGCCGGCTGGAACGGCAGTTCGGCGAAGAGGCAGTGCGGCGCGCGTACGAGGCGTTACCTGCGGCGCGGTGATGCGGACCACGTCATGCGACGCTGACAATGCGTGCGTCTTTACTGTGCAAGACGTATTGCCGGTGCGGCCGACGTGGGTAACCTGCGGCGCAGGGCAACTGCATCGAGTTGTGCAGCATCCTGCTGCTGAGCGGTTGTCGCTGAACATTTCCGCTACGCGATAATTGTCTTCACCACTACAGATTCTGATCATGACCAAGCCCTTTTCGCCTGCCTCTGCGCGTAACCGCGAGCCGATTCTGGATGTGTTGCGTAGGCACTTCGCCGATCGGCAGCACGTGCTGGAAATCGGCGCAGGTACCGGACAGCACGCGGTACATTTCGCCGCGGCGATGCCGTGGTTGCAGTGGCAGGCCAGCGACCACGCCGATCATTTGCCGGGCATGCAGCAATGGTTGGATGAAGCCGCGCTGCCCAACACGCCGCAGCCGATCGTCCTGCAGGCGGTGCTGACGCCGACGGCTGGTTTGGCGCCACTGCCGGCCTTGCCCGTGCTGCCCGATGGCCAGCGTGGTTTCGATGCGATCTACAGTGCCAACACCTTGCACATCATGGGCTGGCCGCAGGTGCAGGCCTTGTTTGCAGGCTTACCCGCAGTAATGGCGCCGCAGGCAGTGCTGGCGGTGTATGGGCCGTTCAATCGCAATGGGCAATTTACCAGCGACAGCAATCGCGCCTTCGACGCGATGCTGCGCGAACGCGACCCTGCATCGGGCATCCGTGATGCCGAAGCGGTGGATGCGCTGGCAGCATCGGTTGGGTTGCAGCTGATCGACGACGTAGCATTGCCGGCGAACAATCATTGCCGCGTGTGGCGACGCGGGTAGCCTCCGTCGCGTCGGGCGAAGCGAGGTAAAGCCCGGTCGATCTCCGAGCAAAGGCCATGCATCGGCGCACAGACGCGTCATCGACACGCCGGAAAATCCCAGCCCCTCGCGGTGTCGTGCAGGCCTCAAGGTGCTCGGACACACGAGGCTGTCGACCACACGCTCCCTTCTCCCTCCGGGAGAAGGTGCCCGAAGGGCGGATGAGGGTTCGGGCGAAGCCTGCAGTGCGTGCCAACCAGGCTTCGCCCCAATTCCCGCTCCGCGCCCCGGCCCGCGCTGGCAGCGGAGGCACTCCAACGCACACGCGCCAATGCCGCGCAAGCGATTCTCGCCCCAAGTGACGGCCGTGAACCTCTCGCACTGCGCCGCTTCCTGCCGGCGATGTGCGGCGCGCGCAGCAAAGGGCATCAGGGCTGGGCTGTGCGTTGAACCGACCCAGGCCCGCAGCGACACAGCGACCGCGCGTGCCCAGCAGTGGCGCGCGTGAAGCCAGCGCACACCGGCCACGCGCGGGGTGACGCCTACCCCTGCCTCCCCGCAGGCACCGGGCGATCCGCACGCCACCGCTCCAGCCACCACAGCAGCGCGGCGGCCACTACAAACCCCAGCCACCACGGCCAGCGCGGGCCGGGCTGCGGTGCGGGCTGCGCCTGGCGGGTGGCATTGCTGGGGGTGACCAGCGCCCGGGTGGCGTCGCGTTGCGTGTTGGCAGACAGCGCGGGGGCGTCGGCGGGGGCACGGATGTAAAGGGCACCACCGCGGTGCGCGTCCTGCCAGCGATACCAGCCGGTGTGCTCGGGCCAGAGGCCGGCGCAGGCAGACGGTCCGGTGGCCGGGTCCGGTGGCAAAGGGGCAGTGGTGCCGTCGGGCGCCTGCAACTGCGCTGCGCTGCCCAGGTTGCACACGCCGATGCGCTGGTTGCGCCAGCCGGTGCGAGTGGCCAGGCGTGGTGCGGGGTGGGCGCGGGCCAGGGGCGAGAGCGTCTGGCTCCACAGCGCGGCGTGCAGTGCGGGGTGGCCCTGCAGCACCAGGCGGTAGCTGTCGGTGAGGGCGATCAGGCCGATCCGTCCGCGCCCATGCGCACGCCACCACGCCGATGGCGTGCCGTTGGCGGTGCGCAGCACGGCGATGGCATCGTCTGCATCGGGCACCAGGGTGCGACGTTCCAGCACGGGCAATGCCGGCGCTGCGCTACCGCCGGTCCCTGTAGCGGGTTGCTGCGCCATCGCCGAGGCAGGCTGCGGCGCAAGGGCGGCCGCCATCTGCATCGGCGCGCCGGCGTCATCGCCACGCAGCGGCAGACCAAGCTCGGCAACGGCGCTGCGTTGTGCGGCATCCAGCGGGCCGGTTAGGCGCAGCAGCAGGCCAAGACCACGCTCGACGGCGGCGCGCAGGGTCATGCGTTGCGCGCGCGACAGCGCGGCCAGGGCACGTTCGTCGATGACCAGCAGGTCGGTGCGGTCCAGCGTGGAGGCGTCCAGCACCCGTGGGGCGTCGCCCAGCTGCGCGCCGCCGCCGGTGGCGATCTGGGTGTGCAGCTGCAGGCCGGCGTCGTGTGCCCAGCGGCGCAGGTACTTGAGCTCCGGCTGCGGCGCGCCGGCAAGGATCCACAGGGCGGCGGCAGGCGTATCGACGGTCGACACCGGCACATCGGCCCGGTCGCGCGGGCGCCCGTCCGGGCCAAGCACGCGCACCACGAAGACGCTGTCGCCGGCGGCGCGCACGCTGCCGGTGAGCCGGAAGCGTCCGGCGCTGTCGGGGGCGACCAGATCCACGCGGCGGCCGGCCGGGTCCAGCAGTTCGACGGTGGCTGCGGGCAGGCCGGTGATGCGGCCAGCGATGGCCACGTCGTCACCCGGCGCCGCCAGAGGCGGGGTGACCAGCTCGGTCAGGCCCGGGGTGGGGGGCGGCGGCCTGTAATGCAGCGGCCAGCCACGTGCCGCGTCGCGGTCGCGCGCAGGCAGGCCGGCGCCAACGATGCGCAGCCCGGTGGTGCCGGGATGGCGGCGCAGTGCGGTGGCCAGATCGGGCATGCGCTCGGCGTGGCGCAGGCCAGGCGGTGCTTCGGGCAGCGCGATGAGACGGTCGCCGGGCGCCAGCGCGAGCGAGGCCATGCCGGCGCCGGCGGTGGCCACCACCAGGGTGCCGCTGCGGCCGGGGAGTGGCGGCGGGAGCAGCGTGCAGTACAGCAGCGCGGCGCACAGCGGTTGCAGGGCGAGCAGGGCGGCCTTGCGCCAGCCGGCGATGCGCGCAGCGCGCAGGCGCCACCACGCCAGCAGCGTGATCAGGGCCAGCAGGACGATGACGAACCAGGCCGGCATCAGCGGCGCTCCTGTGCGTGCAAGGCATCCAGATACCGCTGGCCGCCGGCATCGGGCGCCGCGCGCGGCTGCACGGCGGCCGGTGGGCGCACCAGCACCGGCCAGAGCAGCGCGCGCAGGTGCTGCCGGCAACGGGCGCAGTCGGGCGTGGCACGCAGGGTCTCGACGGCGGCGGCCAGATCCAGCGGCGCATCGAGCTGGCGCTCGTGGGCGGCCAGCCAGCGCGCGAAGGCATCCAGCGCGGCGGCATCGTGCATGGGTGCGGCCTCGCCCAGGGCCTGCCACAGCGCCATCGGTTGCGGGTCGGGGCGGGTGCGCGCATCCAGCGCATCGGGGCCGGGACCGATGCCATCGCGCTTGCCGCTCATGCGCCGGCTGGGGTCGATCGGCGGCAGCTGCGTGCCGACCCGCGCCAGGTAGATGCGCTCGGCCTGCTGCACCTGCTTGATGAAGCCCAGCGCCTTGTTGGCGAAGGGCAGGGCGCGCTCGGGGTGGCCCTGGCGCAGCTCGCCTTCGGACTGCCACATCTGGTCCAGCGCAGCGCGCAGCAGGGCGCGGGTCTGCGGGTCGAGCAGGGTGGCGGCCTCGGCGTGATCGTGGGTATGGCCGTACTCGGCCAGCACGTTTTCCGCCTGGCCGAAGCTGCTGCGCTCGGGCCGGCCGTTGCTGCCGCCGTGATCGTGGTCATGGTCGTCCAGCGCGGCGGCGCCGGGCTCGGCGGCGCTGGCCTTGTCGTGGTCGGCGTGGGCATGCCCGGCGTGCGTGTGGGTGTCTGCAGCAGCGGCGGGCGTGCTTGGCGCATCGGCAGTGGGCATGTCGGCGGTCGGCAGGTCGTCGGCCGGGGCGTCGCTGGTGGGTGGCGCGTCGGCAGTCGGCGGACCTTGCGGCGCGCCTTCGCTTTCTTCGCCCAGAAATTGGCCGTAGCGCAGCCGCAGCAGGCGCTGGTCCACGCCGATGGCGTCGGAGCGCTTGAGGAACGTGGCCGCGTCCAGGCGCGGCTGTTCCTTCAGCAGCGCCTGCGCGTCGATGATGATCTGGCGCTGGCTGCGGAAGTACGCCGGCAGGGTCTGCTTGACGCTGGCCTCCAGGCTGGTGGCCATGGTCTGCTCCGGCGGCGGCCAGCGCAGGATCACGCTGGCGCTGCGGCCTTCCTGCGGGCCGGGCTGGCGGGTGTCGTGGACGATGAGTTGCGCGATCAGGTCGTCGCCGGCGGCCATGCCCAGGGCCTGCGGCTGCAGGGTGGTGGCGAAGCTGCGGCGGGTGGCCGGCCCGCTGCCGGTAAGCGCGCGGCGCTGGGTGGTGAAGGTGATGTTTTCGCCGCTGCCCTGGGCCAGGGTGAGCCGCAGCTCGGCGCTGGCGGCCACGGCGTAGTCGTCGCTGGCTTCGAAGCGCAGCGCCCAGGGCCCGTTGGCCGGCGTCCACAGCACCAGGCTCTGTTCGGGCGCGAGCACGCGCACCTGCGGTGGGCGGTCGGGCAGCACGTCCAGCCGATGCAGTTGGCGGTCGGCCGGGGCGTTGTCGATCAGGATGCGATACAGGCTGGGGCGTTCGGCGATCCAGTGGCCTTGCCAGTGGTCGCTGCCGCCTTGCCGGGCAAGCGGGATCAGGCGGCCGTCGCTGAGCCGCAGCGCCACGCTGCGTGGCGCCGGGCTGACCTGCAGTTGCCAGTCCAGCCGGGTGCCGGCGGGCACCTGCGCATCCAGCCCAGGCAGGCGTGCCGCCGGCAGGCCGGTATACGCGGGCGGGCTGCTGTGCAGCTGCGCCTGACGCAACACTGGGGCGCCGCGACCGGCGCGCGCCGCGGCCACGCGGTCGCTGCCTGCGGCAGGCGGGTGCGGGCGCGGCGGCCACAGCAGGAGCGTGCCGCAGGCGATCAGCCCCAGCAGGCTCCATGGCCAGGCGCGCCGCCACGGCCAGGCCGGGCGCAGATCGCGCGGGCTGCTGCGCAGGCGCTGCTCCAGGCGTTGCCGTTGCAAGGCCTGGAGCGGACCGAGCTGGCTGAGCGGGGCGAACAGCAAATCGCTGCTGTCTTCCAGATCGGTCTCGCGGTCCAGCCGGCGGATCAGCCAAGCCTGGTCGAGCCGACGCGCCTCCAGCGCTGCCACGCCGAGCACTGCCAGCAGGCCCAGGAGCAGCAGCGGAATCACCGCTGCCGGCGCACCGGCCCGCCACGCCAGTGCCGCCGGCACCGCCGCCAGCGGCAGCCCGAACAGCAGCACACCTGCGGCCTGGCGCCGCCGTGCCGCCCGCCACGCCTGCTGCAGTGCCGGCGTGCTCATGCGGCGTTGGCCCGGCGCGGCGAGGTGGCGAGCCAGCGTTCGAGCGCGAACAGCAGCAGCACCAGGCCGATCAGCCACGGCGCCAGCGGCCAGGGTGCGGTGCTCAGGCGCGTAGCGGCACCGCGCTGCGGTTGCTGGGTCTGCGCCAGCGCGCGCTGTGGTGTGGGCGCCGGCTGCAGGGTGTCGTGCAGCCGGGTTGGGAAATCGGCCTCCAGCAGCGCGGGCAGTTGCTGCGGCTGCAGCGGCGCAGCCCACCGCAGCACGCGTCCGCGGCCGAGTGCTGCGGCATCGATCACTGGTTCGCCGGAGGCCGCCTGTTGCACCGGCTGCAACGTGGCGGCGAGGTCGGCCGGGAGGGGTGTCTGCGCATCCACCAGCAACTGGCCGCCGGCCGCGACCCAGGCCATCACCGGCGCGGGCGGGGCGCTGTGCGGCAGCCAGGCCACCACCGTGCCGGGAGTCCAGCGCGCCGGCTGGGCAGCGGCCGGCGTGCCCACTGCCAGGCTGCCCGGCAGCGCCCAGGCGGCATGCACAGCGCGCAGATAGCGCAAGGCCGGTGCGGCGGCGTCGTCGGCAATCGCCTGCAGGCGCAGCGGCGCAGCAGCGGCGGGCGCCGTCACCGGTGATTGGCCGGGCACCACGTGCCAGCGCACCTGGCGCGATAACTGCAGGCGTTGCGCATCCAGCGGGCCCCATTGGGCCGGTACGATGACGCTGAGCGCGGCGCCCGGCGGCAGGCTGGCATCGAGTTCGCGCAAAAGGCTGGAGACTGGCTGTGCGGCATTGGCGGGTGTGGCGGATGTCGTCGGGGTATCGGCATTCGCATCTGCATTGACCGGCGGGAAACCCGGTGCCAGCCACACCCACTGCGCGTTCGCGGCGTGGCCGAGCTGGCGTGCGGCGGCCATATCGACCCCCGGGCTGAGCGCGACACGCGGGCGTGCATCGTCATGCTCGCGCATGGCCGGCTCGGCCAGCAGCAGCGCGACGGCGGCCAGCAGCAGCAAGCGCACCAGCAGCAACGGCAGCTCGTCCAGGCGCACGCGGTGACGCGGGCGCGGCAATGCGCGCAACCAGCGCAGCGCGGCAAAGTCGGTGGGCCGGTGCTCGCTACGCCGTGCCAGATGGATCAGCAGCGGCATCAGCAGGGCCGCCAGTGCGGCCAGCCCGGCGGGGAAGAGCAGCAGCAGGTTCACCGCCATGCTCCGGCGTTGCCGCAACACCGCCGTGCAGCGGCCGCGCTGCACGAGCGTGGACGGTGCCGCGGCGCGGCGGGAGTGCTGGCCGCTGACCGGCTGGCCGCCAACCACGCGCGCCGCACGGCGCACTGCACCCGCACGCTCATCGCGTCATGCCCCGGGCAAACACCTGGCGCAGGGTGGCGTCGGGCGGTGCATCCAGATAGTGCACGGCGTGCGC
>NZ_JSZE01000047.1 GCF_000802365.1 Xanthomonas cannabis pv. cannabis
CCTCTACACCGCCCACGCCACCGCAACCGGCGGTCGCGAAGGCCGTGCGGTGTCCTCGGACAGCGCGCTCGACGCCAAGCTGTCCACCCCGCGTGAGCTCGGCGGCGCCGGCGGCGACGGTACCAACCCGGAACAGCTGTTCGCCGCCGGCTACGCCGCCTGCTTTATCGGTGCGATGAAGGCCGTGGCCGCGCAGGACAAGCTCAAGCTGCCGGGTGAGGTGAGCATCGACAGCAGCGTCGGCATCGGCCAGATCCCGGGCGGCTTCGGTATCGCCGTCGAACTGCGCGTGGCCGTGCCGGGCATGGACAAGGCCGAGCTGCAGACGCTGGTCGACAAGGCCCATCAGGTCTGCCCTTACTCCAACGCCACCCGCGGCAACATCGACGTCACCCTGACCCTGGCCTGAGATCGGCCGACGCCGTGCGGCAGACGCATGGCGATGTCAGCAGCGGCCCGGCGCATGCGTCGGGCCGCTGCATTGACGGGGCCGGGTGTTGCCAGGGCTTGGCACACGGCACACTGCAGCAATGACACTGCATCTCCCCCCCGGCTTCGGCCGGCAGCGTCGGCGCATGAGCGTCGATCGCCCCACACTGTTGCTGCTGCCAGGTCTGCTCAACGATGCCGAGCTGTGGCATGCGCAACGCGAGGCGCTGGCCGACGTTGCCGATTGCGTGGTCGGCGATCTCACCGGCGCCGACAGCATGCGCGCGCTGGCACTGCAATTGCTCGCGCAGTTGCCGCCGCGTTGCGCGGTGGCGGGTTTTTCGCTGGGTGGCTACGTGGCGCTGGAATTGCTGCGCGTGGCGCCCGAGCGGGTGGAGCGTCTGGCCTTGCTGGATACCTCCGCACGCGCCGACACGCCCGAACGCCTTGCGCAGCGACGCGCGCAGGAAGCCAGCGTGCTTGGCGGCAAGAGCTTTCATGGCTTTGGCGAGCGTTTGCTGCGCCACTACGTGCATCCCTCGCGCTGGCACGACCAGGTGCTGCTCGCGCGCGTGCGCGGCATGACCGGGCGGTTGGGCGTGGATGTGTTCGTGCGACAGAACCGCCTGGAGCGGCAGGACGGACGCGACCTGTTGCGCGCCTACCCTGGGCCGGTGCTGGTGATGTGCGGGGAAGACGATGCGATCACCCCGCCAGCCCTGCACGAAGAGATGGCCGCACTCGCTCCACAGGCACAGCTGGTGCGGCTGCCCACGTGCGGTCATCTGTCGCCACTGGAACAACCGCAGGCGGTGTCGCAGGCGCTGCGGAACTGGCTGGCGCGCTAGCTGCTGCGTGCAGCGCGCTTCAATCGCTCAGCCGGCATTTGCGGACTGTGGCCTGCGCAAGCCACATGTGACATGGGCGCTGCGGCACCCCGGCAGCAATATGATCGGCGCTCGGAACACCGCCTCTTGCTGACCTGACACTTCAGCGCACGAACGTCGCCACCACGCTGCCGGATGCGGCGGCGTCTTCGTCCTGCGGATGGGTGTTGAGCTCGAGCATCTGCAGGCGTTGCCCGTCGATGCGGTACTCCAGCGCCTGCTGGATGGCGTATAGCGCCTGTGCCTGCACGCAGACCGCTCGCGCCTGTGCCTCCAATGCCTGACTGCGCTGCTGCATGGTCCGCTCCAGCTGCGCATCCAGCGCCGCGCCACGGCGTTCCAGCTGTCCTGCGCGGCCGGTCATCACCGTCCACAGCACGCTGCGGGTGAGGCTGCCGGCCAGATCTTCGGCCGCAGCGTCGACGCTGGCCTGGAAGCGCGCATCGAACAGCTGCTGCTCCCAACGCCCACGTCCCAGGCTGCCATCGACCTGGGCCAGCGCGCCGGTGCGCAGCTGCTCGACCTTGCGCTGCTGGCGCGCGCTACCGGACAGCACATGCACCACACCGCCCAGCGCATCGAAGGTGATGTCGACCACCGAATGGGCAATGCCCGTCACCGCCGGCATCAGCGCGCGGGTGCGTTGTTCGAGTTCGCGCAAGCGCTGCGCATCCGCTGCACTGACCGGCGCCGGCTGGCGGTCCACGTTGAGCTCGCCACCGTGGAAGAAGATTTCGCGCGGGGCGCCCTGTTTGCGGCGCAGCCAGATCCCGCCGCCATCGGCCAGCACGTCGTAGGAGGTGCTGACCTCGCATTGCCGCGAGGACAGGGCCGGCCTGGTCGTCTCGGCCCGCACAGCGCAGCTCGCCAGCAGCAGGATGGGCAGGAGGGCAAGGCGCATGAGGATGGCCGCTGTAGGGGACTGCAGCATCACGCAGCGCCACGCAGGCTGCATGGGCAGGAAGTCAGGGTGCCGGTACGCCGGCTGGTGGTCGCCGGAAAGCGTGAACCGGGTCGAGCATCGGCGCGCTGACGGTTTTCCAACGGCAGGATCACTTGATTATCACGGCGGATGGTGTGAATTATGTTGCACAGCAGCATCGGAGCCCCGCAATGCTCGACTCACGTATCGAAAAGGTTGACCTGGCGTTGACCGAGATCGCCCAGGACCCATCGGAAAAGGTGGCGCTGTGGCAATGGGCGTGCCGGGAGATGCTGCACGAGACGCTGATCGGCATGCACCAGCTGTCGCACCTGGCCGGCATCGCCCGCCATGTCGCCAACGACTGGCGCGCTCCGGTGGACGTGATTGCGCCGGCAAAGCCCTACCTGGCGGCGTCGGCCTTGGCTGACCGCCGTCTGCCGCAGGTATTGGACGGCCTGGGCAGCACCCAGGACGACAACGACCGTGCCAACCTGTGGCGGCTGCGCTACGCCAGCCTGATCGCCTCGACACTGCAAGGCATGCAGGCATTGGCCGAGAAGCACCGGATCGATCGTCAGGCCATGGCAATGGGCCAGTTGAATTAGGCAACGGCCACGCCACTGCCCATGGTCGACAACGGGCGCGGATGTACACGCCCAAGTATCAGCCTCGAGTAAAGACGTCGCCTGTCGCCTGCCTCGTAGGAGCGCGCCCGAGCGCGAGGGCATTACCGACCGGACCTACTCCCATTCAATCGCGCAGCACCGCACCGCCGTTGTAGGAGCGCGCCAGATGGCGACGGGCAGGACCGTGTGACAGCCCCATCGCGCGCAAGCGCGCTCCTACGACTGCAGCCATCTCTACTGCCTCATGCCAGCACATTGCAGATGCCACCAGGCATCGCGCACGATCCAGCGCGCCTGATCCCACCGCACCGATAGCGTCGATTGGGAGCGGTAGTCCGCATCCTGCAACGCGATACAACTGCGCTTCGGATGCCTGCGGATAGGCCAGATAGATGGCGTCGCCCAGCGTCGGTGCGCGGGCATCGTCGTCAAACGCGTAACCACCCAGATACCCGTTGGCATGGAGATCGCGCCAGTACGCGATCTCCGCGTCACGTCGGCAGGAGTGCGGGTCAGAACGGATGCGGCAGGCATGGGCAGGGCTCGGTCAGCGAGACTGCTCCCCTGTCGCCGAACCGTAGCAGTGCGTCGCAAGCCCACCAGCGCGCGACGACGAGCGAACGTCGCGCGCTGCGCCCGCACCGCATCAGCCAAGGCGGATACGCACTGCCGGATCAGTCCCAGTCCGGCGCAATGGCGTGCGGGTTGGCCAAGCGCTGGCCACGGTCGAGTGCGGCAATCTCGCCCATGTCCTGCTCGCTCAAACGCAGCGCCTGCGCCTTGAGATTGCTCTCCAGGTTCGCCCGCTTGGTCGACGAGGGAATCACCGAGTATCCCTGTTGCAATGCCCAGGCCAGGGTCACCTGTGCCGGGGTGGCGCCGTGGCGGGCGGCAATTGCCTGGATCACCGGATCCTTCAGTACCTCGCCCACGGCCAGCGTCATGTAGGAGGTGACGTGGATGCCCTGTTCGCGCAGGAAGGTGGTCAGCGCGCGATTCTGCAGGTACGGGTGTACCTCGATCTGGTTGGTGGCGATCGCCTCGGCGCCCAGGATCTCGATTGCCTGCTTGACCAGCGCGATGGTGAAGTTGGAGACGCCGATCGCCCGCGTCAGACCCTGCGCCTTGGCCTGCGCCAATGCTTCCAGGTACTCGCGCATCGGCACCTGGTCCTTGGGCGAGGGCCAGTGGATCAGGGTAAGGTCGACATGGTCGGTGCCCAGCTTGCGCAGGCTTTCCTGCAGGCTTGGCACCAGTGCGTCGCGGTCGAACTTGTCGACCCAGATCTTGGTGGTCAGATACAGCTGATCGCGCGCGATGCCGGATGCGGCGATCGCCTCGCCCACCTGTGCTTCGTTGTCGTAGATCTGTGCGGTATCGACCGCGCGGTATCCCAACTCAAGCGCATTGCGCACCGAGTCGATGACAACCTGATCCTTGAGACGGAAGGTGCCGAGGCCGAATGCGGGGACAGTCATTGTGTTCCTTTGGAGATGGGGAATGGGGAATCGCAAAAGCGTGAGTTCTGCGCGGCGCTGCGAGTTGGTTAGTCGAGGGCGACGACGGCTTTTCCGAAATTCTTGCCGCGCAAGACGTCGATCAGGCCTTGCGGAGCGCTGTCCAGGCCGTGCAGGACGTGCTCGCGGTACTGGATGCGGTCTTCGCGCAGCCACTGGCCCATTTCGCGCAGGAAGGCCGGCATCAGGCGGATGAAATCGTGCTGGATGAAGCCGCGCACCGTGAGGCGCTTGCGCAGCACCTGGCCCATGAACTCGGGCAGGCGATCCGGGCCAGGCAGCGCTTGCCCACGGCTGTTGTAAGTGGCAATCACGCCGCAGACCGGGACGCGCGCAAAGTCGTTGAGCTGCGGCAGCACCGCGTCGAAGACCTTGCCGCCGACGTTCTCGAAATAGATGTCGATGCCGTCCGGCGTGGCGGCACGCAATTGCTCTGCAAAGTCGTCGGCGCGATGGTCCAGCGCCACATCCACCTTCAGCGACTCGCGCAGGTAACGCACCTTTTCTTCGCCGCCGGCAATGGCCACCACACGCAGCCCCTGCAGGCGCGCCAGCTGCGCCACCGTGGCGCCGACCGGGCCACTGGCCGCTGCCACCACCAGGGTCTCGCCGGCCTGCGGCTTGCCGATTTCATGCAGGCCGGCGTAGGCGGTAAAGCCGGGCATGCCGTAGACACCGAGTGCGGTGCTCAGCGGCAGGCTGTCGTCCTTGGGCAGCTTGCGCAAGGGCGTGGTCGGGGTGAGCAGGCTATGGGTCTGCCAGCCGCCGCCGAGCACGAGCAGGTCGCCGGGGTGATAGTCGGCATGGTGCGACTCGATGACTTCGCCGATGGTGCCGCCTTCCATCACCGCATCGATCGCAACGGGTGCGGCGTACGAGGGGCCTTCATCCATGCGGCCGCGCATGTAAGGGTCCAGCGACAGGAAGCGGTTGCGCACCAGGATCTGGTCGTGCCCGGTGGGCGGCAGGCTGGCCTCTTCGATGCGGAAGTTGTCGGCCGTGGGTTCGCCGTGCGGGCGCGAGGCCAGCACGATGCGGCGGTTGGTGATCGATGTCATGCGGGAGATCCTCGCAGTGGGGCCGCAGGTGCGCGGCCAAAGGAGCACAGCCGCACGGGCGGCTGCGCGAGGGAATGAGCAGGTATGCGCTGGTGCGCGGGGTCAGGACGCAGCCGGTTCCGGTGCGCTTGCACTGTCCAGCTGCGCAATCTGGTCGGCATTCAACGACAGCTGTGCTGCGGCCAGTACATCGTGCAGCTGGGTCACGCTGGTGGCGCTGACGATTGGCGCGGTCAAGCCCGGGCGCGCAATCAACCAGGCCAGCGCGATCTGCGCCGGGGTGGCATTGTGGGTGACTGCCAGGTCGTCCAGGGCCTGCAGGATGCGCAGCCCGCGTGGATTGACGTACTGCTTGACCACCGAGGCGCCGCGCGCGCTGCTCTTGCCGGCGTCCTCGGTGCTGCGGTACTTGCCGGTGAGAAAGCCGCTGGCCAGCGAGTAGTAACTGATCACGCCCAGCTCGCGTTCGCGCGCCAGCGGCTCCAGTTCGGCTTCATAGCCGGCGCGGTCGTAGAGGTTGTATTCGGGTTGCAGGCTTTCATAGCGCGGCAGCGTGTATTGCTCGGAGATATCCAGCGCATCGCGCAGACGCGCGGCGGTGTAATTGGACGCGCCGATCGCGCGTACCTTGCCTTGTTCGATCAAGCGGCCGAACGCGGCCAGCGTGGCTTCCAGCGGAATCGATTCGTCGTCTTCGTGGGCCTGGTACAGATCGATCACATCGGTCTGCAGACGCGTGAGCGAGTCTTCCACGGCGGCGGCGATGTTGTCCGGCGACAGGCCGGGATGCTCGCTCCACTTGGCCACCTTGGTGGCGATCAGCACCTTGTCACGCTTGCCGCTGCGTGCAAGCCAGCGACCGATGATGGTTTCCGATTCGCCGCCACGATTGCCCGGCACCCAGCCCGAGTACGCATCGGCGGTATCGATCAGATTGAAACCGGCATCGACAAAGGCGTCCAGCAACGCAAACGAAGTCGCCTCATCGGCGCTCCAGCCAAAGACGTTGCCGCCGAAGACGATGGGTTGAACCTGCAGGCCGGAGCGGCCCAGTGCGCGGGGGTGAGTCATCGTGGAGGCTCCTGATTCGAACTCCCCACAGGATAGTCATGCACACCGATCGTGCGTGTGACACCAACGTGGATTCAGCGTTCCGTCGGTCGTGTCCATCGACTCACAGGATGTGAACAAGTCGCTCACGGCCTGCGCTGCGAACCGCTGCTGCGCGTGGCGAGGCGGGCGGATGGCAGGCTCCGGGCCGCATGCTAGGCTCGCGCTACTTTTTACCCGGAAGAGGGCGCTGCAATGATCCGCAACAAGCTGGCCTGTGCATGTGTGATGAGTGTCCTGGTGGCGATGAGCGCGCCGCTGGCGCTGGCGATGAAGCCGGCCGACAGCGCGAGCCTGCCTGCGCCCGATGCCGCGTTGCAGGCGGCCATCAATGGCAACTGGCGCGACCGCGTTTATGTGCAGCGCGATCAATACCGCCATCCGGGCCAGACCCTGGCGTTCTTCGGCATCAAGCCCACCCAGACCGTCATCGAGATCACCCCCGGTGGCGGCTGGTATTCGGAGATCCTGGCGCCCTACCTGCGCGAGAAGGGCAAGTACGTGGCAGCGGTGGTCGACCCGGCCTCTGCTGCCGAAGGCCGCGCACGCGACTACGCCCAGCGTGCCCGCGACGAGCTGGAAAAGAAGTTCCAGGCCAAGCCCGACCTGTACGGCAAGCCTTCGTTCGTGTCGTATGTGCCGAAGTCGCCTTCGTTCGGCGTGGACAACTCGGCCGATCTGGTACTGACCTTCCGCAACGTGCATAACTGGCGCATGGCCGGCAATGCCGAGGCGATGTTTGCCGGCTTCTACAAGGTGCTCAAGCCCGGTGGCGTGCTCGGCGTGGTCGAGCATCGCGCCAAGACCGACGTGCCGGCCGACGACAAGAGCGGCTACGTGGGACAGGCGCAGGTGATCGCGATGGCCGAAGCGGCCGGCTTCAAGCTTGCTGGCAAGAGCGAGCTCAACGCCAATCCGCGCGACACCAAGGATTATCCGGGCGGCGTGTGGACGCTGCCGCCAAGCAACAACCACGACGCGGCCGACGACGCCAAGTACAAGGCGATCGGCGAGAGCGACCGCATGACGCTGAAGTTCGTCAAGCAGTAGCGCGTGTCTGCATGCCGGCGCCCGGTGCGGCTGGCATGCAGCGTTTGCCGCGTCTGCCGCGGCGACGTGCCCGGCGTTTCGGCGTGCATGTCGTCTTCTGCACGCAGGCATGCCTCTGACGCCAGCGTTCAAGACGGGCGGCGAGCGCTGGCCAAGCGAAGCCGCTGACCGTTGCATGCGCGTTGCGCCCGATGGGATTTCCTGCTTTCTGTGCCGCAGTTCAGCGATCGCGGTGGCGACGCCCAGCCTGATCACGCACCATGGCGTGCCCGGCGATGGCCGTGTGCAGCGTTCCTTCCGCAACAGGTCTGTCCATGTTGGTGCTGTTGAACAAACCCTATGGCGTGTTGTCGCAATTCAGCGACCGCTCGCAGCCACCCAAGCGCACGCTGGCCGAGTTCGGATTGCCGGCAGACGTGTATGCGGCAGGCCGACTGGATCACGACAGCGAAGGACTGTTGCTGCTCACCGACGATGGCGCGCTGGCGCATCGGCTCACCGACCCGCGCCACAAACAGCCCAAGACCTATTGGGTGCAGGTGGAAGGCGAGCCGCAGCAGGCGCAATTGCAGGCACTGCGCGAAGGGGTGCTGCTCAACGATGGCCCGACCCGGCCAGCGCAGGTTCGCCGGCTCGACCCCGCACCTGTCCTTTGGCCGCGCGATCCGCCGGTACGCGTGCGCAAGACGGTGCCCGATGCGTGGTTGGAGCTGCAGATCAGCGAAGGCCGCAACCGTCAGGTACGCCGCATGACCGCAGCGGTCGGGTTGCCGACCCTGCGTCTGGTGCGGGCGGCGATCGGGCAGTGGACCCTGGACACACTGGCGCCCGGGCAATGGCGGGTGGACGCGTCACCGGCACGGCCGCGTCGCAACGCGCGCTGATGGCATTGCGTCGGGCCCGACAAGGGCACGGCCGTGACGGCAGGCATCGGTCCCATCGGCTACCCCGTTTGCCATCGCGATCGTGAAGCGCATCGATGCGGTGGATGAGGCAGCGGGAACGCCCAGATCCCGCAGCGAGCCAGTGCGGGAACACGCCACAAATGACGACGCCACGGCGGCAAGCCGTGGCGTCGGGCACTGCATGGGTCATCGCCGGATCGACGAGACGATGGCTTATTCGATGCCGTCGCTCGGGGTCACGGCAGCGCGGCGCTGGTAGGCAGCGCGGCGTGCATTGGCGTTGCTGGCATGTTCGCGATCGAGGCGATGCACGTTGCCACCCAGCACCTGCTGGTCGCGCTGGCGCTTGCGGTAGACCGCATAGCCGATCAGGCCCAGGCCGGCGACGGCAGCCGCTACGGTGACGGCGGGGTTGCGCTTGACCAGCTTGGTGGCGACCTTGCCACCGGTGCGCACGGCGCCCAGTGCCGCGCCGGTCTTCAGCCATTCGCTGGCGCCCGGGCCGAAATGACGCAGGCTGCTGCCGGCATGGCGGGCCTGGTCGCCGGCATTGGAGGCGGCGTGACGCAGGTGGTCGCCCGCGTTGCCTGCCAGTTCCAGGGCACGCTCCAGGGCGCGTTCGGTGATCACGGTCAGCTTGCTCATTGGAGGCGTTTCCTTTCTGAGTACGTGGCCGCAGTGTGTGGGCTGGTCCGTATAGACAGCGTTAGCGGGATCGGGCGTTGTTTGGCTTGCGGTTAGGAAGGACGCGACACGCCGCTGCGACCGATGCTTATCCCGGAAGCGACGAAGGTCTGAACTTGACCGGTGTCGACGATGAACGTCCCTTCTCCCCTCGGGACACTGTCTTCCTCGATGGGGAGAAGGTGCGCCGAAGGGGGCTAAGGGTACGGGCGAAGCCTGGGGGTTTGGATGAGTGAGGGGCGTCGCCCCGTACCCTCACCCCAACCCCTCTCCCGACGGGAGAGGGGGCGATCAGGTGCCACGTGGTTTTGCTCTGTGCGTTGCAGCGGCGGTCCAGGGGTCGTCCGGCCAAGGATGCCGCGGATACCGCCCTTTCATCTCTTTCTTGACGTCCGGGTAGGTGTTGGCCCAGAAGCTCTTCAGGTCCTGGGTCACCTGCAGTGGGCGGCCGCCGGGCGAGAGCAGGTGCAGGGTCAGCGGGATACGGCCGTCGGCGATGCGCGGGGTTTCGGCCAGGCCGAACAGTTCCTGCAGCTTGACCGCCAGCACCGGCGGCAATGGCTGCTGGGCGTGGTCGAGGGTGTAGCTGATCTGCCGCTCCATGCCCGATGGCACGCTGATGCGGGTAGGGGCGTGACGGTCGATACCCTGGCGGCGCTCCCACGGCAGTGCGGCCTTGAGTGCTTCGCCCAGGCTGGCTTCGTCCAGCGCGTCGAGCCTGGTTTTCCCCACAAACGCCGGGCGTAGCCAGGTGTCCAGCGTGTCCAGCAATGCGGTGTCAGAGAGATCGGGCAAGGCGAGCTCCGGCATCCAGACGCGCAGCGACTGCACACGTGCGCGCCACTGCTGCAGGTTGTCAGTCCATGGCAATGCGTCCAGACCAAGCTGACGTACCGCGTCGGTGAGCGCGCCGGCCGCCTGTGCCGGGTCGACGCGGCCGGCCGGGCGGCTGTCGAGCACGATGCGGTCGAAACTGGATTGGCGGCGCGCGACCAAGGCGCGTTTGTCGGCGTCCCACTGCACCACGTCCTGCTGCACGAAGCGCTCGGGCAGGCTGCGGCGCAGATAGCCTTCGTCCACCGGCGCGGCACGCAGCAACAGGGCGTCCTTGGCTTCGTAGCGCAGCTCGCTGGCGACCAGCCACGGTTCGCCGCGCAGATCGCTGTGGTCGAACAGGCGCGCGCTGCGGCCGTTGGCCAGCAGGTAGCGCAGCGGGTCGGCGGGATGGCGCGCGGCGATGCGGTCCGGGAAGGCATGGGAGAGCAGATCGCCGAGTGCGTGCGCCTCCACGCTGGATGGCGGGGCGCGGTCGCAGCGCAGCCGGCGTCGCCATTGTTTGGCGGCGCTGTCGATGGCAGCCAGGCCACCGCGATTGGCGTCGGACCCGGTACGGCCCTGACGAAACGCGGCCAGGGCACGCCAGCGCGCTGCCAATCCATCGCCGCCCTGACGCAGCGGGTCGCGCGCCTCCAGCAGCGCGGCCAGATCGCAGGCCAGGGCCAGGCGGGGCGCATCATCGGCCTGCGCCAGCATCGCGGCCAGCCGCGGATGGGTGCCCAGCGCGAGCATGCGCCGGCCCAGGGCGGTCACGCCGCCGGAGTCGCCGAGCGCGCCCAGCCGTTGCAGCAGTTCGCGCGCGGCGGCCAGCGCGCCGGTGGGCGGGGCATCGACAAAGCGCAGCGCATCGCTGCCCCAGGCGGCCAGCTCCAGCGCCAGGCCGGCCAGCTCCACCTGGGTGATCTCGGCGCGGCGCTGCGGTTCCAGCCGCTGCGACTGCGGCCACAGCCGGTAGGCCCAGCCGCTGGCCACGCGTCCGGCACGCCCGGCGCGCTGGTCGGCCGATGCCTGCGAAATGGTGGCCACGTCCAGCCGCGAGAACCCGCTGTTGGGGTCGTAGTGCGGCTCGCGCGCCTGGCCGCTGTCGATCACCACGCGCACGCCCGGCAGCGTCACCGATGACTCGGCCACGTTGGTGGCCAGCACCACGCGCCGGCGCCCCTGCGGGTCGGGTTGCAGGACCTGCGTCTGCGCCTCCACCGACAATTCGCCGTGCAACGGCAGCACCTGCACGGCCGGGTCCAGCGCTTCCTGCAAGGCGCCGTGCACACGCGTGATTTCGCGCTGGCCGGGCAGGAACACCAGCACATCGCCGGGATGGGAGGCCAGTGCATGCTCCACCGCGCGCCGGGTCTGCGATTCCAGCGCTTCGTCGCGTCGCGCAGGGAAATGCGCAATGTCCACCGGAAAACTGCGCCCGGCGCTGCTCAGCCGCGGGGCCTCCAGAAAGCCGGCCAGCCGCTCGCCATCCAGCGTGGCCGACATCGCCACGATGCGCAGGTCGTCGCGCAGCTGCGCCTGGACATCCAGTGCCAGCGCCAGACCCAGGTCGCCGGCCAGATGGCGCTCGTGGAACTCGTCGAACAGCAGTGCGCCCACGTGTTCCAGCATGGGGTCGTCCTGGATCATCCGGGTCAGGATGCCTTCGGTGACCACTTCAATACGGGTACGCGCGGAGGTCTTGTTCTCGAAGCGGATGCGGTAGCCCACGGTCTCGCCGACCGGCTCGCCGAGCTGGCGCGCCATGAACTGCGCCGCGCTGCGCGCCGCCACGCGGCGCGGTTCCAGCATCACGATGGTACGCCCGGCTAGCCATGGCGCGTTCAGCAGCGCCAGCGGTACCTGGGTGGTCTTGCCGGCGCCGGGCGGCGCTTCCAGGACCAGCCGTGGATGGGCGGTGAGGCTGTCGCGAATCTGCGGCAACAACGGAGAGATCGGAAAGGCGGGGTCGGTCATGCGCGGGAAGGATACGGGGCCGCCACAGATGCCGCGATGGTCGGGCGGACGGGTGAAGCCTGTCGGGGAATCCAGAAGTGCTCACCTTTTTGGGCATTCAAGGCAGATTCTGGTGCCGGGCGCTGCTTCAGACCGGTCGTACACCTGTCGATAACCGGAGCAATCCCCACTCTGGATGTCGCATGTCTGTTGCCACCCCGAAATTCGTCAGCCTGCAAAGCAAGCTGCTCGGCGCGCTCGCGCTGGGTCTGTCGATCATCCTGTTGTGTGCCCTCGGTGGTTTGGGCACGGCGTGGCTGAGCCTGTCGGGCAAGGTGCCGCCCGAGGTGGCGCAGGCCTCCACCAGCGAGGAGATCACCCGCGATTTCCGCCTGCAGGTGCAGGAGTGGAAGAATGTCCTGATCCGCGGGCGCGACCCGGCGCAGCTGGACAAGCACCTGGATGCCTTCCGCGAGCAGGGCAGGAAAGTGCAGGCAGGCACCGAGGCGCTGGCCAAGGCAACCCGGGACCCGCAGGTGCGTACGCTGGCGCAGGACTTTGCCCAGGCGCATCTGGGCCTGCAGCGCCACTACGAAGCAGCGCTGGGCAGGTTTGCCGAAGCCGGCTACGACACCCAGGTAGGCGACCAGTTGGTCAAGGGCCAGGACCGCGCGCCCAGCCAGACGCTCGAAGCGCTGGTCAATCGCAGCAAGATCCTGGCCGACGCCGCGGTGCTGGCCAGCTCGCAATCGGCACAGCACAAGCTGGTCTATTCGGCAGTCGCCACGGTGGGCGCCGCGCTGTGTCTGGTGGCGGTATTGGGCTGGTGGATACGGCGCTCGATCGTTCGCCCGATCGAAACGGTTGCGCACGCGGCACGCCTGGTGGCGGCCGGCGACCTGTCGGCACGCGCGGCGGTCGGCAATCGTGACGAGATCGGGTTGCTGGGACAGGCAATGGGGCAGGTGGTCACCACGCTCATCGATGTCTCAAGCGCACAGGCGGACATGGCCCAGCGTCATGAAGCCGGGCAGATGAGTTACCGCATGGACGCGCAGGCATTTCCTGGCGCGTATGGCCGCATGGTGGACGACACCAACGGACTGATCGGCGCGCAGGTGGGGTTGATCGGCACCATGCTGCAGGTGATGCAGCATTACGCGGTGGGTGACATGTCGGTGGACATGCCGCGCCTGCCGGGCGAAAAGGCGCAGATCACCGAGGCGATGGACACCACCAAACGCAACCTGGCCGCGATCAACGGCGAGATCCGTGGCCTGGTCAACGCGGCGGCGGCCGGCGACTTTGCCACCCGTGGTAACACCGGCGCCTATCAATTCGAGTTCCGCGGCATGGTCGAGGGCCTCAATGGCCTGATGCAGAACGTGGACCAGAATCTGGCCGAGCTGTCGCAGCTGCTCAAGGCAATTGCCGATGGCGACCTGACTGCGCGCATGCACGGCAACCAGCAAGGCGTCTTTGCGCGCATGCGTGACGATGCCAACGCCACCGTGCAGCGCCTGACCGATATCGTCGGGGATATCACGCTGGCCGCACAGACCATTCGCACCGCGTCCGCCGAAATCGCCGCCGGCAACAACGATCTGGCGCAGCGTACCGAACAGCAGGCGGCCAATCTGGAAGAAACCGCTGCATCGATGGAAGAGCTCACCTCCACCGTGCGGCAGAATGCCGACACGGCGCAGCAGGCCAGCCGTGGTGCGCAGGCGGCTGCCGAGATTGCCAGCCGCGGCGGAGACATGGTGGCCAGCGTGGTCGGCACCATGGGCGAAATCGAAGGGTCGTCCAGGAAGATTGCCGACATCATCAGTGTCATCGACGGCATCGCCTTCCAGACCAATATTCTGGCCTTGAACGCTGCGGTGGAAGCGGCGCGTGCCGGCGAGCAGGGACGCGGCTTTGCGGTGGTTGCATCCGAGGTGCGCGCGCTGGCACAGCGTTCAGCCGGCGCCGCCAAGGAGGTCAAGCAGCTGATCGATGCATCGGTGGACAGCGTCGAGCGTGGCAGCGCACGCGTAAGTCAGGCCGGGCGAACGATGCAGGACATCGTGCAATCGGTGCAGCAGGTCACCACGCTCATTGCCGAGATCTCCGCCGCATCGCGCGAACAGTCCGCCGGCATCGAACAGGTGGCGCGCACCGTCAATGACATGGACGAAACCACCCAGCGCAATGCCGCGCTGGTGGAAGAAGCTTCGGCCGCCGCGCGGGCGATGGAAGAGCAGGCGGTGGAGCTGAGCGAAGCGGTCTCGGTGTTCCGTCTGGATGCCCACAAGCCGCGTCTGGCGGCGGCTGCATAGAAGCCGACTCGGAATCGTAGCCGTGCATGCTGGCCGGCTCGCACGGGTGCTTGCCGCGCCGGGGGTGCCGGGCGCATCTGCACCTTCCGGCCTGGCGCCTGCTGAAGCACGTGTGCGGCGGTTGATCGCGCTCGCGTCGAGTGCAGGCATCTCCAGGGCGTCTGTCTGGAGCGCGCCACTCTATCTGCTTCGAACCGAAGGCCCGGACTGACCTCGCCAAGCAGGCCCTGCACAGATTCCCCAAGTGCGGCACAGGCCGATGTGGTGTCTGCGCAGTCGGCGGGCACCGGCGGGTCATTGCCATCGTGAGCGCACGCCTGCGCGATGGAACGTTTCAGCGAACGCCTCGCGCGCGAGCGCGCTCCTACGAGGAGCGGCGCTTTGGGGCGGTGGTGACGTTCAACCGGCTTCGCGGACCCGGGCGGTCAGGCCCTTGAGGAAGGCGCGCAACAGCTGGTCGCCGCAGGGGCGGAAATTCTTGTGGCCGGGCTGGCGGAACAGTGCGGAGAGTTCCGGCTTGGACAGCGGGAAGCCGGCGCTGGCGAAGATGGCGTGCATGTCGACGTCCTTCAGTTCGAAGGCCACGCGCAGCTTCTTCAACACCAGGTTGTTGCCGACGCGGGCTTCCAGCGGGCGTGCCGGCTGGGTCTCGTCGCGGCCGCGGAAGCGCAGCACCAGGCCGTCGAGAAAGCGTGCCAGCATCGCATCGGTGCAGGGCTTGAAACCGGGCTCGTCTTCCTTCTTCAGCCAGGCCTGTACCTGCGGCTTGTCGAGCGCGAACCCGGGGTCGGCCAGGTGGGTGATCTCCACCACCTTGTCGTCGCTGAGGTCGAGCATGTAGCGGATGCTGCGCAGTACATCGTTGTGGATCATGACCGTTCCGGTGCCCCGGCCTGTCGCCGGAAAGGCATCATTCTACGGGGCCATGGCGGAACGGGGCGTGTGTCGTGCCGAACGGTTGCGACGCCGGTGCCGCCTAGGCTGCCAAGATGTTGCAGGCAGGTGTCAGGCGGCTGCATAGATCGCGCAGTGGCAGTCGAATGCTCTGTAGTGATCCACGGTGCCTGAGGCAGCGTGCGCGTACCAGGCAGGCTGCGGCGCGGGGCGGTCTGTTGTTCTGCGCCGGGATGAGGCCGTCGCCGGGACCGGTGAGCCTGGGTCGCTGTGGCAGTCGCCCCAGCTCTCGCGCCAGCGGCTTTCAGCTGCCGCGATAAGTGGAATATCCGTACGGCGAGAGCAGCAGCGGCACGTGGTAGTGGCCGTCGTTGGCAATGCCGAAGGCGATGGGTACCTGCTCCAGGAACGGCGGGTCGGTCAGGGCAACGCCGGCCGCACGCCAATAAATGGCGACCTCGAATTCCAGCCGATAGCGGCCGGGCGGCAGCATGAGGGCGGCCAGTTCCGGGCAGCGCCCGTCCTGGTTGGTGACACCGTCGAAGTGCAAGGTATCGCCTGCGAACAGGCGCAGCGGCACGCCGGAAGCGGGACGGCCGCTGGCGGTGTCCAGCACATGCGTGGACAGCGTGCTCATGCCACCGCCTGGGTGGGCTGCGGCCATTGGCCGACGAACTCGGGTTGGTCGTAGGCCAGATAGGTCTCGACGATGGCCTGGCGGTCGTCCAGAAACAGCTGGTCGGCTACCGCGCGGGCCAGCCGCGGCAGGGCGACCTTGAGCCCGGACAATGCCGCGGCCGAGGGGCCGTGGTTGATCAGCGCCGAATAGTTGAAGGCGAACAGCCCGTGCAGCAGCGCGGCGTCGTCGGGCGTGCGTGGCAGCAGTTCGAAGCCCGGCCCCAGGTAGGGGTGCGCGTCCAGCACCGGGTTGGCCTGGCCCGGCGGTGGCTGATAGCGGTCGCCCCAGCAGGCGATACGCCCGGACAGCGCGGCCAGCTCGGGGCGCAGCTGGGGGTCGGTGACCAGGCCGGTGGCCACCGCCAGAAAATCGAAGCGGTGCTCGCCCTGCGGCGTGCGCACGACGATCTCGCCATCGCGCTCGGCCACCTCCAGCCACGGGGCACCCAGATGCAGTGCGAAGCCGGCGTGCGCGCAGGCGCGCTGGAAGGTGTCGTTGGTCGGTGGTTGGTTATGCGCGAAGAAGCTGGCCATCATGCGGTACTTGTCCGCGTCCGGCAGCGTCAGAAAGCGCGGGATGATGCCCGCCTGTTCCATGTGGCGAAACGGATTGATGCGCGGCAATTCGCTGCGGCGCACGAATACCTCGGCGCTGGCGACGCTGTGATCCAGCGCAAAGCACGCATTGTCGAAGGCCGAGGCACCGCCACCCAGAATGCCCACGCGCTTGCCGGCCAGCGCGGCAAAGTCGATGTGGCCGGAGGTGTGCGCGTAGCGGTGCGCGGGCAGGGCGCGGCTGATCCAGTCCGGCACCATCCACTGGCCGCCGCCCTGGATGCCGGTGGCCAGGATCAGCTTGCGCGTCAGCAGCGGCGCGCCCATCGCCAGATGCAGCCGATGGATGCCGGAGGCGACGTCCGGTTCGACACGCGCCAGTTGCGTGGCATTGCGCACCGGCAGGCGTAGCACCGCGCGGTACCAGCGCAGATAGTCCATCCAGCTGCCGCGCGGAATCTTGTCCAGCGCGTCCCATGCAGCACTGCCGTGCTGCGCCTCCCACCAGGCGCGGAAGGTCAGCGATGGCACGCCCAGGTCGATCGAGGTGATGTGCTTGGGCGTGCGCAGGGTTTGCATGCGCGCGTAGGTCACCCACGGGCCTTCCTGCCCCGCCGGGTTTTCGTCGATGACCAGCACGTTGTGCACGCGCTCGCGTTGCAACGCGAACGCCGCGCCCAGGCCGCTCTGGCCGGCGCCGACGATCACCACATCAAACACATGCCCGGCCGGATGCACGCGCGGCGCCACCCAGGCGTCGCCGCCGTGGGCAAGGCGCTGCAGGTCACGGGCGAGCTCGCGTTCGAGTTGGGCCAGGCTCATGGCAATGCCTCCAGGCGCAGGTGCACGATCTTGCCGATCTCGGCAATGGCGGTGGCGATCTCTGCGTTGCGCGGCGCGTCCAGGCGCCGCTCCAGCGCAGCCAGGATGCCGACTTTTTCGTGCAGCCGCACGCAGATCACGAACGGGAAACCGAAGCGGTGACGATAGGCCTGATTGAGCGCGTGGAAGCGCTTGAACTCGTCTTCGCTGAGACGGTCCAGCCCGACCGCGGCCTGCTCTGCGGCCGATGCGGCAGTGAGCGTACGGTCGATCGCTGCCTTGCCGGCCAGTTCGGGGTGCGCGCGAATCAGCGCCAGCTGGTCCTCCGGCGACGCATCCAGCACTACCTGCATCAGCCCGCGATACACATCGGCGAACGGACGCCGCCGTGCGGCGCGTTCGACCACCCAGGGCGAATGCTCGAACAACTCGCGGTAGCGCGCCACGAAGGCGGCATCGTCCAGCACGCCATCGTCCACCACGCTCATGCGTGCGTGCCCTGCAGCGAGACATGCGCGGCCACCACCTTCCAGCCATCGGCAAAGCGCACCCAGCTCTGGCTTTGCCGCCCGCGTGCACTGCTGCCTTCACGGACGAATTCTGCATGCGTGGTGGCGAAGTCGTGGCCGAAGCCGTGTACCTGCACATGCACGAGCTGGCGCTGCGGCGAACCACCGCGGCCGATGCGGAACGCGCGGATTGCCTCGATGCCGTACAACACCTCGCCCACGCCGTAGCGCACTGTGCTGGGCGCTGCATGGAACAGCGCATCCATCGCGGCGATGTCGTCGCGCATCAGGGCGTCCTCGTAGGCGTGGAAGGCCGCGGTCACTTGCGCGATCACCTCGGGCAGATCGATCTCGGACATTGCAATGCTCATGCCGGGTGCACCTGCAGCCAGTGGCGCGCGATATCGATGCGGCGCGCCACCCAGGCGTCGCCACTGGCCAGTACGTGATCGACAAAGCGCGCCAGGGCTGCCGCGCGCGCCGGCTTGCCGACGATGCGGCCGTGCAGGCCGACCGAGAGCATGCGCCCGCCTTCGCTGCGCAGCTGCTCGAAGCCATCACGCAGATAGCGGAAGAACGGCTCGCCATCGGCAAAGCCGTTGTAGGCGACGAATTTCATGTCGTTGGCATCCAGCGTGTACGGCACGATCAACTGCGTGCGGCCATGGCGTGCGTCGTAGTAGGGCACATCGTCCGCGTAGCTGTCGGCGTCATAGACAAAGCCACCTTCTTCGGCGATCAGGCGCGCGGTGTTGGGGCTGGTGCGGCCCTGGTACCAGCCCAGCGGGCGGCTGCCGGTCACCTGCGTGTGCAGCGCGATGGCCTGCGCGATATGCGCCCTTTCGGTGGCCTCGTCCACATGCTGGTAGTCGATCCAGCGCAGGCCGTGGCTGGCGATTTCCCAGTCTGCGGCCTGCATCGCCGCCACCGCCGCGGGATTGCTCGCCAACGCGTTGGCCACGCCAAACACCGTGACCGGTACGCCGCGCGCGGTGAACAGCCGCTGCAGCCGCCAGAAGCCGGCGCGGCTGCCATATTCGTACAGGCTTTCCATGGCCATGGCGCGTGCGCCCGGCTGCGACTGCGCGCCTACCATTTCCGACAAAAACGCCTCGGAGCCGGCGTCGCCGTTGAGCACGCAGTTTTCTGCGCCCTCCTCGTAATTGATGACGAACTGCACGGCGACGCGTGCGCCACCGGGCCACTGCGCCGCCGGCGGTGTGGCGCCATAGCCGACCAGCGCACGCGCGGCGTTCACGCCGCCGGCTCCGCATGCCAGGCCGCCAATGCGGCGTCCACGGCCAAGCCGGGGGTGCAGGCATAGCCTTCGGCGCGCAGCACCGCTTCCAATGCGGCCAGGGTGATCAGCACCTTGTGCTTCATCGCGTTGTAGCCCATTGCGCCGATGCGCCAGATCTTGCCTTGCAACGGGCCGAACGCGGTGCCGATCTCGATCTCGAAATCCTCGCGCATGCGCCGGCGCACCGCGTCGTTGTCGATGCCGGGCGGGATCACCACGCCGGTGACGTTGGTCATGCGGTGCGCATCGTCGCCGAAGACCGCAAGGCCCATCGCGCGCACGCCGGCGCTCACCGCGCGGCCGGCGGCAGCGTGGCGTGTGAAGCGTGCGGGCAGGCCTTCCTGCAATGCCACGCGTGCACATTCGCGCGCGCCGTACAGCATGGTGGTGGCTTCGGTGTGGTGGTTGAGGCGCTTGTCCGACCAGTAATCCATGATCATGGCCAGGTCGAAATAATTGGAGGCGATGCGCGGGCCATTGCCGTTGACGATGTCATCGCGCGCGATGCCGCGCTCCACATGGCGGCGCGCAAAGATGGCCTCGGCGGCACGCTCGGACACAGTGATCGGCGCCGAGCCCGAGGGCCCGCCCAGGCATTTCTGCAGGCCGCCGGTGACCACGTCCACGCCCCAGCGGTCGCTGGCGATGTGCATGCCGCCGAGGGTGGCCGTGGCATCCACGTAACTCAGTGCGCCGGCCGCCCGGCACAGTGCGCCCAGCCCGTCGAGCGGCTGCGCCATGGTGGTGGAGGTGTCGCCGTGCACGGCGGCCACCAGCTTGGGCGCTACCCGTGCGATTGCCTCGGCAATGGCGTCCAGCGGCACCACCTCGCCCCAGGGCGCATCCACGCTGTGCACGTCGGCACCGAGGCGCTGCAGGATTTCGGTGAGCAGCAAACCGAAGCGGCCGAAGTTGATCACCAGCACGCGGTCGCCCGCACTGACCAGCGACACCAGCGCCGCCTCGATACCGGCACGCGCGGTGCCATCGACCAGGAAGGTCCAGCGATTCTCGGTGCCGAACAATGGCCGGTACAGCGCCATCACCTCGTTCATGTAGGTGGTCATTTCCGGATCGAACTGGCCCAGCAGATCGGCCGCCATCGCGCGCAGCACGCGCGGATGCGCATTGACCGGGCCCGGGCCCATCAATAGCCGCTGCGGGGGATCGAGTTCGCCGAAGGTGTGCAGATGGCGCAAATCAGGTGACAAGGGGGTCTCCCAGGTGTTCGATGAAATGGCGCATAACCGCCAGGGCGAGGTCGGCATCGGCCGGGTCGACGTGTTCGTCCGGATGATGGCTGATGCCGCCGGCGCAGCGCACGAACAGCATCGCGGTGGGGCACAGCGCGGCCATCGTCATCGCGTCATGGCCGGCACCGGAGACCAGTCGGCGTGGAACGATGCCCTGCGCGGCGACGGCGTGTTCCAGCCGGAGCATCAACGCGGGGTCGCAGGGGCTGGCGGCCAGTGTCTGTAGCGGCTCGATGGCGATGGCGATGCCGCGCTGCGTGCCGATCTGCGCGAGCGCGTGTTCGATTTCGCGCACGGCCGCGTCGCGGGTGGCATCGCTGCCGGCGCGCACGTCCAGCGTGCAGTCCACCCGGCCCGGCACCACGTTGATGGCGCCGGGGGCGAGCTGCAGTTTGCCGACGGTGGCGACCAGATCGCTGCTGCCGGCGCGCGTGATGCGCTCGATCGCCAGCAAGGCGTCGGCCGCCGCGCTCAAGGCATCGCGACGCAAGGCCATGGTGGTGGTGCCGGCATGCCCGGCGCGGCCATCGAAACGCAGCGCGAAGCGACGCTGCGCGGCGATGGCGGTGACGATGCCTACCGGCAGCGCTTCGGCTTCCAGCACCGGGCCTTGTTCGATGTGGGTTTCCAGATACGCCAGCACGCTGCCCGGCGGACGGGCGGCATGGCGGATCTGCGCGATATCCAGGCCCCAGTCGGCCAGCGCGGCGGCCACGTCGATGCCGCTGGCATCGCTGACCGCCAGCGCGGCGGGGTCCAGCGTGCCGGCCACCGCGCGGCTGCAGAACATGGAGGCGGGAAAGCGCGAGCCTTCTTCGTCGCCGAACGCGATCACCTCGATGGCGAACGGCAGGCGGCGCGCCTGTGCGTGCAGGGCGGCGACGCATTCGATGCCGAGCAGGATACCCAGCGGGCCGTCGTAGCGGCCGGCATCGCGCACGCTGTCCAGATGGCTGCCGATCAGCAGGGCAGGTGCCTCGGGATGCGTGGCCTCGTAGCGTCCGACCAGGTTGGCCGCCGCGTCCACGCGCACCTGCATGCCCGCCTCGCGCATCCACGTGCTGACCTGGGTGACGGCGGCGCGGTGCGCCGGGCTGAGCCAGGCACGGAACAGGCCATCGGGCGTATCGCTGTAGGGCGCACCACCCAGCTGGTCGCAACGCGCAACCGCACGCGCGCCGCCGGGGCGGGCGGGGTCG
>NZ_JSZE01000048.1 GCF_000802365.1 Xanthomonas cannabis pv. cannabis
GATCTACACACTGATCAAGAAGGACTTCGGCGCGCTGCATCGGCCACGCCGGATCGGCCGGCGCGAACTGGCCACCGCACTGGCGATGGGCACGGCGATCGGGTTCTACGACGGGTTCTTCGGCCCGGGCACGGGCAGCTTTCTGATCTTCCTGTTCATCCGCTTTTTCGGGCTGGATTTCCTGCGTGCTTCGGCGGCGGCCAAGGTGGTCAACCTGGCCACCAACCTGGCAGCGCTGTCGTTCTTTTTACCCAGCGGGCAGGTGATGCTGGCGATCGGTATCCCGATGGCGGTAGCGAACGTGGCCGGCGCAGTGGCCGGCACGCGGATGGCGTTACGCGGTGGCACGCCGTTGATCCGCAAACTATTCCTGGTGCTGGTGATCGTGCTGATCGGCAAGATGGGGTGGGATCTGCTGCAGCAGTAAGCGCAACCTGCTGGCGATGCGACATGCTCGAGGCAGTGACACCCCCCTGCAGATGGCGTCGCCCGTGCACTGTTGTCAGCGCTTGCTGCGCGCCTGCGCCGTGCCTGCCTTGGCGCCGCGCGTTTTGGCCGGTGACGGTTTAGCCACCGCGCGCGTCGAGGTCGTCTTGCCGGTGCCACGCGCTGGCTGCCCAGTCGAAGCGGCTGTTGCACGTGGCTTGGCGGTGGCGGTTTTCACTGCCGCAGATGCGGCGGCAACCTTCCTGGGTGTGGCGTTGGATGCGCTTGTGGCCACCGTCGCCTTGGCCGGCGTTTTTGAAGACCGAGCGGTCTTGCCCACAGTGGACGTGGCTGCAGCTCCTGACGACACCGCCGGCGCGCGCGCTGTGCGTTTAGCTGATACCGGCTTGCCGGCATCAGCCGAAATGCGCGGAGGCGATTTCTTCGTCTGCTTTGCTTGAGGCTGCGCCGCAGCGCGCGTGGAAGAGGCAGTCCTGGCGTTCTTGCTCTGCGTGTTCGTCGTCGCGACTGCCGGCTTGCGCTGACCCGTCTGCGTTTTCTGCGCTGCGGGCGGGGTCCCCGCCGCCGCAGGCGATGCCGTGTGCATTGGGGCGCCGTCAATTGCCATGCCATCTGCGCGTGCAGGGCCCTGCACTCCTGCAGACTCGCCTACAGCCTCGATCGAAGGCGCAGCATCAGTGGTGCCGGCAACCGCCGGCTCATCGCCACGCGAGCGCTCCGGCAACTTCAAGCGCTGCGCCTGCTCGTCGTATTCGATCAACAACACGCCCGAGTTGTGGCGGCCGCTGATTTCCACAAAGCAGGCGCCACCGATGAAGGGCTCCAAGGTCATCACCGACTTCAACGGCGTGGCCACCACCATCTGGAAGCCGAAGTTTTCGAAGATGTTCATTGCCAGCGCGGTGAACTCGTTGTCGGCCTTGTCGAAGGCTTCGTCCAGCACCACCGCGCAATAGCGCGGCAGTTCGCCGTCTTCGCCGCCAAGCTGGTAACGCAGCGCCGCTGCAAGGCAGGTGGTGGCGAGCTTCTGGCGCTGGCCACCGGATTTGCCGGCGCCGCTGCGGTAGATCTCCACCTGCGCGCGGGTTTGCGCATCCAGTTCCACACCGATGAATTCCACATGCAGGCGCACATCCAGCACCTGTTCGCGCCAGCGGCGTGCCTCCGGTTCCTGCGCGCCCAGGCGGGCGACCAGTGCGCGCAAGGTGGAAAACTGCGCCTCAGCCAGCGCGCGGTCTTCGGTCTGTTGATGCGACAGCACCGCACGCAACTGCTGCTGGAATTCCTGCACCTCGGCCAGACGGCGGTCGCCGACTTCGATGGTCAGGATGGTGTCGCGATTGAACGGCACCTGCTCCAGGCTGGCATTGACCTCGTCCATACGCTGCTTGATGCCCTTGTGCGCTTCGGCCGTGTGGCGCTGCAAGGCCAGCAGGTTGTTCTTGCTCTGGGTCTGCAGCAGGTCGAAGAAACGATGCTCGTGCCGCGGCAGGCCATCGCTTTCCAGCCGGTCCAGGCGCGCAAGAAAATCGTCGGCGCTGGCAAGACTCACGGTGAAGTCGCCGCTGTCTTCGGGCCACTGCTGGCAATACTTGCGGAAGCATTCCAGCAATTGGGCACTGAGCCGGCTGTCGCGGCCCTGGCTGTCGGCCAGCTGCTCGGCCAGGCCACGCTCGACCACGCGGAAATGCGCTTCCAGGTTGTCCAGCGACAGCGGCGTCAAGGCGGCAAGCCGTTCCCGCAGGCCCTGCAACTGCGTCGGTGTGAGCGTGGCGGTGCCGGCGCGGCCCGCACACGCGGCGTGCTGCTGTTCGAGCCGCATGCGCTCGCGCGCCAGTTGCGCACGTTCCAGCCGCACATCGTCGTACGTGCGCTTGGCCTGGTCGCGCAAGGTGCGTGCGGTGTCGATGGCCTGGCCGAGCGCGCGCAAGCCGCTGTTGCCTTCGCGCAGCTGCACCAACTGCTCGTCGATATCGCTCAGGCGTTGCAGTTTGGGACCGACGTCGATCTCGTCCCAGTCGCGCTCCACCAGGGTATGCGCGGCCAGCTGTCGTTCCTGATCCTGCTCGCGTTGCTTGCGCAGCGCTGCGACATCGGCATCGCAGCTGGCGATGCGCTGGGCCAGCGCCTGCGCTTCGCGCTCGAACACCTTGAGCTTGTCGCGGTTGTCGTGACCGAGCAGCCACCGTTTGCGGTCGTTGACCGCGTGGCGGTCGTCCTTTTCGTAGCGATCGCCGGGATGCTTGACCTGGCCCTCGCGGGTGATCGCGCGGTCGGCGTTGCGCAGCGCGGTTGCGTTGTCCACGCAGGCATAGTCGAAGCGACGGGTCAGCTCGTTGCGCAGCCACTCGGTGAAGGCGTGCTCGCGCAATTGCAGCTTGCCGGGCAACGCATCGGGATCGACCCGCCGCGAGTGCAACTCGTCGTTACGACGCACACGGAAGTAGACCAGGCGCGTGCCGATATGGGTGCGGTTGACCCATTCGCTGACCTGCGCGTAATGCCGCTCGTCCACCAGCAGCGATTGCGCAAAGCCGTGCAGCACGCGCTCGATCGCGCCGCGCCACGCCATCTGGTCGTCGCGCACTTGCACCAGCTCGCCAACGAACGGCAGCGCGGCCTCGGCAATGCCGGTGTCTTCGCATAGCCGCGCGCGCAGGGCCTGCATCGGTGCAGGCATGCTCGACGGCGCGCGCTTCAGTGCATCCAGCTCGGCGCGGATCTCGGCAAAGCGGCGCTCATCGTCGCGGCGTGCGCCCATGCGCTCGGCAATGGCGTCATCCAGCGCGCTGGCGTCGTGCTTGCCGTTATCCAGCACGGTCTGCGCATGCGCGACCTGCGCGGCAAAGCCGCTGGCACCTGCCGCCAGGGCGGTGCCAAGCTGGCGGCAGGCCTGCTCGATCTGCGCACGGCGGCGCAGGCGTTCGTCGCGCTCGCGCTCCACGCGCGCACGCTCGCGTTCCAGTTCTTCGATCTGCTCACCGCCGGCGGCGCGCTGCTCGCGCTCCAGCCCGGCCAGTTTCTGCTCGTGGTTATCCAGCGACTCGCGGCGCTGGCCCTCTTCGCCGGCCAGTCCGCGGTCCTGGTTGTCCAGCTCCTGCAGCCGCTCATCCAGCAAGGCCAGCCGCTGCTGCTCGCGGTAGCTGTCCACGCCCAACTGCAGCTCGCGCAACTCGCCCACGCTGTGGCGCAATGCCATCAACGCCGCATGGTGCTCGCGCGCAGGGGTCAGCGTTTCCACCTGGCGGCGTGCGGTGACCACCGCATGGTGCGCGCCGTCGAGTTCGGCAAAATCCTCCACCAACCGATCGGCAGCTTCGAAGGTACGCGGCTCGTCCAGCATGAAACCGCGCAGGAAGACATTGAGATCACCCAGATTCTTGGCCGACTGGGTCTTGTGCAACAGCCGCAAGGCCATCTCGTTGTTGATGCCCAGCGCATGCCGGAAACGTTCGGCATAGCCGGCGAATCCATCGAAGTGGGCAACCTCCTCACCCAGCCGCGCCTTGAGCCTGCGCAGGTCCAGATCGAAGCCATCCAGCTCGGTGGCCACATCGAAGCTGCGCGGCGCCACCATGTAGTGGCGGCGGACGTCGGCAGCCGCATTGCCGCTGCCGGCGATCCAGAACAAGCGGATCAGGCTCACCGCCTCGCCATGCGCATTGCAGTACTCCAGCACCAGCGCGGTCCAGGTGGCGCCCTTGCGCAGGTATTGCGTGGCGATTTCGCCCGACGCGCTGTCCTGCTGATCGGCCCAGGCGCCGCGTACATACGACACCAGGCTGCGATCGCGCCCGCTGCGTTCGGCCTCGCGCGCGGCGGCGTTGAAGTCGACGATGCTCGGCGGCGTCAACAGGGCCGACATCGCATCCAGCAGGGTCGATTTGCCGGAGCCGGAACGGCCGACGAACAGAAAGCCCTTTTCCGCGATCGGCACTTCGGTCAAGCCGTTGAATGTGCCCCAGTTGTGCACCTGCAAGCGCCGCATGCGGAACTGCTGCGCCCGCTGTTCGGCAAGCGAATCGGCGAACAAGGAGGCGCCCGGCTGCGCCGGTGACAGGTTGGACTGGGAATTCATGGCTCACTCACCAAAACGGGATGACGGGTCACGCTGAAGACGAATCACATCACGACTGTTTGAAGCGGGGTGTTGCTGGACAAGCATGGACTGCGGTGGCTGACGGTAATCGGGTACGTCCCTTCGCGGCCTGGGACGCTCCTACGCGGCGCGGTGATCTGGATGGACACGGATGAGTGACGAGAGCGGGTGCTGACCGATGCGCGGGAAGCTGATGGCTCAGTGCCGCCCATGAAGAAAGTCACTTGCGCTTGACGGGGCGTGAGAGCTGACTTTCATCGCGCAATGCATGACGCACGGCTACACACACACTCCAGATGTCACATCCAGGCATCGCGATCGGCCGTCCCCTCATCCGCCCTTCGGGCACCTTCTCCCGGTGGGAGAAGGGATGGCGATCCGGGGTGCAGACGCCATCACTCCAACGCAACCTCCCCCTCTCGCAACTCCCGATACGCCACCACCAGGGCCTGCACATCCTCTGCCGAGAACAACAGCTTCAAGACGGGCGAGACTTCGTAACGCTCCTCGCTGCCGCGCAGGCGCGACAGCAACTGGTTGTCGCGCATCTTGCCGATCGCCGTCATCACCCGTCGCGCAAACCCTGCGCGGTCGGTGGACACGTTCTTCTCGTACACCGACAACGCCTCCACCAGCTGCGCCTCGTCCACCACCGCACGCGCGCCGCGGGTATCGGCTTCGGCCAGTTGCTGGCGCAGGAACAGCAGCAACACCGATTCGATAAAGGTCAGCGGCGCGCTGCGCAGCAAGGTGGGCGATTCCAGCTCGGCGGTGTCGGCCTGACGGGTGAAGGCCACCCCGCCCTCGCGGTCGAGCACCAGCTCCAGAAACAGCTCGCACAACAGCTGACGGATCGCCGCCTCGTTGCGCAACAGCGCCGGCCACAACGCGCCGTGGCGTTGCGCATCGATGCTGGGCCCTGCGAGCAATTGGCACAGCGCGCGGCGCGCGTCGAACGGCAACGTGCCGGTGTCGCCCAGAAACAGCTCGCCGCGCGGTTGCGCGCTCGAGGCATCCGTCATCAGCGGGCGGCCGTCATTGGCCGGGGCACCGGTGTTTTCGTCGGCGTCCAGGCGCGTGTCCTCAGACCAGTTCATTGCGTTTCTCCCGGGTGAACCACACCAAGGGAATGCGCGCGCGGCGCGTGGCGCCGTCGCTGCCTTCCCATTGCACCGTTTCCATTTGCCCCTCGATCACCAGGCCGTGGCGCGTGCCCAGCGACAGGTAACCGATGACGCTGCCCAGCCCTTGCACGGCCGGGCGCTGTTGCAGGGCATCGCCGATGGTCAGCCGCGGGCGCTGGCCGAGCAGTTCGTGCAGGTCGTTGCGCAGGCTGCGCACATCGATCTCCGATTGCGCGACCAGGTCGCCCACGCTGTCCAGCGAGATCTCGGCGGCATCGGCGGCTTGCACACGCCCATCCACCTGGGTAAGCCGCGGGTCGTGCAGCCGCCATTGCGACAACGAACGCAGGCGGCTGCTGCTGAGCGCCTGCGTATACCCGGTGGCGGTGGTGGCATGCAGGCTGTCGCGCAATTGCAGGGCTTCGCCCTGCGCCTGCTTGAGCAATTGATTGAGCCGGCGCTGTTCCAGATAGCCGCGGCTCTGCACGAAACCGCGCAGGCTGCGCGCGAAGTGCTGCATCACCGTATGCACCTCGCCGCCGCGCTCCAGCAGCGTGCCGGTGAGCCCGCGCAGGAAGGCGCGTTCGCGGCGGTCGAGCTTGCGCGCGAAGCCGCGTGCGAGCAGCGCATCCAGCGCCTGATCGAGCTGGCTGCTCTGCTGGGTGTCGTTGAGCAGGCTCCAGAACGCCTCGAAGGTGCGCCCGGCCTCGCTGTCGGCGATCACATCCACGCCGTTGAACAGTTGTTCGAGCACATCGCCGCGCGCGCCTTCGTCGTCGATGATGCGCTCGCGGAACTGGCGGTTGAGCTGCTCGAAATCATCGCGCACGCGATGGAAATCTTCGGCCAGCTCGTCGGAGAGATGGATCAGGTCGCGGGCGCGCTCCAGCGCGCGCTTGCCATCCAGTGCCGCCACGCGGCCCGACGCCACGCGTTCGATCTCGGCATCGATGCGCGCACGTTCGTCGCGCAAGGCAGCCAGGCGCAGCTCCGGATCGGCCTCGGTCTGGCCGGCCAGCTGCACCAGTTGCTGGATCACCAGCGACAGGCGGCTTTCGGTGGCGCTGCTGCTGCTTTCGCGCAGGCCGACGATGAAGCGGATGGCCTGGGTGGCGGCGCGCGACAATTCGTATTCTTCTTCGGCTGCACCTTCGGGCAGGCGGCGCTCCAGCCAGCCCTGTGCCAACCAATGCGCCAGATAGGCCTGCGCGGTACGCGGCAATTCGCGCGACAGCTCGTCGGCGCGCAAGGCATCGAGCTGGCGCTGCAACCGCTCGTGCAGCACGGCCGAGGGCAGGCGCCGTTCGCCGTCCATCAGCACGGTCTGCAGCAGGCCGATCAGTTCGGGGGCGTGGTCGGCGGCGAGCAGTTTCCACACCGGCTGCTCGCGCAGTTGCCGATAGCCGGCGATACGTGCCTGGTGCTTCATGCGCGCTGCAACGGCTGCCTCAACGCTTGCCGCCCACTTCGATGAACTGCAGGAATTCGGCGCGGGTGCGCGCGTCTTCGCGGAAGCTGCCCAGCATCTTGGAGGTCACCATGCTGACGCCGCGCTTGTGGATGCCGCGGGTGGTCATGCACTCGTGCGCGCCTTCCACCACCACGCCCACGCCGCGCGGTTGCAGCACGTCCTGGATGCACTGGGCGATCTGGGCGGTCATCTTTTCCTGCACCTGGAACCGGCGCGCGTAGCTTTCCACCACCCGGGCCAGCTTGCTGATGCCGACCACCTTGCCGCGCGGCAGGTAGCCCACGTGCACCTTGCCGATGATCGGCGCCATGTGGTGCTCGCAATGGCTTTCATAGGAGATGTCGCGCAGCACGATCAGCTCGTCGTAGCCGGCCACTTCCTCGAAGGTGCGTTCCAGGTAGGCACGCGGTTCTTCGCGGTAGCCGCTGAACCAGTCGCCATAGGCTTCGGCCACCCGGCGCGGGGTGTCCAGCAGGCCTTCTCGGAAGGGGTCTTCGCCGGCCCAGCGCAGCAGGGTGCGCACGGCCTCTTCGGCCTGGGCCTGGGTGACGGAGGAATCGGGCTGGTCGGACTGGCTCATGCGCAGGTGCACCCAAAGGGGGCGAGCATGGTACCCGAGGACGGGCCGACGGCCCCAGCGCCGGTTGCGGCCGCTGCCGCGGGTTCAGTGACTATTGATTCATTATTGAATTGATAGCATCCTAACTATTATGACGATCAGCACTGCATCTCCGCGCGCCCAGCTCAGTTCCGGCCTGTTGGTCGCCGCCCGCCAATGGCAACGGCTGGCCGACCAGGCCTTTGAGAGCTTCGGGCTGTCCAGTGCATGCACCGGCCCGCTGCTGATGATCGGCCGCTCCGGCGGCGGCATCCGTCAGGTGGCGCTGGCCCAGCAGCTGGGCATGGAAGGCCCCTCACTGGTGCGGCTCCTGGACAAGCTGGCCGCCCAGGACCTGGTCCGGCGCGAAGCCGACAGCAGCGACCGCCGTGCCAACCAGCTCTGGCTCACCGCTGCGGGCCAGGCGCTGGCCGGGCAGATCGAGGTGCGCCTGGACGCGTTGCGCGCCGAGGTCTTCGGTGCGCTCAGCGAGGCGCAGGTGCAGACCGTGCTGACGCTGTGGGAGCAGATCGCCCAGGCGCATGCGCGGCTGGGGCAGTCCGACTAGCGCACGGCGGTATGCGCTTGCAGTTGGCCGGCACGCCAGATGCTGCCGGGCAGCGTTGTTCCCTTTCCAGGTAGGCCCGATGTACGGCGAGTTCAGTCTCTACGGTGTGTTCGTTCCCACCCTGCTGGCGTTGATGACGCTGGCGTATCTGCTCAACAGCGCGATCGGCGCGCTGCTGACCCGCGCGGGCGCGTACCGCCACATCTGGCACCCGGCGCTGTTCAACCTGGCGCTGTACATCGCGCTGCTGGGCGGCCTGTTTTCTCTCATGCGGTGGATGCAATCGTGAAAAAGCTGATCAAGACCGCCGGGCCGGCGCTGCTGACCCTGGCAATGGTGGTGGTGGCTGCGTTGGTGCTGCAGCATCTGTGGCGCTATTACATGGACGCGCCGTGGACGCGCGATGCGCACGTGGGTGCCGACGTGGTGCAGGTGGCGCCGGATGTGTCCGGGCTGGTGGAGTCGGTCGCCGTGGCCGACAACCAACCGGTCACGCGCGGGCAGCTGCTGTTCGTGGTGGACCGCGCGCGCTATGCGATCGCGCTGGAGCAGGCGCGCGCCGCGCTGGCCGAGCGCCAGGCCACGCTGAGCCAGTTGCGCCGCGAGATCGCGCGCGACCGCAGCCTGCAGGACGTGGTCGCCGCCGAAGATGCCGAGGTGCGCCGTTCCAATGTGCAAAAGGCCCAGGCGGCAGTCGCCACCGCGCAATCGGCGGTGGACCTGGCCCAGCTCAACCTGGACCGCACCCAGGTGCGCAGCCCGGCCGATGGCCACGTCAGCGACCGCACCGTGCGCGCGGGCGACTACGTCACTGCCGGGCGCCCGGTGGTGGCGGTGCTGGATACCGGCTCGTTCCGCGTGGATGGCTATTTCGAAGAAACCCGCCTGCAGGGCGTGCACCCCGGCCAGCGCGTGGACGTGCACCTGATGGGCGAGCCGGTCACGCTGCATGGGCATGTGCAGAGCATCGCCGCCGGCATCGAAGACCGCTACCGCAGCGGCAGCGCCGGTGCCTTGCCCAATGTCACGCCAGCCTTCGACTGGGTGCGGCTGGCGCAGCGCATCCCGGTACGCATCGTGCTGGATCGGGTGCCGGCGCATGTGCAGCTGATCGCCGGGCGCACCGCCACGGTGAGCATCCTGCCTGACACAGCCACAGCCAATGCGACCCCGGCCGCCGCGCCTGCCCGCGTGCAGGCCAAGGCGGCGCCATGAGCCACCACGTGCTTCGCCCACTGGGATTGGCCACGCTGCTGACGGCGTTGAGTGCCTGCAGCACCGTGGGCCCCGACTACGCGCTGCCGGAGGATGCGGCCTACCAGCGGCCGGCCGCCAATGCCGCGTTTGTCGACACCGGCAACGACCAGGTGCAACCCGGCGCACCGCTGCCGGCGCGCTGGTGGGCGCTGTATCAGGACCCGATGCTCGATGCCCTGGTCGAACAGGCCCTGCGCGACAACGTCGAGCTGAAGGTGGCCGGCGCCAACCTTCGCCGCGCCGCCGCGGTGTACGAACAGGCGCTGGATGCCGGTGGGTTCGATTACGAGGTGGACGCCGGCGTCAGCCGCGCGCAGGTCTCGGCCGAGGCGTTCCTGCAGCAGGAAAAGCTGCCGGTGTTCAACCTGGCCGATGGCAAGGTCGGGGTGTCGTATCAGTTCGATCTGTTCGGCAAGCTGCAGCGCGGCGCCGAGGCCGCGCACGCCGATACGCAGGTGGCCCAGGCGGCGATTGACCTGGCCCGCGTCAACGTGGCCGCGCAGGTGGCCGGCAGTTATGTGGAGATCTGCCACGCCAACCACGAGCTGCACGTGGCCGAGCATTCGCTGCAGTTGCAGCAGCGCAGCCGCCAGATCACCCAGCGCCTGATCGCTGCCGGCCGCGGCACACCGCCGGATCTGGCACGTGCCACCGCGCAGGTGGCGATGCTGGAAGCTGCGCTGCCGCCATTGCGCGCGCGCCGCCAGGCCGCCGGCTATCAACTGGCCGCGTTGCTGGGCAAGACACCGAGCGAGGTGCCGGCCGGCGTGGACAGCTGCGACCACGCGCCCGCCCTGCAACGGCCCATCCCGATCGGCGATGGCCGCGCGTTGCTGGCGCGTCGCCCGGATGTGCGCCAGGCCGAGCGCCGGCTCGCCGCCGCCACCGCGCGTATCGGCGTGGCCACTGCCGCGTTGTATCCGGACATCCGCCTGGGCGGTTCGATCGGCGCCACCGGCCTGCTGGCCGACATCGGCGAGCCGGCGACGCAGGCGTGGTCGTTCGGCCCGCTGATCTCCTGGACGCTGCCTTCCAGTGGGGCGCGTGCACGGGTGCGCGCCACCGAAGCCGGCGCCGACGCCGCTTTGGCGCAATTCGACACCACCGTGCTGCAGGCACTGCGCGAGGTGCAGACCGCGCTGTCGCGCTACGCGCAGGATCTGGACCGCCTGCACCTGCTGGAACAGGCGCAGCAGCAGGCCGAGCTGGCGTCGTCGCAGAACCGGAGGCTGTATCAGGGCGGGCGCACGCCGTATCTGTCCAGCCTGGATGCCGAGCGCACCCTGGCTACCGCCGACATGACGCTGGCCAATGCGCAGGCGCAGGTCTCGCAGGATCAATTGCAGCTGTTCCTGGCCCTGGGTGGCGGGTGGGACGCCGCTGCCACGACGGCCGCACGATGACCGCCCTGCTGCGCGACCGCCAGGCCTGGCTGTTTTCGGCCAGGACGTTCGCTGCCTCGATCGCGGCGTTGTACGTCGCCCTGGCCGGCAACCTGTCGCGGCCGTACTGGGCGATGGCCACGGTCTATATCGTCTCGCAGCCGCTGCTCGGCCCCACCCGCGCCAAGGGCGTGTATCGCGTGCTCGGCACGCTGCTGGCCGGCGCGGCAACCTTGGTGATGCTGCCGAATCTGGTGGAAACGCCCTTGCTGCTGAGCGCGGCAATGGCGGTGTGGCTCTCGGCCTGCCTGTTCCTGGCACTGCTCAATCGCGGCCCGCGCGGTTATGCGTTTTTGCTGGCCGGCTACACCACCGCCTTTATCGGTTTCCCGGCGGTGACCGCGCCCGAAGGCATCTTCGACACCGTGGTGGCGCGTAGCGAAGAGATCGTGCTGGGCACGGTGATGGCGGTGCTGTTTGCCGCGCTGGTGTTCCCTGCATCGGTGCGGCCGATGCTCACCGCACGCATCGGCAACTGGATGCAGGATGCGGCGCAGTGGTGCCGGCAGGTGCTGCAGCGCGGCCCCGCGCACGCACCGCGCAACCGCCTGGCGGCCGACCTGGTGCAGTTCGAGGCCTTGATCGCCTTCGTGCGCCACGACGACCCGCGCCATGCCGGTGCCGCCTCCGCGCTGGAGCAGCTGCGCGCGCGCATGCTGATGCTGCTGCCGGTGCTGTCCTCGATCACCGACCGGCTGGATGCGCTGCACGACGACACCACCGCCCAGCCTGAGCTGGCCGCGCTGCTGCACGATATTGTGGCCTGGGTGGATCCCGGCGACGGCGCCACGGCCAATGCCGTCGACGCCTGTGCCTTGCGCGCCCGCATCGCCGCGCTGCGCGCCCCGGTGGATCAGCACATCGCGCATCTGCTGCTGGCCAGCCTGTTGCTGCGCCTGGAAGAACTGCTGGACCTCTGGCAGGACTGCCGCGCGCTGGAGCAGGCCCTGGTACAAGGCACGGCGCCCGCAGCGCTGCGGGCAATGCCGAATGCGGCAAGACCGGCGACCGCGATACCGGCCGCAACGGCCGCCTCACCCGAGCGGGCCGCCGCGGTGCGGAGCGCAACCGGATCGGCTTGGCGCGTGCGCGCCTCGTCGCAGCGCCCGGCAGGTTTACGCAGCGACGCTGCGACGGCTGCCTCGGCCGGACAGGTCGAAGGCGCACCGCCCGAACCCGGCGCACCTTCGCGCACGCGCGTATCGCTGCTGCAACGCCTGCGCGGATTACCCAGCGACACCGCCGATGTGCCTGCACGCGGCAGCACCACGCGCCACATCGATTTCGGCATGGTCGCATTTTCGGCCGCCAGTGCCGGCTTCGCGTTGATGGCGTATTGCGTGCTGTGGATCGGCATCGGCTGGGAGGGCGGCGGCAACGGCGCGATGATGGCGGCGGTGACGGCCGCGTTCTTCGCCGCGCAGGACGACCCCGCGCCCAGCATGCTGTCGTTCCTGACCTGGGCGGTGGTGGCGAGCGTGGTGGCCGGTATCTACCTGTTCGGCATCTTTCCGGCCATCCACGATTTCCCGATGCTGGTGCTGCTGCTGGCGGTGGTGTTCCTGCCCTTGGGCGCGCTGCTGCACCGCCCTGCCAGCATGCTGATCGCGCTGCCGCTGGTGGTGAACCTCACCGCCCTGCTCAGCCTGCAGAACACCTACAACGCCAATATCCAGAGCTTCGTCAACGCCGCGGTAGCCATGGTGCTCGGTATTGGTTTTGCCGTGGTGCTGACGCGGCTGTTCCGCTCGGTCGGCGCCGAATGGAGCGCACGCCGGCTGGTGCGCCAGGGCTGGCGCACGCTGGCCGCTGCGGCAGACGGCCATGGCACGCAGGACCGGCAGCACTTTGCCGCCCGCATGCTGGACCTGCTCGGCCTGCTCGCACCGCGGCTGGCACTGACCCCGGAAGGCAGCGACCTGGCCTCGGTGGATATGCTCAACGAAGTGCGCGTGGGCTTGAACATCCTGCAACTACGCAGCGCGCGGCATGGGTTGCCGCAGACCAGCAAGGAGGCGGTGGACGCGATTTTGGCAGAGGTTGCCAAGCATTACCGTCAACAGGCGGCGCACAAGCGGCCGTTGCCGGGGCCCGACTCTTTGCGCAATCGTCTGGATATATCGCTGACGCGTGTGGACAAGGTGCCAGCGGGCGCGCATCGCGATGAGGCGCTATTGGGGTTGATTGGGCTGCGTTACAGCCTGTTTGCAGAGACAGTACAGCGGCGCAAAGACATCAAGCACGAGCCGTCTGCTTTAGCCCCTCTCCCGCCGGGAGAGGGGTTGGGGTGAGGGTCCGGGGCAAAGCCTCCTGCGTATTCAATGTCACTAGGCTTCGCTCGTACCCTCATCCGCCCCTACGGGGCACCTTCTCCCAAAGGGAGAAGGAAGAAACAGCCCAGCCAGCCCGCGCGCGCGCATCACCGCTTGCGCTGATGCATCGCCGCTTCGTCGTCCAGCCAGTTGCTGCCTTTGTTGGTCAGGAAGAACATGTAGACCACCAGCGACACCGCGATCACCGCTGTTGCGTAGATCACGAATTCGCTCACATGGTTGGTCTTCAACGAAGCCTGGTACAGCAACGGCGCGGTACCGCCGAACGCGGAGTTGGCCAGTGCATAGCCCAGGCCAACGCCCAGCGCACGCACATGGGTGGGGAACAATTCCGCCTTCACCACCGCATTGATCGAGGTGTAGCCGGTCAGGATCACAAAGCCCACGGTGAGGATCGCAAACGCGGTCAGCCAATCGGTCTGCTTGGGCAGTTCCATCACCAGGAACCAGGTATAGAGCACGCCGCCGATGCCGAAGAACACCAGCAAGGTCTTGCGCCCCACGATGTCCGACAACCAGCCACCCACCGGCTGCATCAGCATCAACACCGTCAGCGCCACCAGGTTGATGATGGTGCCGGCCATCACGTCGCCACCGGCGAACGCAGTCTGGATCATCTTCGGGCCGGTTACCGAATAGGTGTAGAACGCGATCGTGCCGCCGGCGGTGATCAGGAAGCACAACAGCAGCGGACGCCACTGATTGACGAACAGCTCGCGCATCGAACCGGAGGCCCTGGCCTTGCCGGTGCGCGAATCGGCGATGGATTCGGAGCTCAACGACTCGTCCATGGTCCGGCGCAGCCAGAACACTACCAGCGCACCGATACCGCCCAGGCCGAATGCCACGCGCCAGCCCCACGCCGACACCTGCGACGCATCGAAGAAATGCAGCATCACCAGCAAGGTGGCCTGCGCCAGCACATGCCCACCGACCAGGGTGACGTAATGGAACGAGGACAGGAACCCGCGCCGGCCCGGAATGGCGGCTTCGGACATATAGGTTGCACTGGTGCCGTACTCGCCACCGGTGGCAAAGCCCTGCAGCAGGCGCGCCAGCAGCAAAATGATCGGCGCGGCGATGCCGATCGTGGACACGGTGGGCGTGATTGCGATGACGAACGAGCACACCGCCATCAACGACACCGAAATTGTCAGCGCCAAACGGCGGCCATAACGGTCGGCGAAACGGCCGAAGTACCACGCACCGATCGGGCGCATCAAGAACGTCATCGCAAAGATCGCCCACACGAACATGGTGGCGTTCTTGTCTTCCTTGGAAAAGAACTGCGATTCGAAATACGTGGCAAACACCGAGTAGACGTAGACGTCGTACCACTCGACCAGATTGCCGGCCGATCCCTTGAGCGTATTGGACACCGAGCGGCGAAGGCTACCGGGTGCTGCGCCAGAACCGGCGGCGATCGGAGACGATGGGGGTGCGCTCATGCGGTGGATTCTCTTGGGTGGGACAGCCCCGAAGTATAGGTGCGCGCTTGTGTGACGCATGTAAGCATTTCGGCGCATATTCAGCGGCACAGTGCACGCCAGGCCACCCGCTTCAGTCCGCTTTTGGGGTCGGTGCCGCAAGCGATTTGCTGTACATCCCGGAGCGATCGAAGCAGCACGCACGCCGCTTGCCGGCCGCGAGCATGTCGCAGGCGGTGGCGACGCGCCTGACCCGCGTGTCGGCCTTCTTGCCCGAGACGATCCAGAAGATCCAGTCGCGCCGCGCCACTGCGGTGATGTCGTCCCAGGTCGCACGCGCGGCCGGATGCGCGGCCAGTGCGGCGTGCAGATCGTCCGGCACGACCGGCTCGGGTTCCACGTCCACCGGCGCGATCTCCAGTGCCACCGTCTGCCCGGCCGCAACGCCCGCCGCCTGCTGCAGCGCGCGATCAACCCTGAGCCAATGCCCACCCCGCCCGTCCGGCTGCAGGGTCGCCTGCAAGCGCTGCCCGGCCAGGGTGCCCGCCACCGTCACCATGCTGCGCGTGGGCAGCCTGTCGCTGGCCGCCGTAGGCAGCACCAGAAACAGCCAGGACGCACCGGCAGGCGCCGCCGGTGCCAGCAACGTCGCCTTGCAGCGGATGGTGGCAACGGCGTTGACCATGCTGCGGACCATAGCACCGCAAGATCCCCACACGCAGCGCCGCAGAACCGACCACATGCAGCGCGACGCGCCGCCCTTGTCGAGGTCGCATGTCGTGCAGGTGCGTGCCTTGCCCCTACGATTGAGTGCGACACAGCGGTCGCAACGCGCCGCGTTTTACGCCGGCGCGCTGCGACTGGTCTTCCTCATCCATGCCCGCGCCCTTCACACCCCCCATGCCGTCCGCCTTGCCAGAATGCCGGCCGCTTGTGGCCGCAATGGCAGGGGAACCGGAGTTGGATGCATGACATGGATCATCGTGGCCACGGTCGTCATCACCTTGGTGATGGGGCTGCTGGCGCTCAACTTCGCCACGCCTGAGAAAAAGCTCCAGCACATTCCCGGCCATTGCTATGACGTGTCCGACCCGCAGTTCAAGCGCGAGATGTCGGTCTTGCTGGGGCCGGCGATCCTGCCCGGCAACAAGATCGATGTGCTGCAGAACGGGCACGAGATCTTTCCGGCGATGCTGGCCGCCATCCGCGGCGCGCAGCACACCATCACCTTCGAGACTTATATCTACTGGTCGGGCGAGATCGGTCGCGAGTTCAGCGAGGCGCTGTCCGCGCGCGCGCGCGCCGGGGTCAAGGTGCGCGTCACCATCGACTGGGGCGGCAGCTTGAAGATGGACCCGTCACTGGTGGAGGAGATGACCGAGGCCGGCGTGGAAGTGCATCGCTACCGTCCGCTGACCTGGTACAACCTGCATCGCGTCAACAACCGCACGCATCGCAAATTGCTGGTGATCGACGGCCGTCTCGGCTTCACCGGTGGCGTGGGCGTCGCCGACCAGTGGATGGGCGATGCGCAGGACCCGGACCACTGGCGCGACTCGCACTACCGGATCGAAGGGCCGGTGGTGGCGCAGGTGCAGGCGGCCTTCAACGACAACTGGATCAAGAGCACCGGCCGCGTGCTCAACGGCGCCGAGTATTACCCCGAGCTGGCACCGGCCGGCGACAGCGATGCGCAGCTGTTCGTGGCCTCGCCCGCCGGCGGCAGCGAGAGCATGCACCTGATGTACCTGATCGCCATTGCCGCGGCGCGCACATCCATCGATCTGGCTGCAGCGTATTTCGTGCCCGATGCGTTGATCACCCGCTCGCTGCTGGAAGCGCGCAGCCGCGGCGTCAACATCCGCGTGCTGTTGCCCGGCAAGCATATCGATGCGGTCTCGGTGCGGCTGGCCTCCAAGGCCAGCTGGGAGCCGCTGCTGCAGGCCGGCATCGCCATCCACGAATACACGCCCACCATGCTGCACACCAAGCTGCTGATCATCGACAGCCTGCTGGTGTCGGTGGGCTCCACCAACTTCGACATCCGCTCGTTCCGCCTCAACGACGAGGCCAGTCTGAACGTCTACGACCGCACCCTGGCCGCGCGCATGACCGAGGTGTTCGAGGCCGACCTGCAACGCGCCGAGCGGTACACGCTGGAGCGGTGGCGCGCACGCCCACTGCGGCAGAAGCTGGGCGAGAAGCTGGTGTTCCCGTTCCGCTCGCAGGTGTAGTGCGCACGGCGTCCGCGGTCAGCAACACCGCCTCACAGCGGGGCGGTAGTTCCGGCCTGCAGACGCAGCTGGCGCAGGCGCCACCACACCCCGCCCACGTGGACTAGCGAATACAGCACAAGCGCCGCGGCGATGCCCAAGGTTAGCGCGCTGGCCTGCGAACCAGCCACCGCCGGGCCCTGGCTGAGGGCGCCCGACGCCCAACGCCAGGCCAACCGGCCCAGCAACACCAGCATCAACGCAGCGCCGATCCAGGGATTGGGCGTATACCAGCCGCGCCCGTCCACCCACTCGGCATGCGTATAGCGCAGCGACAGCGCACCCAGCCAGATGCCGACCAACGTGCCCACGGCAATGCCGGCCCGCACCTGCGGCAAGCCGTAGACCGCATACGCCAGCGCCGCGGCCGCGACGATCAGCACCACGCTGCGCACTGCCGTGCTCGCCGGCTTCCACTGCTGGCGGCCGAAGCTGCGCCGGATGCGCCGGTAGTAGAGGTAGCCAATGGCGGCCATCGAGAGATACGGCGTCAGCGGTGCGATGGCAGCGGCGGGCATGGCGGTTCCTTTGCGGGTGGGTTGAAGCGACCGACGCAGAATGAAACCAGCCATCGGCGCGAACAAGGTGCCAAGTGTCACTTTCTGCAGGCGGCGGCGTGGCAGCCGGTCGCCTGCAAGCCGCCGTCTGGCCGGGCGGTGCGCACGTAGACCACCGCAGCGGGTGCGTTCCCGCCCCGGCCGGTGAACGCCGCAAACGCGCGCCGGTGGTTGCCACACGCGAACCGGAGCGGCACAGGTAGACTTGCGCGCAGTGTTCCCCACCGCAGTGCCATGTCCGCCATCAAGCAAGACGCCCACATGCTGATCGACACGCTGCCCGACACGGCCGGCTGGGACGACGTGGTCCGCGCCGTGGGCGATGCCAGCTTCCAGGCTGCGGTGCAGGACGGCATTGCCGCGGCGGACCAGGGCGCGTTTGCCGCACCGGCGCAGGTCGGCGCACTGTTCGCCAGGTGGGGCGTTGATGTTACGGCGTGACTGGACCGTCCCGGCCGCCAAGCAGCTTGCCCACGCCCAGGATCACTACCACGCGCTCAATCCGGCTGCGGCCGCCGCGATGGGCCGGCAGGTGCTGGAAGCCACCCGCACACTGGCCGAGCAGCCCGGCCGTGGCCGTGCCGGCCGGGTGCCCGGCACTCGCGAGTGGGTGGTCAGGCAAACCCCTTACGTGCTGGTGTACCGCGTGCGCGACGATGCGCTGCAACTGCTGCATGTCCACCTCGATGCCAGCGACTGGCTGCCGCGCACCGAGCCGCTGATCGAACGCATCGAGCCGTGGATCGCCGCATTGATCAGCGCGCTGCTACACGTGCTGATGCTGCTGATCCTGCTGTCGGCCTCCACCCCCACCGTCACCCCGCCGCAAGGCTCGCCCAGCGGTGGCCGCACCAAGGTGGATTTCGTCGGCGACACCAGCCAGCCGCAGCAACCCACGCCCTCGCCCACTCCCACGCCGCCGTCGCAGACCCCGGCCCCGGTGCAACCGCCGCCGGCCGCCTCGCCGGTGCAGTCCACCCTGGTCCAGAACGCCAGGAACCCGGTGCCGCCGGCGGGCAACACCCGCCGTGGCGGCCTGACCGAGCAGCGCCAGACCCGCCCCGTGCAGCGCCCCACCCCGCCACAACCGCCGGCCGAACCGTCGTCGCCGCCGCAGCGTCGCCCCGAGACCTGGACCGGGCGCCCACCGGGCATGCTCGACGAACCCGCCGATGCCGCCGAAGACGGCACCGCCTACACGCCCACCATCAGCGAAGGCCGCCGCCGCGACCGCAACAACGCCCAGCCCAGCCTGGATATCGGTGGCTTCCAGGTCTATTACGACGTGCGCAGCGAAACCCAGCTGCGGGTGTGGAAGGAACAGGGCATGCAGGAAATCGCCATCATCCTGCCCGGCACCCAGCAGCGCATGGTCTGCCCGCTGGAGGTCGCCCTCAAACGCGGATCCAGCAAATGCCGCCTGCTGCCACCGGACTCGCCGGAACTGAAGACCATCGGCGACGCCCGCGAGGTCATCAACATGATGGAGGTCTACAAGCAGGGCGAACCGGTGTGGCGCGGGCCGGGGCCGTATCGGTGAGTGGTGGGGCTAGGTTGGGCCCGGATGTCACTGGGCTCACGCTTGGGCGCGCCGACGCCTATATCGCTGCGACAGCGGCCGCGCACGGATTGGCCGTTGCCACTCGCGACACTGCCCCGTTTGAGGCGATGACGTCGGAGGTCATTCACCCGTGGAATTAAGCTGGAGTGCGCGGTGATAAACCGGCATTTCGGCGCCGATTTCTAACGCACTCTTTTTGAGAGCAGCAACCGAGCGAGCCGAAGATGTCTTCAGTCCGTTCGTCAATTAGCCGGCAGTTGCAGCCCTCACTTCCCCTGGTCTTTGCCGAGCTTTGTACCCAGTGCCCCCTTGAACGGCGCCGGATTGCTGGTGACCAGGCAGTTGTAGGCTTTGTCGCTGTTGAGCACCAGCACGGACGACTGCGGCCCCTTGAAATCCAGCCCCACCGAGAACAGCACATACGTGTTGGGCAGCGCACTCGGTCGAAATGCCCCGAAGGCATACTCGCCAGACAGGCCCAACGGCGACAGCGGCACCGTGAGCACCAGTGGCTGCGTGGCAACCGGAGAGGGCAGCGAGGAGGAAGCAGACATGATCTTGGACTGCACGTCGATGGAGTACTTGGTGGTGACCGTCATCCCCAGATACTTGGAATCTGGTGCCGACACCTGCTTGCGACAGGCCGCAATATCTTCCGGCTTCTGATCCTGCTGGCCCGTCTGCAGCGTGGCAAAGACATGGGTCAGCGTGACCTTGTCCGCTCCCGTGACCGGTGCTGCAACGGCAGCGTCCATGCACAGCGCGGCCACGACGAGCGAAAGGCCATATGCCGCAAGCGCACCGCGATAACTGGTTTTACGTTTCATTTCGATCACTCCTTGGTCTGCGATGCAAGGTGTCGGCAGCGGCTCTTGCGCGGCTGCCGCTTGCGTCTTGAATGGAAGTCGCAACGGCACCTGTGCATAACGCCAAGCGGCAGATGATCGATTGCGTACGATGACGCCATGGGTGTGTGTGGGAGCACCACACCTACGCCACCCAGCTGGCCACGCGGCTGGTGTGTGCATCGTTGAAGACCAACGCATTGCAAACCCGGCAAATCGTCTCAACGACGTCGTTGCGTGATGCAGTGTGGAGTTCGGAAGCAAGCACGGCGCTCCATCGCTCACATCAGACATCCGTCAAGATAGAACGGTTGCCTGGAATAGCTCGCAGACATCTGATCCATATGACCAGCTGCATCAGGAGATCGCCATGCCATACATCATGCTAAATCGTTGGGCTGCAACCTTCGCATTCTTAGGTATCGCTATGCTCTCACCTTCGTCCTGCATCAATGCAGAGACGGCACGCACCGCTTCGAAGCAGGATGGCATCCCGAAAGCAGAAGCCAGACCCATGCTCGACGAAATTTATGCGTCCCAACAACCCCTTCGACTCCAGCAGATCGACGTGAGCAGCATCGTCAGCAAATACATACAGCTGTCTACAGCAAAAGCAACGGTGCTGAAGATGTTCGACGATTCTCCAACCTCAAGGATCGTTGAAGACACTGCAGGCAAGCTGGTCGTCAGGGACAACAGGGGTCAGGCGATCATGGACCCCGATGCGCGCTCCATCGTGATGACTTTTTCCTTGGATTCCAACGGCAAAGTGACGCACATCGACGCTGTCTGCATCAATAGCCAGTAATCCGACCAAGCACCTCATGGACGAGAAAACCGACGTAAGAACCGATGGCGGCCGTCTTCAACGCAACGCTGCGATCGCTTTCAATGCGTCCGTCACGCGATCAAACACAATCTGCCGTGGCAAGCGCGCCTCGCCGGGAACAAGCGGAATCTAGCGCCGACATTAGATTGACCGTCTGTCAGGCGCTTACCGACTTGAAACCAATGCTGGCTTTTTTGTTACTTGAGGCTGGCCCAGCTTCATGCTGGCGCTTTCGTTGCTCGCGATGCCGCTGGAGCCGGGTCGGGTCCGGTTGAGGAGGTGGTTCCTGGACAGACAGATCGGCTACCGAGACCAGATCTCGCACCTTGCAGCACGCGACCAACCGGAACTGGCTACAGTCTGCTCAGGGCCGTGCGCGCCCACTCCATCCACCTGGGTTTCAAAGGATCTGCATGTC
>NZ_JSZE01000049.1 GCF_000802365.1 Xanthomonas cannabis pv. cannabis
CTCGATCGAGCGCCAGAAGTCCACCAGCGGTGCGGACTGGGCGATGTGTTCGGCCACGTCGTGCAGCAGCACGGCCAACCCGTCCGGGCGGTCGGCCAGGTCGGCGGCCAGCCGCTCCAGGCCATCGAGCCCGCGCGCCATCAGCGCGGTCATCAGCGCCACGCGGTCCGGGAAATTTCGGTACAGGGTGGCGCGGCCAAGGCCGGCACGCTCCACCACCAGCTCCAGCGGGGCATTGACGCCGTGTTCGCTGAACACTTCGTCGGCGGCATCGAGAATCTGCCGGCGGCGCAGCGCGGCATCAGGGCGGGAAGTCATCATGCCGGCATTATCGGACAGATTTGTCCGGTAATGCCAGAGCCCGCTTGCTTGAGCGCCGCCCTCCCCGACCGACGGTCGCAGTGGGCGGCCAGCTTGGGTCTTCGGAGTGGGCCATCGGAGCCGATGGTCCACTCGGCCAACCGGATCAGCCGGTGTTCTGTACGCCTTGCGAGACGCCGTTGACGCAGGCCACCAGCGCGCGCAGCAATGCGTCGTCTTCGCCATCGGTGGCCCGCCAGCGTTGCAGCAGGTCCACCTGCAGCACGCTGATCGGGTCGATGTAGGGGTTGCGCAGGCGGATCGACAGCGCCAGCCGGGGGTCGTGCTGCAACAGCGATTGCTGTTGCAGCAGCGCCTTGACCCAGCCCTTGGTCAGGGCCAGCTCGTCGCGAATCTGCGGGAAAAAGCGCTCGTGCAGATCACCCGACAGCCGCGAGAACAACTCGGCGATATTCAGATCGCCCTTGGACAACACCATGGCGATGTCGTCCAGGAAGGTGCGGAAGAACGGCCAGTCCTGCGCCATCTCGCGCAAGCTGTCTTCATGCCCCGCATCCACTGCCGCCTGCAGGCCGCTGCCCACGCCGTACCACCCCGGGATCACCGCACGCGCCTGGCTCCAGGCAAACACCCATGGAATCGCGCGCAGGTTGGACAACGCCGCATCCTGGCCCAGCCGCCGCGACGGACGCGAGCCCAGCGTCATGCGCTCGATCACGTCGATCGGTGTGGCCAGGCGGAAGTACTGCATGAAGTCCGGCGCGCCGACGAAGGCGCGATAGGCCACGGTGCTGCGTTCGGCCACCAGGTCCATCACCGGGCGCCAGCGCTCCTCGCGCGGCTCGGGCGCACGCGGGCGCAGGCTGGACAGCAACACCGCGCCGGTCATCTGTTCCAGCGAGCGCAGCGCCAATGCACGGATGCCGTACTTGCGGTGGATCACCTCGCCCTGCTCGGTGACGCGCAGGCGGCCATCCACGCTGCCGCGCGGTGCGGCATCCAGCGCGCGGCTGGTCTTGCCGCCACCGCGGGCAATCGAACCGCCGCGGCCGTGGAAGAAGGTCAGCCGGACGCCCAGCTCGGTGGCCGCTTCCAGCAGCTCCACCTGCGCGCGCTGCAGACCCCAGCGCGAGGCGGCGATGCCACCATCCTTGCCGCTGTCCGAATAGCCCAGCATCACCATCTGCGTATCGCCGCGCGCGGCCAGGTGCTGGCGATACACCGGGTCGGCCAGCAGGTCCTGCACGGTGCCGGTGCCGCCACGCAGATCGTCCACGGTTTCGAACAGCGGCACGATGTCCAGCGGCACCGCGCCCGCGTCGTCGACCAGGCCGCCGCGGCGCGCCAATGCGAGCACGGTGAGCACGTCGGCGCGGTTGTGCGCCATCGAAATGATGTAGCTGCCCAGCGCATCGGCGCCGTGGCGCGTGCGCGCATCGGCGAGCGCGGCAAACACTGCGTCCAGACGCGCATTGCCTTCGTCGGCCACGCGCGGCAATGCCTGTTCGCCGGACGCGTACGGGCCGAGCAAGCCAGCGCGCTGCCTGGCGTCCTGTTCGTCCCACTCTGCCTGGCCCAGGGCGTCGGCCACCGCGCGCGCATGCACGCTCGATTCCTGGCGCACATCCAGCCGCGCCAGATGAAACCCGAAACTGCGTACGCGCCACAACAGGCGCCGCACGGCGAACCAACCGGCATGCAGGCCCTTGTTGGCCTGCAGGCTGTCCAGGATCAGTTGCAGGTCGTGTTCGAGTTCCGACGGCGCGGTGTAGGCGCCGGCGGCATCGTCCAGCGTTGCCTGCAGGCGCGCGCGCATCAGGTCGTTGAGCAGGCGGTACGGCATGTCGCCGTGGCGCGGGCGCGAACGTGCAGCGTCTTCGGGGAGCAGCGCGCGGTAGCGTTCCAGCTGCGCAGTGAGTTCCGGGCTGACCTGCACCAGCGTGGTCGACTGGCTGAGCAGGCTGGCCAGTTGCCAGAGTTCCTTCTGGTAGCGGTCCAGCACCGCGCGGCGCTGCGCATCCAGGGTGCCGGCAATGGTGGTGGCATCCACGTTCGGGTTGCCATCCATGTCGCCGCCCACCCAGGTACCGAAGCGCAGCAGACGCGGCAGCGTTGGCACACTGCCGTAGGTTTCTTCGATGGCGTGTTCGAGCGTTTCGTACATCACCGGCACCACCCGGTAGAGCACCTGGGTGAGGTAAAAGCCCACGTGCTCGCGCTCGTCGTCCACGGTGGGGCGCACCGGCGAGGAATCGGCGGTCTGCCACGAGGCAGTCAAGGCCATGCGGAAGCGCGCGGCATCGCTGGCGCGTTCGTTGGGCGTGCGCATGCCGTCCAGGTTGTCGACCAGGCTGGCGACCATCAGCTGTTCTTTTTCCAGCAGCGCGCGCCGCACCGCCTCGGTGGGGTGCGCGGTAAACACCGGCTCCACATCGATGCGTGGCAACCACTGGCTCAGCTCTTCCAGGGTCACGCCCTGCGCCTTGAGCCGGCGCATGGCATCGTGCAGGCCATCGGGCTGCGGGGTGTCGGTGCCGCTACGCTGGTATTCGCGGCGGCGGCGGATGCGATGCACGCGCTCGGCGATGTTGACCACCTGGAAATAGGTGCTGAAGGCGCGCACCAGCGCTTCAGCTTCACGCGGTTCGCGGCCGGTGAGTTGTTCGCTCAAGGTGGATGGCGGAGCATCGCTTTCGCGGCGCGAGATCGCCGTGGTGCGCACGCGTTCGACTTCATCGAGGAATTCCGCAGACACCTGCTCGGCGAGCAGATCACCCACCAGTGCGCCGAGCCGACGTACGTCGTCGCGCAAGGGAAGATCGGGGGTAGCGAACACAAGACTGCTGCGGTACTCGTTCATCGGAAACGCACACCCTCTTCAAGCGCAAAGTCGTCGAAGACTAACCCAAAAGGATTAGATGATCGCGACCGGCACGACGGTTTCAACACCAACCATCGTGTGCTGGCGCACGTGGCGATGAATCTCGTAGGAGCGCGCTCGCGCGTGATGCGGCGTTCCCGGTAATGCCCCACCGCGGGCAGGCCCGCTCCTACAGGTGATTGCGGCACCCATCTATGCGGCTCGGCAGCCGTTGCCGGCAGCGCATCAGCCACATCCTCATCTGCTGTAGGAGCGCACCCGGGCGCGACGAAGCTTCATCGGGAACGCCGCATCGCGCGCGAGCGCGCTCCTACCGGTGCCAGCGCACCACCGATCACCGCGTGCGCGTAGCGCCGGTCTCCTGCACCGGCTCGCCGACATTGGTCTTCAACCACTGCTCGCTCTCGGCCAGCATCTGCATGATCGATTGCCGTGCGCGGTAGGCGTGCGATTCGTTGGGCAGCAGCACCAGCCGCGCGTTGCCGCCCAGGCCCTTGATCGCGGCGAACATGCGCTCGCTCTGGATCGGGAAGGTGCCGGTGTTGTTGTCGTCCTGGCCGTGGATCAGCAGCAGCGGGTCCTTGATCTTGTCGGCGTAGTTGAACGGCGACATCGCCTGGTACACCGGTTGCGCCTGCCAGTAGTTGCGCTCTTCGGCCTGGAACCCGAACGGGGTGAGCGTGCGGTTGTAGGCGCCGCTGCGCGCGATGCCGGCCTTGAACAGGCGCGTATGCGCGAGCAGGTTGGCGGTCATGAAGGCGCCATAGGAATGCCCGCCGATGGCGATGTGCTGCCGGTCGGTGACGCCACGTCGGACCACTTCGTCCACGGCCGCCTGCGCATCGGCGATGAGCTGCGGCACATAGGTGTCGTTGGGTTCGGCATCGCCTTCGCCCACGATCGGCATGGTCGGGTTATTGAGCACCACATAGCCGATCGCCAGAAATGCCTGAGGCCCCCAGTAGCTGATGGCATTGAAGCGGTACGGCGAGTCGGTGACCTGGCTGGCGGTGTCGGCGCTTTTGAATTCGCCCGGGTAGGCCCACATCAGCAGCGGCCGCGGGCCGTCGCGCTTGGGGTCATAGCCGGGCGGCAGCAACAGCGTGGCGGTGAGGTCCACCCCATCGGCGCGCTTGTAGCGGATCTGCTCCTTCTGCACACCACGCAGCTGCGGCAGCGGGTGCGCGAAATGCGTCAATGCACGCGGTGCGGCTGCGCCATCGCCAAGCGTCTGCACGACATAGTTGGCCGGCTCCTCCGGCGATTCTCGGCTGAGCAGCAATTGGGTGGCCTGTGCGTCCAGCAACGCCAATGGTGCGGAATAGGTCGGCGCCTGCGAATGGAACAGGCGCGTGGCCTGTTTGCTGCGCAGATCGAACCGGTCCACGAACGGACGGTCGCCTTCCGGCGAGGCGCCCTTGCCGAGCAGGAACAGGCTGTTGCCGTCTGCACTGGTCTGCAGCAAGGTGCGGCCCTTGCCATCGGGCGCTGTCGCCGGTGTGCCCGGGTCCTTGTAGCGGTCCTGCGAGGAGCGGTCCCACAGCAGGTCGGGCGCGCGTTGCGGTTGATCCGGTGCGATACGCCACTGCTTGGTGCGGCGGGTCTTCCACCAGCTCTCGCTCACGATCGCCAGATCGCCGCGGCCCCATTGAATGCCGTCAAAACGGCTCTCCAGCTGTGCCAGCGTCACCGGTGCACGGTTGAACGGTGCGGCCTGCATCCGCACCGCATCGCGGATGGTGCTCTCGCGTGCCGGGTCGCCGCCGTCCTGCGCTTCGGCCCACACCAAGGTGGCCGGCGCATCGTGCCGCCAGGCGATGTCGCGCACGCCGGTGGGCACGGCGTCATTGCCGGTCGGCAGGCCTTCGACCAACGGCAGCTGCGCGATCTGGCGCACCAGCTTGCCCTGCAGGTCCAGCACCTCGATGCGGCGCGGGAAATTGTCGGCCGGCACCAGATACGAAAACGGCCGCTCAGCGCGTTCGCTCAGGATGTAACGGCCATCCGGCGACACCGACAGGTTGAGATGGATGCCGGGCGCGGCGATCGGGCGGACCTGCCCGCTCAGCGTGACGATGATTGGCTGGCCAGTGGCGTAGTACTCGAACACGCGCGCATCGGCCTCGTTGCGCAACAGGTCCTGATAGGTGGGTAGCGAGCGCACCCCGGCAGCGGCGCTGGTTTGCTGGATCGCCGGGCCGGCCGGTGTCGCATCGCGGGTCGGCGGCGCGCCCTGCCCGGCCACCTGTTGTTGCAGCAGCAGCCCGCTGCCATCGGGCAGCCAGCGCAGTTCGTCATCGACGGTGGTATTCAGGCCGGTGACCAGACGCCGCGCCTGCCCGGCGGCCACGTCCACCAGCCACAGTTCGTTGGCGCCACTGCTCGCGTCCTCGCGGCGGAACGCCAGATAGCGCTGATCCGGCGACCAGCTCAACGTGGCCAGCGACAGCGGCGACGGCAGTCCGGCGATCTGCCGCTCACCACCATCGGCCACCGACAACAGCCACAACTTGCTGGCAAAGGAGAACCGGCTGGCGGCAAAGGTCTTCGGGTGGATGCGCAGGCCGGCCAGCTTCAACTCGGGCTGGGCCACCTCGGCGATGTCCGGCAGTGCCGGCAACTGCAGCATCGCGGCCAGGTCGCGTTTGGGCGAGAGCTGCAGCAACGGTGGGCGCGGTGCGTCCACCACCGCCTGCAGCGCCTTGGACGGCAGCTGGTACGCGCTGCCTGCTGCAGCGCCTGGTTGCGTCACTGTTGCGCCGGCCGCCAGGCCGGCCGCCATCGCCAACACCGGCGCGCTCAATGCCAGCGCCCCTGCCAGCGCCCATGTGTGCTGCCGCCAACCTTGCGCATGCGGTTTCTCCTGCATTGCCCGTCCCCGGTGATGATCGACCTGCGACCATAGCAGCCGCCTGTCGGCCGCTCCCCTGCCGTTGGTTGGGGGTCATGCCACTTCAAACCGGCCAATTCATGCCGGAGGGGGGTGCTGCCGATATAATCAGCGCTCTCGTCGAGGGGCGCTGCGACCGGTAGGGCGGACTGATCCGCTCACTGCACCACAAGGTGCAGGCAATACGGCCAGGCTCGACCAGCAGTTACCGTTCAACGGCGCCCGGAATTGCAGACATTCGTTTGCCTACCGGAGCCATTGCATGAACGCTGTCACAAAGATTACCCCGCACGCCGATTACAAGATTGCCGACATCTCCCTGGCCGATTGGGGCCGCAAGGAACTGGACATCGCCGAGCACGAAATGCCGGGCCTGATGTCGATCCGCCGCAAGCATGCGCAGACCAAGCCGCTGAAGGATGTGCGCATCACCGGCTCGCTGCACATGACCATCCAGACCGCGGTGCTGATCGAAACGCTCAAGGACATCGGCGCCAACGTGCGCTGGGCCTCGTGCAACATCTTCTCCACCCAGGACCATGCCGCCGCCGCGATCGCCGCCACCGGCACGCCCGTGTTCGCCTGGAAGGGCGAGACGCTGGAAGAGTATTGGGACTGCACCCTGGACGCGCTGACCTTCACCCTGCCCGACGGCACCCTCACCGGCCCGGAGCTGGTAGTGGACGACGGCGGCGACGTCACCCTGCTGATCCACAAGGGCTATGAGCTCGAAAACGGCAGCACCTGGGTCGACGAGCCGGCGTCTTCGCACGAAGAGAGCGTGATCAAGGCGCTGCTCAAGCGCGTGGCCGTGGAGCGCCCGGGTTACTGGGGCCGCGTGGTCAAAGACTGGAAGGGCGTCTCCGAAGAGACCACCACCGGCGTGCACCGCCTGTACCAGATCGCCGAAGCCGGCAAGCTGCTGATCCCGGCCATCAACGTCAACGACTCGGTCACCAAGAGCAAGTTCGACAACCTGTACGGTTGCCGCGAGTCGCTGGCCGATGGCCTCAAGCGCGCGATGGACGTGATGCTGGCCGGCAAGGTCGCCGTGGTCTGCGGCTACGGCGACGTGGGCAAGGGCAGCGCCGCCTCGCTGCGCGCCTATGGCGCCCGCGTGGTGGTCACCGAAATCGACCCGATCTGCGCCCTGCAGGCGTCGATGGAAGGCTTCGAGGTCAACACCATCGAATCCACCCTGGGCCGTGGCGACATCTATGTCACCACCACCGGCAACAAGGACATCATCACCGTCGAGCACCTGCAGGCCATGAAGGACCAGGCCATCGTGTGCAACATCGGCCACTTCGACAACGAGATTCAGGTCGATGCGCTGAATGCACTCAAGGGCGTGGAGAAGATCAACATCAAGCCGCAGGTGGACAAGTATGTGTTCCCCAACGGCAACGCGATCTTCCTGCTGGCCGACGGCCGCCTGGTCAACCTGGGCTGCGCCACCGGCCACCCGAGCTTCGTGATGTCCAACTCGTTCGCCAACCAGACCCTGGCCCAGATCGACCTGTGGGAAAAGCGCGACAGCTACGAGAAGAAGGTCTACATCCTGCCCAAGCACCTGGATGAAGAAGTCGCCCGCCTGCACCTGGAAAAGATCGGCGTCAAGCTGACCACCCTGACCAAGGACCAGGCCGATTACCTCGGCGTGCCGGTGGAAGGCCCGTTCAAGCCGGATCATTACCGCTACTGACCCATCGGCAAACCATCGCCATGCGTAAACGGGCGCCGCGAGGCGCCCGTTTTTTTTTAAGTGCTCAGCGCGTAAGCGCGCCTCGAACGGTGCTACTGGCTAATCATGCACCGAGGGAAGCCGCGCAACGCAGCGCCTGGCACGAGGTCGAGCATGCAGAAGAGAGAGCCGAGGAGATCGTCAGCGCGTTCGACATGCTGGCAGGTATTCCGTTGGTCGGCCGCCCAGTGCATGGAGACAAGCGCGAACCGGTGATGGGCTGCGGCTCGCACGGGTATGTTGCGTTATATCGCTACGTGGACGTGACCGACACGGTGTGTCGTGATCGCGAACTGCGCGCAACGCGAGGCGTGCTATGCACACGATGCTCGAAACGCCGCGGCGCGATCATGATCAGGCTCACGGCCGCCAGTTCGCATTGGCTTCCCAGAACGCCACGCTGCGCCGGTAGGCCGCGCGATCCAGCGGCACGCCGGAGCCTCCTTCATCCACGCCCAATGCATTACGCAACATGGTAATCGGCGCCATCGGGATGTCTGCGGGCTCGGCGGTGTACAGACAGCCGACCACACCCCAGTCCGCATCGATCGGCGCGCCTTCCTTGGCCAGCTGCTCGCGGCTGTACAGGATCGGCACCATGTACTGCGCAACCGGCGACTCGACGCCTTCGAACCAACGCACCAGCACGGGAAGTTCCTGCGTGTTGCGCGCTTCGTAGCCCGAGCGCAGCAGGTGCCGGTTGTCTGCGGTGATCGGCACTGTCAGGCAGCGCGTGCTGGTCCAGTTGCGGTGAATATGCAGCTGGCAGAACGGCGCGTAGCCTTCGATCACGCGCAACGGTGGGGCGTCATTGAGATGCTGGATGAACTGCTCGGGCGTGCAGTCCTGGATGGCATTGCGACGGCCATCGCGCGGAAATAGACGGGGACGGGCAAACGCGGTCAGAACGATGGACATGGCAGTGCGGGCAGCGGGAAGGCCGTCAAGGGTAACCCCTGCATGCGGTTCTCACGCGCAGGCTGGCGCTGGCAAACGGGCCGCGATGCACGGCATGCGTCGCTGCCGTTGAAGCGGGCTCACGGTTGCGCGCGTCGAGCGACAGGCCGCGTCGACGCCCGCTGCGGCGTCACCAGATCAGATCGTCCGGCACCTTGAACTGGCTGTAATAGTCATCGTCGCTGTCCGGTGCCGGCGAGCTGCCATTGCGGCCGTGATCCAGCACCACGGTTGCCGCATCGCGGCTGTAGACCTTCTCGGCGGCCGCACGCGGAATCAGCTCGAAGCCTTCGCCATGTCGCACGATCACCAGGGCGCCACTGGCAAGCTGGGTGCGCAAGGCGGGATTGACCAGCACGCTGCGGATGACGCTGCCATCGTTGAAGCGATAGTCGATCTCGCCCTCGCGCTTGACCTTGCTGGTCTCCACGATCTGCCGCACCTGGGCCAGCACTTCCTGTTTGCGCAGCTGCGCATTGCGCTCTTCGGCCAGTGCGCGATCGCGCTCGGCACGCTCGGCCTGCAGCCGTGCTGCATCCACCTTGTCGGTCTGCGCCGGCACCACCGCGCCACCCTTGGCATGGCGCTGCTTGACCTGCTCGCGCGCGACCTTGTCCACCTGGGATTTTTTGACCAGCCCGGCCTTGAGCAGCTGTTCTTGCAGTGGATTGCGCATGGGAGACGTCGGCAGTGAATTGGCCGCCAGTTTAGCGCGGCACGCGGAAGGCTCCCGTCGCAGCCCCTGCTGCCCCCTCCCGGCGAGCACGCCAGCCGGCCGCTGCGCCCGATGAAAGCATCGGCCGCACCACGGCATTGCCGCTGCCGGCGACAAGCCGTGCCCCAACGTCATGCCGCATCGCCTGCTCACGGCACCACTCACCAATGCGCGGCCTTGGGCAACTGGTCAGCAACTGCGCAGAAAGGGTGGCTGACCGCACGTGCAGTCCTGCGGCAAGCATGCCCGCTCGTGACCCGCGTACGGCCTGCATCCCCGATGATGATGGCGCCGGGCCTGGCGACACCTGCGCTGGTCGAGCCGGTCACCCAGCCGGTGATCTGCCACAGCAGATGCATTCGTCGCTGAAGCAGGCGCCGCGCCACCGCGTACCAGCGCGATCGCGGAGGGCTGGCAATTGTGCGACCCGGCACCCCGTTGCCGTCGAACCCTGCACGCAATTCGGCGGTTCACCGCATTGAATACGTATGCACAACCCCAATGTTGCGGCGCGATGCCCGCTTAGCATCACCGCGCGCTGCACGCCGTGCGCGCGCTTTCCGGAACAGGGGCCGGAGGCTTGAATGTGGGCATCGCCAGCTGCGCGGATGCTCGCTCCTACCGACTGGAGATCCACCCGATGCGCACCCTCATTGCTCCTGCTCCGCCTTCGCTCACGCAGCGATGCACCCGCCTGTTTCTGACGGCACTGGTTCTGCTGCTGACCAGTGCCAACGTGCAGGCCGATGTGATCCTGCACGCCTTCAACTGGCCATATGCCACCGTCGAAGCACGCGCCAAGCAGATCGCCGATGCAGGCTATCGCAAGGTGCTGGTGGCCCCTGCCTACCGTTCGCAAGGCAGTGCCTGGTGGGCGCGCTACCAGCCGCAGGATCTGCGCGTGATCGACGGGCCGCTCGGCGACACCGCGGCGTTTTCGCGCATGGTGCAGGCATTGGCCAACAACGGTGTGCAAACCTATGCCGACGTGGTGCTCAACCACATGGCCAACGAAGCGGCCACGCGTCCGGATCTGAACTACCCCGGCAGCGCGGTGTTGTCGCAGTACGCCGCCAATCCCGGCCGCTACGATTCGCTGCGCCTGTTCGGCACCTTGCAGTCCAATTTCCTGAGCGCCAGCGACTTCGGCCCGGCGCAATGCATCAGCAATTACAACGATGCCTACCAGGTGCGCAATTACCGCATCTGCGGCGGCGGCAGCGATCCGGGTCTGCCGGACCTGGTCGGCAATGATTGGGTGGTGCAGCAGCAGCGTGCCTATTTGCAGGCACTCAAGGGCCTGGGGGTGAGCGGCTTCCGCGTGGATGCAGCCAAGCACATGACCTTCGATCATCTCAACCGCGTGTTCGATGCAGGCATTCGCTCGGGCGTGTACGTGTTTGGCGAGGTCATCACCGGCGGCGGCAGCGGCAACGGCGATTACGACCAGTTCCTGGCGCCGTATCTGCAATCCACACCGCATGCGGCCTACGACTTCCCGTTGTTCAATGCGGTGCGCAATGCCTTCGCGGTCGGTGCGAGCATGCAGCAGCTGGTGGACCCCGCCACGTCGGGGCAGGCGTTGCCGGGCAACCGTGCGGTCACCTTCGCCATCACCCACGATATCCCCAACAACGCCGGCTTCCGCTACGCCATTCTCGACCCGGTGGACGAAACCCTGGCCTATGCCTATCTGATCGGACGCAATGGCGGCATGCCGATGGTGTACACCGACAACAACGAAAGTGGCGACAACCGCTGGGTCAACGCGTATCAGCGCGATGACCTGCGTCGCATGATCGGCTTTCACAACGGCGTACAGGGCACCGACATGCAGGTGCTGTCGTCCAGCGCCTGCCACATCCTGTTCCGCCGCGGCAGCCTCGGCATCGTGGGCATCAACAAGTGCGGCAACCCGGTCAACACCACGGTCGGCATGAACAACAGCGTGCTGTACTGGAATGCCGACTACGTGGATGCCCTGGGTTCGGGCAGCGTGGTGCGTATCTCCAGCGGCTCCTACACGTTCACGCTGCCGGCGCGGGGCGCGCGGATGTGGCGCCGCTGAGCCAAGCCGCAGACCGCGCACAGCGCCCGCTCCCACAACGCGCCCAGGTTATGTAAAGCAGACCTGGAAATCGTTGCGTGCATCAGGCCGTTGCAAGCAAACACCGCCTCCGCCGCCTTGCGCGCGCGGAGGCGTTTTGCATTCTGCAGCCTACGCTTGCTCCGCTCGGTCATGCGATGAGCGGTCTGGTCAGACATGCGCCAGGTCACGATCGCTACGAACTTCGCTGCAACATGAATTGATCGAAAAGACCAGGTCTTCGGACGCAACAAAACCCGCTGCCGGGTGGACCTACCTCGCAGCCCGATGCATGCCGATTCATCTGCCCACCCGGCGTGCAGACGGCCGACCGCGACGCGAGCGCGCCACCGTGGCAACGCACGCGATCTCGCACCCGAGGAGCAGAACCGGAGCAAGCCGATGCCTTTGTACTTCGTGCGTCACGGCGAGTCGCTCGCCAACGAACAGAACTATTTTGCCGGCGCGCAGAACTCGCCATTGACCCCGCTGGGGCGTCGCCAGGCGCGGCAGGCGGCCGAGGAGGTCAGGCGCCGTGGACTGCAGTTCGACCAGGTCCACGTCTCGACGCTGGAGCGCGCGCAGGCGACCGCGGCGATCATTCTCGACGGTGTGCCCGGGACGCCGCGGGTCATCTCCAGCGCGGCATTGGTGGAACGCGATTTCGGCATCTTCGCCGGCAAGAACAAGACCCTGATCAAGAAGTCGATCGGCCACCGGCTCTACGACGCCTGCTTCCATGACGCCCAAGGCGCGCCACCCGACGGCGAGCACTGGATGGACATGTACGCGCGTTGCAAGCAGTACTACGACACCGTGCTGGCGCCGCTGGACCGCCAGGGCAAGCAGGTGCTGGTGGTGGCGCACAAATACATCGTCGAGGTGTTCGCCCTGATCGCCTCCGGCCTACCGCCTGCCGACTACATCGACTTCCGGCTTCCCAACTCGCGGCCGCTGTCGTGGGACGAACTCAAACACATGACCGCGCGCAGCTCCTCGCGCTTGAACTACCTGGGCGAGCAAACCGAAATCCATTTACTGCAGTGGATGCTGATTGCCGCAGTGGCCGGCTTTGCGCTGTCGTGCCTGGGCGTGTCACTCCCGCATGGCATCAGCTCCGCCGCCATTGTGGCGCTGCTGGCCGCCAATGCGTTTTTTCTGTCGGTGCGTATCGAACCTGACGCGATGCGACTGACCCGCGGCCCGGAGAACGTCGCGCTCAGCGTCATCAGTGTGGGGCGCGCACTGATTGCGATGGTGCTGCTTACCCAGTTCGACAACGCGTGGATGCACGTCCTGGGCTTGTTGCTGATCGTGCCACCGGCACTTTCGGTGCCGACCTTTTCGCTGGCGCGCGGCGGCGACTATTTCTTTGCCGCGCGCTATACCCTGGTGCTGTCGATGCTGTTGCCGGTGGTGCTGTTGCTGCTGTTCCTGGATCACCGCGAGGTCCTGGGCAATGCGCATGCACTGGCGCGGTATTTCGTGGTGCTGCTACTTGCGCTGGCCTTGCCCTGCCTGCTGGCACAGGGCTGGCGGCGTGCGCGTCCGATCGCTGCGGGCAAGCTGGCAACCAACTGGGGCTGGGTCGGCTCACTGACGATGGTGCCGATGGCCTTGCTGGTCGCGCTACGCGCCGGTGGCCCCGCGTTGGCGGATGCATTGGAGCATGGCGGCTGGCGGTCCTGGGGCGCACTGCTGTTGCCGTTTGCGCTGCTGCTGACATGCCGGCTGGGCAGCGCGGCGTCCCTGTACCTGCATCAGCGCGTCACCGGCAAGCGCATCGGCGCGGCGATCCGCTCCGATATCCATCTGCTGCAGACATCGCCCAACATCTTTCTGTGGCTAAGCCTATTGCTGCCAGGCACCTTCGCGCATGCGCCCACGCTGGTGGCCGGCACGCTGCTGAGCTTCTTCGCCTTTGCGCTCCTGGATGAAACCTGGGTCGTGCGGCGCTTCCGTGCACAGATCAAGCCGGCGTTGCAGCAGCACCCTGCGCGCGCCACGACGGCGGCTTCGCTGCCCGGCACGCCAGGCGACGTCGCACTGGACGGCCGATGACACGGCCCGCCTCAGGCGCGGCGATCACTGCGCCCGGGGCGGTCATCACGATGAGCGCCATGTTCAATGAAGACAGCCATCGGCATCGTTGCGGATCGCTGCGGCCTGAAGTTACCAGGCGAACGGCGCGGTGACCTTGCGTGCACCGAGCAGGAACGCGTCGGCCACATGCACGAACGGTGCGACATCCACGTCCGAGTCGCCCGCGCGCACCAGCTGCACAAAACGCCGGTACAGCCCATCGTATTCACTGGATGCCGGCACTGCCTGCGGCTGCCCGTCGATGCTCAGCTTGGCGCCGCCTTCGCTGAGCATGAGCAGCCCCTGCGTGGTTTCCACCTCGATGTCCCAGCGCTGATGACCGGTCTGCAGGAAATCGAATTCCGCCGTCACCGGCACGCCGGAGGTATCGACGAAGGCGAGCCGGGCAGACAGCGGTGCCTGGCGGTTTTCCGGCGTCTGCAGTTCGGCCTCGCGCAGGGCGAAGGGGCGCGGCAGCAGATGCGTGACGATGGACAAGGCGTTGATGCCGGGATCGAACACGCCCATGCCGCCGGGTTCAAGAATCCAGTCCTGCCCAGGGTGCCAGTGGCGGATGTCTTCCTTCCAGGTGATGTGCGTCCGCACGATCTGCTTGTCGGCCAGCCACGCACGCGCAGGCTCCACGCCGGCCGCGTAGCGCGAATGCCAGCTGGTGAACAGGCTGCGCTGCGCATGCTGCGCCACAGTGCGCAGATCGTTGATCTCGGCGAGCGTGGCCGCCGGCGGCTTTTCCAGGAAGACATGCCGGCCAGCCGCCAACGCCGCTTGCGCCAACGCATGTCGCCCGACCGGCGGCGTGCACAACGCGACCGCTTCCAGCTCCGGATGCGCGGCAAACGCCTCATCCAGGGTTTGATACGCCGGTACGCCGTCGACCGTGCCATGCCGGCTTACCGTGGCCACCAACTGCACATCGGGGCGCGCGGCAATGGTCGGCACGTGTTGATCACGGGCGATCTTGCCGATCCCCACCAGGGCAATGCGCAATGCGTCTGGATGCTTCATCGAAACCTTCGTGCTGATAAGGAGAGCGGCGACACGATCGACTGATCGCGCACCATGGGCAGCGCAGCGGTAGGCCGCGTCCGCCAGCGCGATGCAGTGTACGGTCAGCGCGCAGCCCACCGCGAGACATCGCTCCTGCTTGTTTTGCTATACCTGCCCACGTCCGGCGATGGCGGCGTGCTTGCCATCCGGCGATGGCGACCTGCAAGCGCCGGCATTCCCGCGCCAGCCAGCGCCAGGGCTCGGTCCCGCGATTGACCTCACCGTCGAAGCAGCCCAGCATCGCCGCCGGCACGCCGATGTGCCGTCGTCACGGAAGGCCGCTTCGATGTTGCATCATGTTTCGCTGGGCGTTCGCGCAATCGAGGCATCTGTCGTGTTTTACGACGCCGTTCTGGGGGCGCTGGGCCACGTGCGGGTGTGGTCCGATCTGGAGCCGGGCACGCTCGACCAGGCCGTGGGCTACGGCAGACCCGGTGGCGAAGACAGCCTGGCATTGAAACAACGCCCGGCCACGCACTGCGCGCCGGGGGACGGCTTCCACCTGGCCTTTGCCGCGATCGATGCAGCAGCGGTGGATGCCTTTCACCGGGCAGCGCTGCAACACGGCGGCCGTTGCAACGGTGCACCCGGTCTGCGGCCGGATTACGGCAGCAGCTACTACGCCGCCTTTGTCATCGACCCCGACGGCCACCATCTGGAAGCGGTGCGAGCAGGCACGCGATAAACCGCCCGGCGCTGCGTCGTTGCATGAGCACCAGCACAGCAGCCTGGCCTACCGTCGCATCGCCAGGCTGCTGATCGCGTGCGCTCACATTTCCAGCACCACCTTGCCCAGGTGGCTGCCCTGCTCCAGATAGCGGTGCGCGGCGGCCGCCTCGCTGAGCGGGAACCGCTTGTCGATCAGCACGCGGATCTTGCCCTGTTCGATCCAGGGCCACACCACGCGTTCGACCTCTGCTGCGAGCCGCGCCTTTTCATCGGCATTGCGCGGGCGCAGGGTCGAGCCGGTCAGGATGGCCTGCTTGCGCATCAGCTGCGGGATCGGCACCTCGATGGTGGACCCGGCCTGCGAGGCGATATAGACGATGCGTCCGCGCGGGTTGAGCGCGTCGAGCGTCTGCGCAAAGACGGCCGCACCCACCATGTCGAGCGCCACATCCACCCCGGCGTGCGCCTTGGCCACGTCGACGAACGACTCACGGGTGGAGTCGATGGCGATATCGGCGCCCAGCTCGCGCGCCTGCGCCGCCTTGGCTGCCGAGCGTGCGGTGGCCAGCACGTGCGCACCGGCAGCCTTGGCCATCTGGATGGCGGTGACGCCGATTCCGGACGTCGCCCCATGCAGCAGCAGCCATTGGCCGGCTGCCAGCTGACCATGTTCGAATAGGTTGGTGTAGGCGGTGAAGATGGTCTCCGGCAGCGCGGCCGCCTGCACCAGATCCATGCCTGAAGGAATCGGCAGCACATGGCGCGCATCGACCGCGGCGTATTGCGCGTACCCGCCGCCGCCCAGCAAGGCGCAGACACGGTCGCCGACCTTCCAGCGACCGGCGGGCTCCACGATCTCGCCGGCAACTTCCAGGCCCAGCGTTTCCGGCGCGCCCGGCGGCGGCGGATAGTGGCCGGCGCGTTGCAGCAGGTCGGGCCGGTTGATGCCGGCGGCATGCACGCGGATCAGCACTTGCCCCGGTGCCGCACGCGGGCGCGGTTGCTCGGTGGCGTACAGCGCATCGGCGTCGCCCTTGCCATCGCGGATGGCGATGGCGGTCATCGTGGTGTCGCTCATGCGGGCGCTCCGTTGAGGGGCGCCCAGTGTAGGCAGGCAGACGTCAACGTGCGGCGCAGATGCCGCATGTTGCATCGCGCGCCTGCCAGCAGCAGACGCGCGTGGCAGCGTTCATTCCTCGCCGGGGACCACGTCCTGATTGATGTACTGGCGGATCGCCTCGAACACCTTGGAAGTACCGTCGTCCTGGCCCGACGGCAGACGCGCGGCAAAGTCGCTCAGCAACTTGTTGCCATCCACGCCGGGCTGCTCGGCCAGCGCCAGCGCCAGATCGCCGACGCTACGCGCCAGTGCAACCCAGATGCGGCCCAACGATTCGGCGATTACGTCCATTTCTTCTTGCATGTTGCGCTCCGGTCAAGTGGCGTGGGGTGCCTGAGCTTACCGCGTGCAACGTAGATCGAGACAAGCGCGCAGAAGCAGGCTCGGCCCTTCCAGCCGCTGCACCTTTTGGCTGCCTGCACGGCGCGCAGATGCGGTGCCCAGCATCATGCGCCACCAGATATGCATTCATCGCGATGAAGCGATAGTATGCCGGCACGATCCGCAGAAGCCGCCGCGATGACGCATCTCAGTTTCGAGTTCTATCCGCCCAAGACCGACGACCAGCGCGCGCAGCTGGACCGCACCGCGACCAGGTTGAAAGGCTACGCGCCGGAATATGTCTCGTGCACCTTCGGTGCCGGCGGCTCCACGCTCAGCTACACCTCCGAGACGGTGCGCCATCTCAAGCAGAAGCACGGATTCGAAGCGGCGCCGCACCTGTCCTGCGTCGGCGGCAGCCGCCAGGAGATCCGCGAACTGCTCAAGTTGTATCGCGCCATCGGCTGCACCCGCATCGTGGCGCTGCGCGGCGACCTGCCCTCGGGCATGGGCCATCCCGGCGACCTGCGCTACGCCTCGGACCTGATCGCCTTCATCCGCGCCGAGCACGGCGATGCCTTCCGGATCGAAGTGGGCGCCTATCCGGAAACCCATCCGCAGGCGGCCGATGCGCTGAGCGATCTGCGCTATTTCAAGGCCAAGGTGGATGCCGGCGCGGATGCGGCCATCACCCAGTATTTCTACAACGCCGATGCCTACTTCCATTTCCGCGATGCGGTACAGCGCATGGGCGTGGCGATCCCGATCATTCCCGGCATCATGCCGATCTCCAATTTTTCGCAATTGCGGCGCTTTTCCGAGCAGTGCGGCGCGGAGATTCCGCGCTGGATCGGCAAGAAGATGCAGTCCTATGGCGACGATGCCGACGCGGTGCGTGCCTTCGGTGCGGAAGTGGTGGCCACGTTGTGCCAGCGCCTGATCGCCGGCGGCGCGCCGGCGCTGCACTTCTACACGCTCAACCTGGCCAAGCCGACCACCCAGGTGCTGCAGCTGCTCGGTCGCTGATCGCAGCAGCGCACCTGGCCACGGGCAACGCGCCGCACGTGCGCTACCTCACCGCCGGCTCGCACTTGCTGCGCACGGCGCAAGTCGGCAACCCGCATACCTGCCACATCGGGGACTGTCAGCAAGTCCACCACGCAGGCGTGGCCGGCGGCACCAGACCTGGAGGGCCATGAATCCTGGTGTTTGTCGCCAGCTCACACGTGGCCGGCTACGCTGCGTGGATGCCTCGCATCCCGCCCATGCTGTTGCTGCTGCTTGGCCTGTCTGCCGCTACCGGCGTGCAGGCACAGGAGATCCGTCGCTGCGTCACGCCGGACGGGCAGACCATGTTCACCGACCGCCGCTGCGAAGATGTCGGCGCTGCGGAGCGCGCGCCGCCGCCCACGCGCACACAGGGCAACACCGGCCTGTATCGCTACGGCTGCCCGCGCCGGCTGAGCGAGCTGGTGTCATTGCTGCAACTGGCGGTGGACAGCCGCGACGTCAATCGGCTCTCCAGCCTCTACCTGTGGAGCGGCCAGTCCGACGCCGCTGCCAACCAAGTGCTGAGCCGGCTGGAAGCGATCGTGCAACGCCCATTGCTGGACATCGTGCCGATGTACCCGCAACGCGATCCGCCGACCTGGGAAGCCGATGCCGGCACGGCAGCGGCGCCATCCCTGGACGGCAGCGCCATCGACGCCCCACTCCCGGCACCGCCAAGCCGCCCGCGGCCCTGGGGCCTGCGCCTGGAACAGAACCTCGCCAGCGGCGCGCCGGCAAGCAGCGTGTTGCGGCTGCGCCGGCAGTACAACTGCTTCTGGGTGACGTTTTAGCGCAGCGCCCGGCGTGAGCGGATTGCAGCGGCCAAGTACATGCGACGGCGCATTGCCCGGCAATCGGTGATGGTGACGATGGTGGTGTGGGCTGCGAGGCAGTGAGCGTATCGGCTCAGAGACCCCGAGCCTCATGCCTCATAGGTGACGCCTGCAGGCTATGCGACAAGCCGGCCCATGATCTGCGTGACCGCCTGCTGCGGGCTCAGCACGGCGCTGTCGATCACCCAGTGCGGCTCGGTCCAGGCCACGTAATCATGCGCGAGCACGGAGGCCCACCCCGGCACGCGCAATCCGACCACGTCGCTCTGCCGCGATTCCACGCGCTGCCGATGCACGTTGCGATCGCTGCACACTACCTCGATCTCCAGCAAGCGGCTCCGTGTGCGACGCGCTACATCGCGCCACGCTTCACGGGTGACCGGCAATGGGTTCACACAATCGGCGACCACCACGTGACCCAGTTGCAGATTGGCCTCGGCAAGTGCGTAGGCGGTCATGTAGCCGGCTGCTCCGACGTCGTTGGCGAGCGCACCACTTTCGCGTAGTGACTGCTCGATCGTATCGATACGCAAATAAAACGCAGTGCATTGCGTGAGCAGCGCCTGGGCAATGGAACTCTTGCCGACGCCCGGCAATCCGCCGAATACCACCAAGATCGCTGACTGCAGGGTCACTGCGGCCACAGCGCGCGAATCGCCGCGATGCCTTGCGCGCCATGCGAACGGGCTTCGCGCAGGTCGTCGACCTGCATGCCACCGAGTGCGTAGATCGGCAAGGAGACCTGCTCGCGCAGGCGTTCGAACCCATCCCATCCCAAGGGTGTCGCACCCGGATGCGACGCGGTTGCCTGCACCGGGCCCAGCACCGCAAAATCGCAGCCAAGACGCTGGGCGTGGCGCAGGTCTTCCAGCCCGTGACACGAGGCGGCGACCGGCTGCTCGGCCGGCAACGGGCGCTGCTGCAGGCTGGCCAGTTGCTCCGAGCCCAGATGCACGCCGATGCCGAGTTCGCCGGCCAGTGCGATGTCACGGTTGAGCAGCAGTTGCGCGCGCGTACGGCCGCGCAGGCGCATCACCTGCTGCAGCAAGGCCTGCCAGCGCGCCGGTTCGGCCTGCCGCGCACGCAACTGGATGCGCGTGATGCCGTCCTGCAGCGCACGCTCCAGGCCTTCCAGCCACAGCGCGTCATCGTCCGGCTCGGGCGTGATCAGATAGCGGTCGGGCTGGCGCAGCACACCGACCACCGGCACATCGGCCGGCGGCATCGAATAACGAGTCAGCTTGTCGGCGGCCACCCAGGTCATCGCCTGGCCTTCGCGGCCGCGCGGGCTGCCTTTCCATGCGGTGATGTGGCGCACTTCCAGGCGCAGCCGCTTGTCCGGGTACAACTGCGGCACGTCCATCAGCCACTCGCCGACCTGCGCCTCGATACCGAGCTCTTCGTTGAGTTCGCGCACCAGCGCCTGTTCGGAGGTTTCGCCAGGTTCGCGCTTGCCACCCGGAAACTCCCACAGGCCGGGCATGTCGCGGGTTTCGGTACGGCGGGTCAGCAGGATGCGGCCGCGGGCGTCGGTGATCACGCCGGCAACGACGTGGATGGATCTTAGAGAATCAGGCATGGCACAAGAGTGCCGCGAGTGAGCCGTTCAGTGCAATCGCTTGGCGGCGGGGATTGGAGATTCGGGAATCGGGAATCGGGAATCGGGAATCGGTTGAAGCACGCACCATGCCCGCCCTTGCAATTCCCCATTCCCGATTCCCGATTCACGCCTACAGTGGATGCCCGATGCGCCAGAGCACACCGCTGGGATCGTGCAAGGTGAAATCGCGTGCGCCCCACGGCCGATCTTCCGGCGCGCTGCAGGTCACTCCAAACTGCGCATCCAGTTCGGTGTCGTGCACGTGCTGCCACCACCCGTCGGCATCGTCCACCCACAGGTGCAACATCAGGTTTTCGGCCAGTTCGCGCACATAGAAATCCTGCAGCAGGAACGCACAGTGCGCACCGTGCCGAAAGCAGGTCACATTGCCGACCTCGTCTTCCTGCACGAATCCCAGCGCACGATAGAACCGCTGCGACACCGCATAATCGCGCGCAGGCACGAACACTTTCAGTTGCTGGCTCGACAGTTGCGACATGACGCACTCCACGCCGGACGTAGCGGCGAGCATACGCCTTGCCTGGGCAGGCGAGACCAGAACCCAAGAAGAGGCGACTGACGACGCGAGAGCAACATGGCTGGCAGCCTATGCCAGGAGGCATCGTCACGTACCGGTCGGGGTGCTTGAGGGCCGTCCGTGCGCGAGGCTTTGGCGTCGCCCAGAATCGGAACATCAATGGTCGGCAGCGTCTGTGTGGTTGGAAGCGCCGATGGAGATCCAGACTAGCGACCGCTGGCTGAAAACCCGCGCGAAGTCCTGAAATGACGAATGGCTCCTCACGGAGCCATTCGATGTAGGTTAAAAGCAGACCGATGCCGCTTAGAACGCCACCTTCCAGTTCAACTGCGCGCCCACCTCACGCTGACCATCGCCGGCACGTCCCTGTCCGACTAGCGACAGGCGACTGTTGGCGGAGGTGTTGAGGGAGACGCCGAGCTCGGCGATGCCGACATTGCGTGCCAGCGGTACACCGCCAACAGTAAATGTGCTGCTGCCGGCAACGAAGCGTTGCCTGGAATCGGCGCGTAGTTCACCGGCGGCATTCTGCCAGGCCAAGCCAGCTTCCAGGCGTGCACCATCTTGCAGACCGCCACTGATATCCCAAGAAGCTCGCACGCCAGCGGTGGACGTCCACACTTCATCCTTGCTGGCATCAATCGCCAGCGCCGCACTGCCGCCAGCTTCCACTCCCGCGTCAGTGGACAACCGCGTGTAAGCCGCGGCGACGTATGGGGTCAACGTGAGCGTCCCCAGCTCGAAGTCCCAGCCGCCCTCAACAAAAGCCGACACTGCGTCGGCGTCGTAACGACCGTCCAAGCGCTGGGCAATACCGGTTCCCACGCCGACAGTGCGTTCGGTGTCTATCTGGTAGTCCGCATAGCTGGCACCGCCGTCGATCCATACAGCCTCGCCACGATAGCCAGCGTATAGCCCGGCATGCACCGCATCGACGTCGGAGGACGCGTTACGCGCCTGGAGCTGCTGACGTAGCGACTCGGCACCGGCGGCAAGCCCGACCGTCCAACGCTCGCCAAACGACCAGTCCACACCGGCCATCAGGCCGTCGCGATTCTGGCGAGCACGGGCAGCGGAGCCATCACCATCCTGCCGATTGGAAGCGCCGCTGCCGGCGACCCAACCCGATGCACCGCCGTCTTCGGCGATGCTTGAGGTCTGACGCAGGTGCTGGCTGATCCCTTCGCGCAGGAAGCGATCCTCCAATAGCAGTGCCCGATTGCTGGCGTGGACTTCACCCGAGAGGTCATCGAATGCCGCACGGGCAGTATCGGCATCCATGATCAGCAGGCCGTTATAGAGCGCCAGTGCATCACCGGATTGCCGCAGCGTATCCAATGCCGCGGCGGTAGCACGCTGGTTGCCGCTGATTGCGACCGTACCGAACACCAAAGGCGGGGCAATGGGAGCAACCGGGGTGACAGGAGCGATCGGCGGCGCAGGTGTCACCGGCGTAACCGGATCGACCGGGGTGACCGGAGTACCCGGATCGACAGGTGGGGCCGGAGTGACAGGCGGAGTGGTGTCCTTCACCGCGAGGGTCAACTGCACCTGGTTGGCGGTATAGACAACGCTCGGGTCGATAAAGGCAGAGCGCGAGGTCACTTGGTCGAAGCGGCCCTGCACCCCGCCAGCTGCCTCCAGAATCGTATATGTCTGGCCGTTCTGATAACTGACAGACGGGTCCAGCGCAGTCACGCGCAACGCGGCGTCGGCGGTGTTGGTCAAGCCGGAGGTACGGCCCAGATAGGCCGTGCCGCTCACGGCGAGCTGATCGCTCTGGCCGTTGCCGAGCACATCGACGTCATAGAACGAGGTGCCGCTAATCGTGGCGCCCAACCCATTATTTGCAGCAAGGTATAGGTCTCCATCGAAGGTCATCTTGCCGATGCCGTTCTGGCCCGGCGACAAAGTGCCACCGTCGCCAAGAAAGGTGTCCCCGAGCCTGGCGTTACCGGCCAGGATGCCTTCGCCAGCTACCACAGCAATCGAGCTGCGTACAGTCTCGACCGTGCTACCCAGATTGATCTGTTGTTGAAAACCTGACGTACCGTTAAGCACAAGAGTGCCGCCGGACACAAGGATCTCCTGGACAAATGCTCGGCTAGGATCTGTGTAACCCTGACCGGTATAAAGATCCGAGTTAATAATTAGCGTGCCGCCGGTGACATTGATCTCACCGCCGAACGCGGTCAGATTGCCATCCAGACGAGTGTTGCCAGAGAGTTGTAGCAGTTGCCCGCTAACCCACGAATTGCCGCTAGGCACGCTGCTGATGGCGTTCGGCAAGGTGGCATCGCCAGTGTGATTGAACACCAAACCACCGGAGTTCGCCTGCATCAAGATTGGCGATGCAGATAATTGCCCAGGCGCTTCGGCAGCGCGCCAGGCCGGCGCAGTGTTGGCGATCGACCACTGGTCCATGCCCCCACCTAAAGCCAGATAACCTGCGCTGCCCAGCGTAATCCCGCTGCCTCCATCGATGCGGCCGCCGCTGCTCGCGCTGAGCACGCCATACGGTTCAAACACCGTGCCTCCAACGGTAAGGCCGTTGGCTGCTGCGATCGCTGATCCAACACCACTGACACGAACCTGATCGTGCTCAAGCCGGGGCGCAAACGTCGAGGAGTTAAGTCCGCCGGAAATCGATAAGGTATCCGTATTGATGACTGCGCCATCGAGTACCTCAACGTTGGTGAAGGTCCGCATCGCACCACTATTGGTCCAGCTGGAACCAGCACCGGTAAGTGTCGCGTTGGTCCGCGTATTGGCGTAGGAATCCTTGATGGTGGCAGTGGTCGAACGGATCGCCGCACCGCTTTCAACCAGCAGCTCATTGCTGACATCCACGCGAGGGGCTTCGATCGCCGAACCGGCACCGCTGACCACGATACGGCCGGTCTGGCCAAAGTCGTCACTGATGCCGTTCGGGCGCTCAGCGCGCACGTCGGTGGTTGCGCGGAGCACAGCGCCGCCGGACAGGGTCAGACTTCCATCTCCGTTGGAGCCGACCGAGACCGTGTCTGCGTTGATCCTGCCCGTGCCGGTCACGGTCACCACGCCGCTGGAATCGCTCTGTACACCGAGCATCAGCTCTGCGGTATTGAGCTCACCGCCATCGGCCACGTTCACGGTGCCATTGCTGGTGCCGTTGTTGGTAAGGTTGATGAGGGTGCCGCCCAGATGCACACCGCGGTCTGCGTTGACCGTGCCGCCGTTGCCGACGTTGAGAGTGCCGTCGCGGACCATGCCGACCAACAAGAAATTGTCGGTGATGGCCAGAGTACCGCCGTTGCTGACATTGACCGTACCGGCGCCATTGGTGCTGTGACCAAGGCTCATGCCGTAGTCATTGACCACTGAGTAGGGCCGTGTTGTCGTGACGGTGCCGCCGTTGGTGATCTCCATGATGCCGGTGCCGCCGCGGCCGACGATGATATTGCGGGCGGTAAGTGCCGAGCCAGCACCAGTGACCAGCACATTGCCGGTACTGCCCTGCTGGTTGCCCAAGGTCATCAAGCCCGCCGTGGTGGCCTGACTGCCGTCCTGCAGGGTCATGTTGCCGATGCCGGCATCGCCCACGAGCAGGTCCCAGAATCCGCTATTGATGGCAAGGCGTGCCCCCGGGCCGGTGAGGCGCAGGGTGCCATTGCCGGCTGCGGTGCTGCCGAGAGAGATATCCTCCTCGGAAGTAACTACAGCGGTGCCGCTGACATCGACGACAACGGTGCCGTTTGGGCCAACGCGAAAGCCCTCGGCATATACACGCGAGCTGGTGATGGTGTCATCGCTGTTGAAATCGAATACGGCGGCAAACCCGGAAGGCGCTGCAACCAGGCCGAGCGCAGCCAGCATCGCCGCAGTCAGCGGCGAACGATGGCTGACGCTGCCGGTGGCGCGGGCAGAGGAACCGTGAGACGTGGCCAATTCAGATGCAACCTGCATCGAGCCGGTGGCGCGGTTACGCACCAGGCGATAGATCCTGTTCATGAAGCTCCATTTTGTAGATTGATCAAGGACACGATGACGCCGCATTGCACGGATTTTCGTCGTGAGCTGAGACCCGGCGTCGTGCAGGCAACGCGGCTCACAAAGGTAAATGGTCATCGCGCCACGACCTAGGCCGACTGACCCGGTGCAGCGTGGGGATGCGCCTGACGGCAGTGTGGGGTTTTTCCTAGCAATGCATATCTGATATGCAGGCCATCTGCAGGGCCGCGTGGCGTTCGATGAGGCGTTCGTTAAGACCGTGCGCGCCCCAGGAGTGACAGCGAAAAAAAGCCCCGCACTAGGCGGGGCTTTTCAATCAATGCAGCTCAGCTCAGCTGAGCTGACCGTGGCAATGCTTGTACTTCTTGCCGCTGCCGCAGGGGCATGGGTCGTTGCGGCCGACCTTGGGTTCGTCGCGGGTGACCTGCGAGACCGGCACCGGGGCGTTGGCGCCCTGCATCTGTTCCACTTCTTCGTCGGCACCATAGCCGCCGGCATCCTGGTGCTGGAACTGCGAAGCCATCAGGCGGGCTTCGGCCTGGCGACGCTCCTGCTCTTCCAGTTCGGCCACTTCGTCTTCGCTGCGGATACGCACGCGTGCCAGCAGGTTGATCACCTCGCGCTTGACGTTCTCCAGCATTTCGGAGAACAGCTCGAAGGCTTCCTTCTTGTATTCCTGCTTGGGCTGCTTCTGCGCGTAACCACGCAGGTAGATGCCCTGGCGCAGGTAATCCATCTTGGCCAGATGCTCCTTCCAGCCCTGGTCGAGCACGGTCAGCATCACGTGCTTTTCCAGTGCGCGCATGGTGTCGTTGCCCACGGCCGCTTCCTTCTCGGCAAAGTGCGCGTCCACCGCTGCCTGCACCTTGGCGGCAATCTGTTCGGCGTCCAGTTCTTCCTGGGTGCGTGCCATTTCGCGCAGCGCAAGCGGCATGCCCAGTTCCGATTCCAGCGTGGCTTCCAGGCCCTGCAGGTCCCACTGTTCGTCCACCGAGTTGGGCGGCACGAAGCGTGCGACCAGGTCGTAGATCACATCGCCGCGGATGCCGTCGACGTTGTCCTTGACCGATTCGGCATCCAGCAACTCGTCGCGCTGGGCGTAGATCACCTTGCGCTGGTCGTTGTTGACGTCGTCGAAATCCAGCAGGTTCTTGCGGATGTCGAAGTTGTGCGCTTCCACCTTGCGCTGCGCCTTTTCGATCTGCCGGCTGACCAGGCGATCTTCGATGACGTCGTCTTCCTTCATGCCCATCATGCGCATCGCCTTCTGCACCCAGTCCGAGGCGAAGATGCGCATCAGGTTGTCTTCCAGCGACAGATAGAAGCGCGACGACCCCGGGTCGCCCTGACGACCGGCACGGCCGCGCAGCTGGTTGTCGATACGGCGCGATTCGTGGCGCTCGGTCCCGATGATGTGCAGGCCGCCGGCCGCCTTGACCGCGTCGTGCCGACGTTGCCATTCGGTCTTGACCTGGAAGCGCGCTTCTTCGGTCGCCTCCTCGCCGAGTGCGTGGTATTCGGACTCGAGCGACCCACCCAGCACGATGTCGGTACCGCGACCGGCCATGTTGGTGGCAATGGTCACCGCGCCCGGCTGGCCGGCGTTGGCCACGATGGTGGCTTCGCGCTCATGCTGCTTGGCGTTGAGCACTTCGTGCTTCACGCCTGCCTTGCGCAGGTGCTCGGAGAGCATCTCCGAGGTTTCGATCGAGGTGGTACCCACCAGCACCGGCTGGCCACGCTTGGCGCAGTCTTCGATATCGGCCAGCACCGCATTGAACTTGCCCTTGCGGTTGAGGAACACCTGGTCCGGATGATCCTTGCGCACGGTCGGGCGGTTGGTCGGGATCACCACCACTTCCAGGCCGTAGATGCTTTGGAATTCGTAGGCTTCGGTATCGGCCGTACCGGTCATGCCGGACAGCTTCTTGTACATGCGGAACAGGTTCTGGAAGGTGATGCTGGCCAGCGTCTGGTTCTCGCGCTGGACCGGCACGCCTTCCTTGGCCTCGACCGCCTGGTGCAGGCCGTCGGACCAGCGCCGCCCGGACAGGGTACGGCCGGTGAACTCGTCGACGATGACCACTTCGCCATCGCGCACGATGTAGTCCACATCGCGCTGATAGATCGCATGCGCACGCAGCGCGGCGTTGAGGTGGTGCACCACGCTCAGGTTCTGCGCGGCATACAGGCCGTCTTCGGCATTTTCCAGGATGCCGGCCTGCATCAGCAGTTCTTCGGCGTGGCCCATGCCCGCCTCGGACAGATGCACCTGCTTGCCCTTCTCGTCGATCCAGTAATCGCCCTCGCCTTCCTCGCTTTCCTGCTTGGTCAGCTGCGGCACGATGCGGTTGACGCGGATGTACAGCTCCGGCGACTCGTCGGCCGGGCCGGAAATGATCAGCGGGGTGCGCGCTTCGTCGATCAGGATCGAGTCGACTTCGTCGACGATGGCGTAATGCAGGTTGCGCTGGTAACGGTCGGCCCGCGACAGCGCCATGTTGTCGCGCAGGTAGTCGAAGCCGAACTCGTTATTGGTGCCGTAGGTGATGTCGGCAGCGTAGGCGGCATGCTTGTCGCTATGCGGCATGCCCGGATACACCACGCCCACGCTCAGGCCCAGCCAGTTGTACAACTTGCCCATCTGCGCGGAGTCGCGACGCGCCAGGTAGTCGTTGACCGTGACCACGTGCACGCCCTCGCCCTGCAGCGCGTTGAGGTACACCGGCAGGGTCGCCACCAGGGTCTTGCCTTCGCCGGTGCGCATCTCGGCGATCTTGCCCAGGTGCAGCACCATGCCGCCGATCAGCTGCACATCGTAATGGCGCATGCCCAGCACGCGGCGGCTGGCCTCGCGGCACACCGCAAAGGCTTCGGGCAGGATCTTGTCCAGGGACTCGCCGGCGGCAAGCCGCTGCTTGAACTCCGGGGTCTTGGCTTGCAGCTCGGCGTCGGAGAGCTTCTCGATCGTCGGCTCCAGCGCATTGATCTGGGTGACGAGGCGGTTGAGCTGGCGCAGCTGGCGTTCGTTACGACTGCCAAAGACACGGGTAAGCAGACTGTTGATCATTGAAGAAACCGGTTGAAAAGGAACGGTTTGACCGACGCCGGTCCCCAAGACCCGACCGCCGTAAACGAAACAGGGCGCACTGCGCCCTGTCATGGCAACACCCTATTGTAGCTTGGGGCGAGCCTTCACGAATCAAGCAGCTCCGCGGGAGCCTGCCATGCCTTCGTCAACCGCGCCCTCGGCGCCCCACCGGCGTGTTGGTGTCGCCCAGGAACTTGCGCGGATTGACCACGCGCCCGTCCGCCCAGACCTCGAAATGCACGTGTGCGCCGGTGGACCGGCCGCTGGAACCGGCCCTGGCCACCTGCTGGCCGGCACGGACCAGGTCGCCCACCTTCACCACCAGCCGCGAGTTGTGGGCATAGCGGGTCACGTAGCCGTTGCCGTGGTCCACCTCGACCACATTGCCGTAACCGCCGCGCACGCCGGCATAGCTGACCACGCCGTCGGCGACCGACATCACCGGGTCGCCCACGTTGGCATGGAAATCCACACCCTTGTGGAAGGCCGAGCCGCCATCGAACGGGTCGGCGCGGCCGCCAAAACCGGAGGTGATGTAGGTGTTGCGGATCGGCATCCGCGACGGCACCGCGTTCTGCTCGAGCTGATGATCGAACATCAGCGAGGCCAGCACGTTCAGTTGCTGCCCGGAGGCGGAAAACTGCTGTTCGACCTGGCCCAACGTCTCGGTGAGCTCCTTCACCGGCATGTCGCTGACCGGCTCGTCGCCGCCACCGACGCCGACCGGCTCGTCGAAGTCGAACTCGCCGTCCTTCAGCTTGCCCATTTCGGTCAACCGCTCACCCAGTGCATTGAGGCGGGTAGCCTGCGCCTGCAGCTCGCCCATGCGGGCCGCCAGCGCGTTGACCTGCGCCTGCGAGGCGCGCTGCGCCTGGGCCAGCTCGACCTGCTGCTGCGCGACCTTGGCCTGCAGCGCGGAATTGGTCACCATGCCGGTCGCGGTACTCGCGCCGACGCCCATCAGCATGCCCAGGCCCAGTACCGCGCCCAGGACGAGCATCGGCCGATCTGCGGCAAAGCCCTGGATCTGCCGGGTCAATCGTTCTGCCCGTGTCTGACGGGATTTGATTACAACTTTTTTCAACGCCATATGAGTGTCATGTCCAAGCCCAAGTCCAACGCACGCAACCCCTCCACACCACAACCGGCCATCGAGGCCGCGCTGGGGGAAAAGGCTGGCGACCCGTTGCGCCGGGCCTTGTGGCTCGATGCGCTGGACCGGCAGTTGCGTCCCCTGTTACCGCCCCATCTGGCCAGCCGTTGCCGGTTGGCCAATGTCCGAGGCGAACAGCTCGTTTTTCTGGTTGATTCACCGATCTGGCATGCCAAGGTGCGGCTTGCCGAGACCCAACTCCTTGATGCCGCCCGATCCCTCGGATTGAAGGCCACCGCAGTGACCGTCAAGACAGCAAGCACTCCGCTGCATTCCCCAATACAGCAGAACCGCAACCGTCCACGGCCGGTATCCGAAGCCACGCACAAAGGTCTGCGCGAAGCGCTGGCGTCCTTGCAGGACGTCTTACCGACCAAGCGGTGACGTCCTGGCCGCCTTCTCGAAGCGACCACCCGTGCGTGAAAAGACTGCGAAGACCACGCACGACTCGACGCATCCTAGCGGGCGTGGAGGCCGCAGGAGTTAGAGAAGTCTTAAATAAAGGTTAAGAGCCGGCCTGAAATCCGACAGAGTTCACACTTTGAATGCCGATTGCGGCATTCCCTGACACAAACGCTGCCGAATACTCGGGTGCGTCAGGGTAGATGGCACGCGTGACACGACCAGCGGATGCCGGGCGCTGCAACGCTGGGCCTTGGCCGCGCCCGTCGCCCGCTGCGCGGGGTTCGATCAGCGCCTTCAGGCGTAGACAGGGCTGGCGTAGGTGACCGGCGGCTGCTGGGACCCTTGCGGGTAACTCACCCATTCCCAGGCAGCCTGATCCGCCAGCAGGGCGCGCACCAGCTTGTTGTTGAGCGCGTGGCCGGACTTGAAGCCCTCATAGGCGCCCAGGATGGCGCCGCCAGCCAGATACAGGTCGCCAATGGCGTCCAGGATCTTGTGGCGGACGAATTCGTTGGTGTAGCGCAGGCCATCCTCGTTGAGCACGCGGAACTCGTCCAGCACGATGGCGTTGTCCATCGAGCCGCCCAGGCCCAGGTTGCGCTCGCGCATGTACTCCAGGTCGCGCATGAAGCCGAAGGTACGGGCGCGCGAGATTTCCTTGACGTAGGCCGAGGTGGAGAACTCGATTTCCTGGCGTGACTGCTTGGCCGGGATCATCGGGTGGTTGAATTCGATGGTGAAGCCCAGCTTGTAGCCGTCATACGGCTCGAAGCGCGCGACCTTGTCGCCCTCGCGCACTTCCACCGGCTGTTTGATGCGGATGAAACGCTTGGGCTTGTCCTGCTCGACGATGCCTGCCGACTGCAGCAGGAACACGAACGGGCCGGACGAGCCATCCATGATCGGCAACTCGGCCGACGACAGTTCGACGATGACATTGTCCACGCCCAGCCCGGCCAGCGCCGACATCAGGTGCTCGACGGTCTGGATCTTGGCGCCGTTGCAGGTCAGACCGGTACACAGCGTGGTCTCGGTGACCAGCTCCGCATCGGCCGGCACTTCGACCACCGGTTCCAGGTCCACACGTCGGAACACCACGCCATGGTCGACCGGGGCCGGTCGCAGCGTCATATAGACCTTGTCGCCGCTGTGGAGGCCGACGCCGGTGGCGCGAATGGTGTTCTTGAGGGTGCGTTGCTGGGTCATATGCGAAGTCTGGGGGAACAATGCAGACAGACGCTGAACCGGCTGTCTAATCCGGTGAGGTTATCCGAATTTTAACAAGTTGCGCGTGACGGGCGCTGTAATCCTGCGGTCACGCCAGTGCAAAAGCTGCCGGACCGTCACCGATCCGGCAGAAAGGACATGGCATTACAGCCCCGAGGCAACCCCCGGGTGGGACGGGCGACGCCGCCGTGGCGGCGCCGCCGGCGCCCCTCAGTCGGCCTGGCGGCGCAGGAACGCCGGAATGTCCAGGTAATCGTTGGGCAGGTCTGCGGCCGGCGGTGCGGAATTGCCGGTGCTGTGGCTGCTGCCGACCGAATCGCTGCTCGGACGACGCAGGCCCAGACCCATGCTGCCGCCGACGGCCTTGGACACCGCATCGCCGCTGGAGGCGTCGAAGTCGCCGAACTCCGGCTGGCCGGTGGTGGCGTTGCGCACCAGCTTGATCGGGGCGCGCTGGTCCGGACGCTGGGTCTGACGGGCAACCGCACGGTTCAGGCCGGTGGCGACCACGGTCACGCGCACTTCGTCCTGCATGTCCGGGTCGAGCACGGTGCCCACGACCACGGTCGCATCTTCGGAAGCGAACGCTTCGATGGTGCGGCCGATCTCGTCGAACTCGGACATGGTGAAATCCGGGCCGGCGGTGATGTTCACCAGGATGCCGTTGGCACCGGCCAGGTTCACATCGTCCAGCAGCGGGTTCTGGATGGCGGCTTCGGCGGCGGCCTGCGCGCGGTCATCGCCACGTGCCGAGCCGGTGCCCATCATGGCCAGACCCATTTCCGACATCACGGTGCGCACGTCGGCGAAGTCGACGTTGATCAGGCCCGGACGCACGATCAGGTCGGCGATGCCCTGCACGGCACCCTGCAGCACGTCGTTGGCGGCACGGAACGCCTGGATCATGGTGGCGTTGCGGCCCAGCACGGTGATCAGCTTTTCATTGGGGATGGTGATCAGCGAATCGCAATGCTGGCTCAACTCTTCGATGCCCTTCAGCGCAACCTGCATGCGGCGACGGCCTTCGAACGGGAACGGCTTGGTGACCACGGCCACGGTCAGGATGCCCATTTCCTTGGCCAGCTGTGCGACGACCGGTGCCGCACCGGTGCCGGTACCGCCGCCCATGCCGGCGGTGATGAAGACCATGTCCGCACCCTGCAGCGCGTCCATGATGCGCTCGCGGTCTTCCAGCGCGGCCTGACGGCCGACCTCCGGATTGGCGCCCGCACCCAGGCCCTTGGTGACGTTGGTGCCGAGCTGCAGCTGCAACTTGGCCCCGCAGTTCTTGATCGCCTGCGAGTCGGTGTTGGCGGTGATGAATTCCACGCCATCGACATTGGTGTTGACCATGTGCGCGACGGCATTGCCGCCACCGCCGCCGACGCCAACGACCTTGATGACCGCGTTGGGAGCCATTTTTTCAATCAGTTCGAAATGTGCCATGTCAGTGTCCTCTTGAGCCGGAATTGGGGGGTGGGGATCGGGGATTCGCAACAGCGTTGGTCCCTGCCCACTCCGCATCACGGCGAGTGTTGTTGTTTGAAAGTCGGGCCTCGGTTGCGCGGTCATCGATGCGCTATGCGCTCAACGACTCACCACACCTGCTCCTCGACGCAATGCCTGCAAAAAAGTTTACCGCCTACCTGCTCGCCGCTCTCTACTTATCTTCGCCGCCGCCCTGCTTTTCTTTCGCTCTTTCCAATCCCGAATCTCAAATCCCGAATCCCGGCCCTCAAAATTCGCCGCGATACCAGTTCTTCAATTTCTTGAACAAGCTGCCCGCGCGCCCGGTCGGGATCGACGGACGGCGCGGATGTTCGATCTGGCTGCCCATCAGCAGCAGGCCCACGCCGGAAGCGTGCACCGGGTTGCCGACGACTTCGCCCAGGCCGGTGACGTGCTGCGGAATGCCCACACGCACCGGCATCTGCAGCATTTCTTCGGCCAGCTCGACCACGCCTTCCATCTTCGAGGCGCCGCCGGTGAGCACCATGCCGGCGCGCACCATTTCTTCAAAACCCGAACGGCGCAGTTCGGCCTGCACCATCTCGAAGATTTCTTCGTACCGGCCTTGCACCGCCTGCGCCAGCGCATGCCGTGGCATGCGGCGCGGCGGGCGGTCGCCCACCGACGGCACCTGGATGCTTTCTTCGGCGGTGGCCAGCTGCGCCAGAGCGCAGGCATAGCGCACCTTGATCTGTTCGGCTTCCGGTGTGGGCGTGCGCAGCATGTGCGCGATGTCGTTGGTGACGTGGTCGCCGGCGATCGGCAGCGAGGCGGTGTGGCAGATCGCGCCTTGCACGTACACCGCCAGATCGGTGGTGCCGGCGCCGATGTCCACCAGCACCACGCCCAGCTCGCGCTCGTCGGCGGTCAGCACGGCCACCGAGGAGGCCAACGACGACAGCACCAGATCGTCCACCTGCAGGCCGCACTTCTGCACGCACTTGGTGATGTTGGCCGCGGCCGACTGCGCGCACACCACCAGGTGCGCGTGCACCTCCAGGCGCACGCCGGTCATGCCGACCGGGTTGCGGATGCCTTCCTGCGAATCGTCCAGCACGTACTCGCGTGGAATCGCATGCAGGATGCGCTGATCGGCCGGAATGGCCACGGCCTTGGCCGCATCGAGCACGCGTTCCAGATCGCTCCAGGTCACTTCGCCATCGCGGATCGGCACGATGCCGGGCGAGTTCTTGCACTGCACGTGGTTGCCGGAGATCGAGGCATACACCGAGCGGATTTCACAGCCGGCCATCAGCTCGGCTTCTTCCACCGCACGCTGGATCGACTGCACGGTGGATTCGATATCCACCACCACGCCGCGCTTGAGACCGCGCGATTCATGCGAACCGATGCCGATCACTTCGATCGGATTGCCGGGCGAATACTCGCCGACCAGCGCAACGACCTTGGAGGTGCCGATGTCCAGTCCAACGATGAGGGATTTGTCGCCTTTGCGGTTCATGTCTTAAAGCCGGGATTCGGGATTCGGGATACGGGATTGGGGAAACGCGGAAATGCCAGGGCGACGGGAGGTACGGAAGGTGTTGCGCGATGCCGGGGCTGCGCTTTTTCCAATCCCGAATCCCCACTCTCTAATCCCTGCCTTTCGACCGTGAAGCCATTGGTGTAGCGCAGGTCGGCGCGAGCGATCGGGCGCTGCGGGTCGGCCAGCTGCGGCAGCACGCGCGCGAAGCGTTGCAGGCGGGCACGGGCATCGTCGCGGCCGATCACGATCTGCACGCCGTTGCTCAAGCCCAGCGACCAGCTGCCGCGCGCATCCATTTCAAGACGCTCCACATCCAGCCCGGTCGGTGCGAACAACGCGCGCGACTCGTTGTAGAGCGCCACCACGTCCTGGGTCTTGCTGTCCGGGCCACCGAGTTGCGGCAACTTGAAATCCTTCAACAGCGGCGGGGTGCGGAACAAGCGGCCCTGCTCGGACAACATGCGGTCGGTGCCCCAGCGCGCGAACGGCTTGTGCTCGGTCACATGCACTTCCAGCACGTCCGGCCAACGCTTGCGCACCTGCGCACTTTCCACCCACGGCAAGCGCGCGATGGCGTCTTGCGCACTCTGCAACTTCACCGCGAAAAAGCCCGCGCGCGCATATGGCAGGACCACCGCACGCAACTGCTCGGCCGGCACCCGCTTGAAATCGCCCGACACCCGCAATCGCGCCAGCGGCCAGCGCTCGGCGCCGACCCAGCCATTGAGCACGGCCACCACCGGCAAGGCGACCAGCGCCACTGCGAGCAACCACGCCAGGATGCGCAGGGTGGCGTTCATGGGTGTGCTCCGCACACGGGATTCGGCATTGGGGATTGGGGATTCGTCATGGCAACGGCGACAGCAACAACGCGCATGGCGCCGCCGTTCACCAATCCCGAATGCCGAATCCCCAATCCCTGCGTCATAGCGTCTGCTCCAGCACGCGCCAGACCAGTTCTTCGAAGTCGATGCCGAGCTGGTGGGCGGCCTTGGGCACCAGCGAGTGGCTGGTCATGCCCGGGGCGGTGTTGACCTCAAGCAGATAGAGCTGGCCGCTGCTGCCATCGCGCATCACGTCCACGCGGCCCCAGCCGCGGCAGCCGGCAGCGCGGAAGGCGTCCAGGGCGAGCTGGCGGATCTGCACTTCGGCTTCGCCCTCCAGACCCGGGCACAGGTATTGCGTATCGTCGGCCAGGTATTTGGCGTTGTAGTCGTACCACTGGCCCTTGGGCACGATGCGGATCGACGGCAACGCGGTATCGCCGAGCACGGCAACGGTCAGTTCATCGCCTTCGATCAATTGCTCCATCAACAGCGCACCGTCGTAGCGGGCAGCCAGGGTCACCGCCTCTTCGAGTTGCGCCTGGTCGAACACGCGGCTGACGCCGACGCTGGAGCCTTCGTTGGCCGGCTTGACGATGACCGGCAAGCCGATCTGCCGGGCCGCGGCATGGATGTCGTCGGCGCTGGCGCCGGCGGCCAGACGCGCGTAGCGCGGCGTGCTCAGGCCCAGCGACAGCCACACCTGCTTGGTGCGGATCTTGTCCATGCTCAGCGCCGAGCCGAGCACATCCGAGCCGGTGTACGGCACGCCGAACGCTTCCATCAGGCCCTGCACGATGCCGTCTTCGCCACCGCCGTTATGGCCGTGCAGCACGTTGAAGACGCGATCGAACTGCTGTGCGACCAATGCCTTGGCCAACGCCGGAATGCCATCGACCGGCTGTGCATCCACACCGCGTGCGCGCAGCGCTTCCAGCACATTGCTGCCGGAGTTCAACGAGACTTCACGCTCGGACGAGGTGCCGCCGAGCAGCACCGCAACGCGGCCGAATGCGGCCGGGTCGCTGGAGCGTTTGTGAAGGCCGGGACCCGGGACCCGGGACTCGGGACCCGTTACAGCGGCATGCATGCGCTGATTGCCCTGCTGTTCCCCGGTCCCGGGTCCCGGGTCCCGGGTCCCGATAGAAGACATGCTCACGCCGCACCCCCGACAAACCCGTTGTTGATGATGTGCTGGGCCACATAGCCGATATCGCCGGCACCCATCATCAACAGCAGGTCGCCGTCCTGCAGCACGTCGGGCAACACTTCGGCCAGGCCGGAAATCTGGCCCACGACCACCGGCTCGCTGCGGCCGCGCGCACGGATGGCGCGTGCCAGTGCACGCGAATCGGCGCCGGGGATCGGCGCTTCGCCGGCCGGGTAGACCTCGCTCAACACCAGTGCATCGACCGTGCTGAGCACTGCGGCGAAGGCGTCGAACTGGTCACGGGTGCGGCTGTAGCGGTGCGGCTGGAAGGCCACGACCAGACGCTTGTCCGGCCAGCCGCCACGCGCTGCCGCAAACACCGCTTCCAGTTCGCGCGGGTGATGGCCGTAATCGTCGACCACGCGCACACGTGCGCCGGTGCTGGTGGTGACTTCGCCCAGATCGTTGAAACGACGGCCGATGCCGGCGAAGTTTTCCAGCGCGCGCGCAATGGTCTGCGGCTCCACGCCCAGCTGCCAACCGATTGCGGCGGCGGCCAGGGCGTTGAGCACGTTGTGACGGCCCGGCAGCGCCAGGGTGACCGGCGTGGTGGTGCCTTCGGGCAGACGCAGCGTAAAGCGCATGCGCGGGCCGTCCTGCACCACGTCCTCGGCGCGCACATCGGCGCTTTCGCTCATGCCGTAGCTCATCACGTGGCGCGGCGTCTTGCCGGCCAGTGCAGCCACTTCCGGGTCGTCGATGCACAACAGCGCCAGGCCATAGAACGGCAGGCGCTGCAGGAATTCGGCGAATGCGGCCTGCACGCGGGCGAAGTCGTTGCCGTAGTTTTCCAGGTGATCCGAATCGATGTTGGTGATCACCGCCATCAACGGATTCAGGCGCAGGAAGCTGCCATCGCTCTCGTCGGCTTCGGCCACCAGCCACTGGCCGCCACCGAGCTTTGCGTTGGCTCCGGCGGCCAGCAGCTGCCCGCCGATGACGAAGGTCGGGTCCAGGCCACCTTCGCTCAGCACGGCTGCCGCCAGGCTGGTGGTGGTGGTCTTGCCATGCGTGCCGGCCACGGCGATACCGCGGCGGAAGCGCATCAGCTCGGCCAGCATCGCTGCGCGCGGCATGATCGGAATGCGCTGGCTGCGCGCTTCCATCAGCTCGGGGTTGTCTTCGCGGATGGCGCTGGACACCACCACGCAATCGGTGCCGAGCACGTTGGCGGCGGAGTGGCCGCGCATCACGCGCGCACCCAGCTTGGCCAGCCGCCGCGTCGCCGCGTTATCGGAGTTATCCGAACCGGAGACTTCGTAACCCAGCGTCAGCATGACCTCGGCAATACCGCTCATGCCGGTGCCGCCGATGCCGACGAAATGCACGCGCGGAAATGCGCGCACCAGGTCGCCACTGTCCTGCAGACGGCGGATCACAGGGCACCTCCTGCGGAGGTGCCGGGATTGGGGATTGGGGATTCGGGATTGGTGGCGATCAACTGCGCGGAGCGGTCGCCATTAACGGATTTCTGCATGCTGTCCTGCTTGTGCTGTTGCTCTTTACGAATCCCCAATCCCGAATCCCCACTCCCGGCCTCCTGGAGAATGATGTCGGCGATCCGCTCGGCGGCGTCCGGCTTGGCCAGGGTGCGGGCGGCTTGCGCCATCGACAGGCGACGGGCCGGGTCGTTGAGCAAGGTCTGCAGGAGCTGTTGCAGACGCACCGCGAGGCTGTCGTCCTGCTTGAGCAGCACGGCGGCATCGGCGCTGACCAGGTATTCGGCATTGCGGGTTTGATGGTCGTCCACCGCTGCGGCGAATGGCACCAGCACGCTGCCGATGCCGGCGGCGCACAGTTCGGCCAACGTGGATGCACCGGCACGGCACACGACCAGATCGGCCCAGGCATAAGCAGCCGCCATGTCGGCGATGAAGGGTTCGACACTGGCGTTGACCCCTGCCTGTGCGTACGACGCTTCGGCTTCGGCGCGCAGCTTTTCGCCGCACTGATGGCGCACCTCGACATCCGGGTGACCGAGTGTAGCCAGCGCGGCCGGTACGGCCTGATTCAATGCCCGTGCGCCCTGGCTGCCGCCAAGCACCAGCAGGCGCACCGGGCCATCGCGACCCACCAGACGTGCAGCCGGCGCAGGCAGTGCGGCAATGTCGGCACGCACCGGGTTGCCGACCGCTTCCTCGCCGGCGAAGCTGCCCGGGAAACCGGTCAGCACGCGGCGCGCAAAACGCGACAGCACCTTGTTGGTCATGCCGGGCGCGCGGTTCTGTTCGTGCACCAGCAGCGGCGTGCCGAGCAGGCGCGCGGCCAGGCCGCCCGGGCCGGCCGCAAAGCCGCCAAAGCTGATCACCGCACGCGGCTGGCGCTTGCGCAGCACGAAGCCGGCGGCGCGCACCGCGCGCATCACCCGCACCGGTGCACCCAGCAACTTCACCACGCCCTTGCCACGCAGGCCGCTGATGGCCAGGGTGTCGATCTGGATGTCGTGCTGCGGCACCAGACGGGTTTCCATTGCGCCATCGGCGCCCAGCCAGGTCACCCGCACGCCGCGCGCGCGCAATACCTTGGCCACGGCCAACCCCGGGAAGATATGCCCGCCGGTGCCGCCAGCCAGAATCATCACAGGCCGAGCTCCGGCAGACGCTGCGGATGCTTGCGAGGCAGTCGCATCAACACTCATGCGATCCTCCCGAACGTCGGTTCCACACGCGGCTGCATACGGCTGGTGCCGCGCAAGATCGCCGATGCCGGTGCCACCGAGGCGGCAGCGACCGGTGCGGCGGCCGCAGCGGTCTCGCGCTGCGGCTTGCGCGCTGGCGAATACGTCGGCGCCGCCGCGTCGGCGATAGGTTCGGCCGGCTCGGCAGCCGCAGTGCCCGCACCCTGCGGCGACAACTTGCTGCGCAGGCGCTCGGCGCGATCCATTTCATAGGACACGCGCAGCAACAGGCCCATCGCCACGCAGGTCATCAGCACCGACGAACCGCCGGAGGAAATCAGCGGCAGGGTCAGGCCCTTGGTCGGCAGGATGCCCAGGTTGACGCCCACCGACACAAAACTCTGCAGGCTGATCCACAGGCCGATGCCGAACGCGATATAGCCGGAGAAGTGGCGCTTCATTTCCACGCAGCGCATGCCCAGCCAGAACGCGCGGCCGACCAGCAGCGCGTACAGCGCAATGACACCGCAGACGCCGACGAAACCCAGCTCTTCGGCGATCACCGAGAAGATGAAGTCGGTATGCGCCTCGGGCAGATAGTTGAGCTTCTGCACCGAGGCGCCCAGGCCCGCGCCGGTCCACTGGCCACGGCCGACTGCCATCAAGGCGTTGGACAGCTGATAGCCGGAGCCAAGCTGGTCGGCCCACGGGTCCAGGAACGAGGTGATGCGACGCAGGCGGTACGGCTCCAGGATCGCGATGAAGGCGAACACCGGCAGGCCGAACACGATCGGCATCGACATGCGCGGCAGGTTCACCCCGCCCAGCACCAGCATGCCGGCGGTGATCGCCAGCAGCAGCGTGGACGAGCCGAAGTCCGGCTGCATCAGCAGCAGGCCAACCAGCGCGATGGCCACGCCCAGCGGCTTGAGCATGGCCGGCCAGGTGGCGTTGACTTCATCGCGGAAGCGCACCAGGTAGCTGGACAGCCACACGATGTAGAGCACCTTGACCGCCTCGACGGTCTGGAACTTGGACACGCCCAGGTTGATCCAGCGCTTGGCGCCGTTGACGCTGCTGCCCAACCCCGGTACGAACACCACCATCAGCAGGCCGAAGCAGGCCAGCAGCAACACCTGGTTGTATTGCTCGATGGTCTTGAGCTCGGTGCGCATCGCCCAGAACGCCAGCCCGATGCCGATGCCCAGGAACAGCAGGTGACGGGTCAGGTAATAGAACGGGTTATCCGACAACTCGATCGAGCTGGAGGCCACCATCACCACGCCCAGCGAGGCGAGCGTGGCGGCCGCGCCGAGCAACCACGGGTCGTAACGACCGCCGATGGCGTCCAGTCGCGTGGCCTGGCGGGACATGTCGTTCATCAGCGCACCTTCAACGTGGCAAGGCCGATCAGCACCAGCACCACCGAAATGATCCAGAAGCGCACGATCACCCGCGGCTCCGGCCAACCCTTGAGTTCGAAGTGGTGATGGATCGGCGCCATGCGGAACACGCGCTTGCCGGTCAGCTTGAAGCTGGCCACCTGGATCATCACCGACAGGGTTTCGATCACGAACACGCCGCCCATGATCACCAGCACCATTTCCTGGCGCACGATCACCGCGATGGTGCCGAGCACCGCGCCCAGCGACAGCGCGCCGATATCACCCATGAACACCATGGCCGGATAGGTGTTGAACCACAGAAAGCCCAGCCCTGCCCCGGCGATCGCCGAGCAGATGATGATCAGCTCGCCGGCACCGGGAATCAGGGGGATCTTCAGGTATTCGGCAAACACCACGTTGCCCGAGGCATAGGCGAACACGCCCAGCGCGCAGGCCACCAGCACGGTCGGCATGATCGCCAGGCCGTCCAGGCCGTCGGTGAGGTTCACCGCGTTGGAGAAGCCCACGATCCAGAAATAGGCGATCACCACGAAGCTCACGCCGGCCAGCGGCAACGCAATCGACTTGAACATCGGAATGTAGAAGGTGATCGCCGCCGGCACGTCGGCGGTGTAGTACAGGAACAGGCCGGCCGCCAGGCCGAAGATCGACTGCAGCAGGTATTTCCAGCGCGATTTCAGACCATTGGGGTCGCGGCGGACGATCTTGATCCAGTCGTCGTACCAGCCGATCGCGCCGAAGCAGATCATCACCGCCAGCACCAGCCACACATAACGGTTGCGCAGGTCGCCCCACAGCAGCACCGACAAGGTGACGGTGAGCAGGATCAGCGAGCCGCCCATGGTCGGCGTGCCGGCCTTGGAGAAATGCGTCTGCGGGCCGTCCTGGCGGATCGGCTGGCCACCCTTGAACTGGGCCAGCTTGCGGATCACCGCAGGGCCCATCCACAACGACAGGAACAGCGCGGTCAGCGCAGCCAGGATGCCGCGGAAGGTCAGATAGTTGAACAGCCCGAACAGGCTCTCCAGTTGCTGCAGCCAGCGCGCCAACTCAAGCAGCATGGGAGGCATCCTCCGCCGGTGCGAGCAACGCGGTGACGATGCGGTCCATGGCGCTGCCGCGCGACCCCTTTACCAGCAGCGTGATGGCGCGGGGACCCGGGACCCGGGACCCGGGACCCGTAGAAGCGGGCGCGGGCTGCGACTGTTGTTGTTCTATCAAAGCGTGTTCCTGCGCATTTTCTGATGCGTCGTGCTGTTGCTGTTGCTGTTGCTGTTCCTGGGTCCCCGGTCCCGGGTCCCCGGTCCCGGCTTCGGCAAGATCCGCCCGCAACGCCTCGATCAGTTCCGCATGCGTGGCAAACACCCGGCCACCTTCACCGAACGCCTGCGCGGCGGCTGCACTGAGTTCGCCCAATGCATACAGACGCTGCAACTTGGCCGCGCGTGCGCGCCGGCCGGCAGCGGCATGCAGCGCGGCGCCTTCCGGGCCGAGTTCGCGCATGTCGCCCAGCACCAGCCAGCCATCGCCCGGCGCGGCAGCCAGTGCATCGATGGCCGCGTCCAGCGAGCCGGGGTTGGCGTTGTAACTGTCGTCGATCAACAACGCGCCGCCGGGCAGCCGATGCGTGATCTGCCGGCCGGCCACCGGGCGCGCCTGCGCCAGGCCGGCGGCAATGACCGGCAACGCGATGCCGGCGCCGAGCGCCAGGCCGGTCGCCGCCAGGGCGTTGAGTACGTTGTGGCGACCGGGCAGCGGCAGCGCAATCTGCGCCTCGCCCTGCGGCGTCACCAGCGTGAAGTGTGCACCGTCGGCCTGCAGCCGCAGCTGGCGTGCACTGATGTCGGCGCTGGCCTGCAGGCCATAGCGCAACACGCGACGGCCCTGCAGCGGCTGCGCCAGCAGTTGCTGCTCGAACCAGGCGCCGAAGGCGTCGTCGGCGTTGATGACCGCCACGCCATCGGCCGGCAGCGCGGCGTAGATGGCGCCCTTGGTCTGCGCCACGCCGAGCAGGCTGCCCAGGCGCTCCAGATGCGCTGGCGCGATATTGTTGACCAGGGCGACCTGCGGCCGCGCGATGTCGGTGAGATAGGCGATATCGCCCGGCTTGCCGGCACCCATTTCGTAGATCGCCACGTCGGCATCGTCCGGCGCGGCGATCACCGCCAGCGGCAGGCCGATTTCGTTGTTGCGGTTGCCCGGCGTGGCATAGACGGTGGTGCCGTCCACGCGCCCGGCTTCGGTCAGGATCGACAGCAGCAAGGCCTTGACGCTGGTCTTGCCGTTGGAACCGGTCAGCGCGACCACGCGGGTGGCGCGGTCGCGCTGCATCCCGGCGGCGATCCGCGCCAACGCCAGCTCGGCATTTTCCACCACCACCTGCGGCACGCGCAGCGCCGGCAACAGGCGCTCCACCAGCAACCCGCTGGCGCCGTGCGCCACTGCCTCTGCGGCAAAGTCGTGCCCATCGAAACGCTCGCCACGCAGCGCCACGTACAGGCTGCCGTTGGACAGCGTGCGCGTGTCGTTGCTCACCGCATCGATCATGGCGTCGTCGCCCTGCAGCTCGCCGCCCGCCCAGTGCGCAATCAACGACAACGGGGTGAGCTTCATGCGCGCACTCCCAGCGTGGTGCGCGGCAGCAAGGCCTGCGCGGCCACGGCGGCATCGTCGAACGCATGCCGCACGCCAGAGACTTCCTGGTAAGGCTCGTGGCCCTTGCCGGCGATCAAGACGATGTCGGCGGCGCTGGCCATGCCGATGGCCTGATGGATCGCGGCGGCGCGATCGCGCTGCACGATGACCGCGTCCGGGTGCGCAAAGCCGCGCAGGATGTCGGCCACGATCGCATCGCCGTCTTCGCCGCGCGGGTTGTCGTCGGTGACGATCGCCACATCGGCATTGAGCTCGGCAATCGCCGCCATCTGCGGGCGCTTGCCGGTGTCGCGTTCGCCACCGCAACCAAGGACGCAGATCAACCGGTCCTGCGCATGCGAACGCAGGCTGGCCAAGGCCTGTTCCAGCGCATCGGGGGTGTGCGCGTAATCCACCACCACCAGCGGCGCGCCGTGGGCGCCGCCGAGCCGGTTCATGCGGCCGTGGATCGGCTGCAGCTGCCCAAGCACATCGGCGATCCGCGCTGGCGCATGGTCCAGCGCAGACAACGCGCCAGCCACTGCCAGCAGGTTGTCCACATTGAAGCGCCCCAGCAACGGTGAGCGCACCGCATGCGCCCCACCGGCGATGTGCAGCGCGAAATTGATGCCGGTGTGGTCCAGCTGCAGATCGCTGGCGCTTACGCCGGCATCGGCCTGCCCGCGTGAACTCACACCGATCGCGCGCAGCGCAGGATCGAGCGAGGCAAACAGCGTGCGGCCGAAGCCATCGTCCAGATTCACCACCGCCGCCTTCAGCCCGGCACGGGTGAACAGCCTGGCCTTGGCGGCGCCGTACTGCGCCATGTCGCCGTGGTAATCGAGATGGTCGCGGGTGAGATTGGTGAACACCGCCACGTCGAAATGCACCGCATCCACGCGGCCCTGGTCGAGCGCGTGCGAGCTGACTTCCATGGCCACCGCCTGCGCACCCTCATCGCGCAGCTGCGCCAGCAGCGCATGCGTGGACAGCACCAGCGGCGTGGTGAAGCCGGTGGGCACGGCAGCGCCGTACAGGCCGACGCCCAGCGTACCGAGCGTGCCTGTGGGTGTGCCGAGCAGGGTCAGCGCCTGCGCCAGCAGCTGCACGGTGGAGGTCTTGCCGTTGGTGCCGGTGACGCCGAGCATGCGCAGCGCGCGCGACGGATGGCCATGGAACTGGTCGGCCATGCGGCCCAGCCGCGCGCGCAGGCCCGGCACGGCGATCGCATCGGCCGGCGCCGGCAGATCGGCCGGTGCGGGCGGCTCGAACAACACCGCCACCGCGCCATTGGCACGCGCCTGTTCGACAAAGCCCAACCCGTGTGCGCCGAAACCGGCGATGGCCACGAAGGCATCGCCCGGACGGACCGCGCGGCTGTCCATCACCAGGCCCGACACCTGCACGTCGTGCGCCAGCGTCAGGTCCGGCAACAGCTGCGACAGCGGCAGCGAGCGGCTCACTGGCGGCTCTCCTGCAGCGGCGCGGGTTGCGCGGATGCAGGCGCTGCCGGCGGCGGCGCGACGGCGGTCGGAATACCGGCCGAGACTTCATCCACCGGATCAGGCACCAGCGCCGGATCCAGATCGACCGGCTGCGGTTTGACGATCGGCTGGCCGGTCTTGCCGGCGGCCTGCGCGGCCAGCCACGACTGGATATCGTCCGGCGGCACGTCCATCAGGCGCAGCGCACCTTCCATCACGCGATGGAAGACCGGCGCGGAGACCAGGCCGCCGTAATACACCTTGCCCTGCGGATCGTTGATCACGATCACCGTGGCAAAGCGCGGGCGCGTGGCCGGCACCAGGCCGGCAAACAGCGCGTTGTAATGCCCGCGTTCGTAGCCGTTGGCGCCGTTCTTGCGTGCCGTACCGGTCTTGCCGGCCACGTGGTAGCCCAGGATCGCCGCGCCCTTGGCGCCGCCCTGGGTGACCACGGTTTCCATCATGTCGATGACCTGGCGCGCTACTTCCGGCGTCACCACCTGGCGGGTTTCGTTGTGCTGGCCGCGCACGAAGGTCGGCGGTGTCAGCTTGCCGCCGTTGCCCAGCGTGGCGTAGGCCTGCGCGATCTGCAGCGGCGTCACCGACAGGCCGTAGCCGTACGACATCGTGGTCTTGGACGGGCCGCTCCAGCGTGCCGGCTGCAGCACCACACCGGACGATTCGCCGGGGAACCCGCTGTGCGGTGCGCTGCCATACCCGAAGTTGCGGATCGACTGGTAGAAGGTCTGGTCCGGCACCTTGGCGGCAATCTTGGCCGCACCGATGTTGGAGCTGCGGGTGATCACGCCGGTGACGTTGAGCACGCCGTTGTTGCGCGGCACATCGCGGATGGTGAAGCGCCCCACCGACATGAAGCCGGGGTTGGTGTCGATGACGGTGTCCTTGGTCACCACGCCGGCGGTCAGTGCGGTGGCCACGGTCAGCGGCTTCATCGTCGAGCCCGGCTCCACCAGGTCGGTGACGGCGCGATTGCGCCGCGCCGACGGGTTGATCCCGGTCACCGAATTGGGGTTGTAGGTCGGCAGGTTGACCATGGCCAGCACTTCGCCGGTGGCCACGTCCATCACCACCATCGACCCGCCGGCCGCATTGTTTTCGACCAGCGCGTTGCGCAGTTCCTTGTAGGCCAGGAACTGGATGCGCCGGTCGATGCTCAGGGTCAGGTCCTTGCCCGGCTGCGCCGGACGCACCAGATCCACGCTCTCCACGATGGCGCCGCGCGCATCGCGCACCACCTTCTTGGAGCCGGGCTTGCCGCGCAACCATTCGTCGAACGCCAGCTCCAGTCCTTCCTGGCCGCGGTCGTCGATGTTGGTGAAGCCCAGCACGTGGGCCATCGCTTCGCCTTGCGGATAGAAGCGACGGAACTCGCGCTGCGAAAACACGCCCGGGATCTTCAGATCGACGATCGCATGCGCCTTGTCCGGATTGATCCGGCGCTGCAGGTACATGAACTCCTTGCCGGCCTTCTGGGCCAGCTTGGCGTTCAGCTCATCGAGCGGTTGGCCCAGTGCCTTGGCCAGCTCGGGAATGCGGTCCGGGTTGCGCAGCAGTTCCTGCGGATTGACCCAGATCGATTCCACCGGCGTGGACACCGCCAGCGGCTCGCCGTTGCGGTCGGTGATCATGCCGCGCGAAGTGGCGATGGGCAGCTCGCGCAGGTAACGCGCTTCGCCCTGGCGCTGATAGAAATCGCGGTTGACCAGCTGCACATAGGCTGCCCGGCCGATCAGGGTGACCGAGCACAGCCCCAGCGCCACGCCCACCAAGGTGAGGCGGCCGCGCAGGTTGAAATTGCTGCGGGGGCGGTTGCGACCGGCCTTCACCGCGCACCTCCCCGCAGGCAGCTCGGCCGTGCAAAACGGCTGTCGCGCGAATTCGTCATGGGCGCACCACCACGATGTCGTTGGTCTCCGGGAACTTCATCCCGATGCGCGCACGCGCGACCTGATCGACACGATTGCTTTCCGCCCAGGTGGCCTGCTCCAGCTGCAGCCGGCCGAATTCGATGTTCAATTCATCGCGCGTGTGTTCGAGCTTGGACAACTGCACGAACAGCTTGCGATGCATGTGGCGCATGTACACCACCCCGATCGCCGAGGCGATGCTGCAGGCCAGCAGCACGATGAGCAGCAAGCGGCTCATGCGGCGTCTCCTTGAGACGCCGGGATTGGGGATTGGGGATTGGGGATTCGCGCAGAGCGCTCCTCCAATCCCGAATCACGACTCCCGACTCCCAGCTTCTCGGCTACCCGCAACACCGCGCTGCGCGCGCGCGGGTTGATGCTCAGTTCGGCATCGTCGGCCTTGATCGCGCCGCTGACCAGTTGCAGCGTCGGTACGAAGGGTTGCGCTTCGGGCAGGCGGCGATTGCTTGGTGGGGCCTTGGCGTAGCGGGCCATGAACTGCTTGACGATGCGGTCTTCCAGCGAATGGAAGCTGATCACCGCCAGCCGGCCGCCCGGCTTGAGCGCGCCCAGCGCAGCGTCCAGGCCGGCTTCCAGGTCGGCCAGCTCACGATTGATGTGGATGCGGATCGCCTGGAAGCTGCGTGTGGCCGGGTGGGTCTTGCTGTCGCCGCGCGGCATCACCGAGGCGATCAGGTCGGCCAGCTGCGCGGTACGCAGTAGCGGCTGTTCGGCACGACGCGCGACGATAGCGCGCGCAATGCGGCGGCTCTGGCGTTCTTCGCCATAGGTCCACAGCACGTCGGCGATCTCGCGGTCGCTGGCGTGGGCCAGCCACTCGGCTGCGCTCTGGCCGCTGTCCGGGTCCATGCGCATATCCAGCGGGCCGTCCTTGCCGAAACTGAAACCGCGCCCGGCCACGTCCAGCTGCGGCGAGGACACGCCCAGGTCCAGCAGGATGCCGTCGACGGTCGCTGCGGCAACCACCTGGCCGAGGCCGGCAAAGCTGCCGCGATGGATGGACACGCGCGCATCGCCACCGAACGCCTGTTCGGCCACTGCGATCGCTTCAGGGTCCTTGTCCATCACCAGCAGTCGACCTCCCGGGCCAAGGTGTTCCAGCACGCCGCGTGCGTGTCCGCCACGCCCGAACGTGCCATCGAGATAGGTTCCGCCTTCGGTCACCTGCAGGCCATCCAGAACCTGCGTGTACAGCACCGGCACATGGGCCGCCGGCGGCTGCGACACCGGGTGACCGGGCTGCGCTTCACCGCGCATCCGGGCACCCCGGCTCACAACCTGAGATCGAGCAATTCATCGCCCAGATCCCCGTCAGACAATGTCTGCTGGATCAGTGCGCGATGTGCCTGCTCGCTCCAGAGTTCGAACTTGTCGCCCATGCCCAACAGCACGGCCTTTTTTTCGATGCCGACCGCGTTGCGGTGGCTGGCCGGGATGCTCAGACGTCCATTGGCGTCCAACTCCAGCACGGCCGAGGAACCCACCAGTTTCTGCTGCAGCGTGCGGACCACGCGCTGGGTGTTGGGCTTGGACATCACATCGTCGCGCACCCGCTCCCACTCCTTCTCCGCGTACAGCCACAGGCAACCGGCTTCGAACGGGTTGTAGGTGAGTACCAGGCGGTTGCCGCTCACGCGCGCGACCAAGTCGCGATATGCGGTTGGCACCGCCATGCGTCCCTTGTCGTCCACCGTGATGGCAGTCTCGCCCTGAAACACCGAATGCAACCTCGAATACCCGCTGGGGGATCATTGAACCACGAAAAACCACAAAACACCTGGTTTTCCCTCCGATGCCCACCTTAGCAGCGCGTCAAAGGTTGTCAACAGTTTTCCGGGTCACAAATCGCCAGTCGCATCAATGAGTTGCAGCACTCTTTAGAGACTTGTTCAAAGCTTATCCACAAGTTGCTGTTTCGTCTCAGATTTTGAGATTGAACAAAAATTCAGGGGCGTGAAGGGCATGTAAACCCGACCCTCGTCTCACTTCACATCGCGCCAGCTGCATATCTCGACTGCGCAAACAGAGAACAATTGGCGCCATGTGCCTGGTCGCTCTCGCCTGGAAAATCCACCCGCGCTGGCGCCTGCTGCTGGCCGGCAACCGCGACGAATTCCATGAGCGTCCCACTGCGGCCCTGGCGCGCTGGGCCGCACCGGCCGACGGCGTGCTGGCCGGTCGCGATCTGCGCTCGGGCGGCAGCTGGGTCGGGCTGGGCAGCGACGGCCGTGTCGCGGTGGTGACCAATGTGCGCGACCCGCTGGCCAGCAGTTCGGGACGCTCGCGCGGACATCTGATTGCCGACTACCTGGGCGGTACCCTGGATGCCCGCGCCTACGCGGGCGACCTGGCCGCCGCGGCGCACGAGTTCCCACCGTTCAACCTGCTGCTGTGCGATGCCGAGCACTGCGAGCACCTCAGCAACCATCCGCCGCTGGCGCGCCACCTGGCACCCGGTATCCACGGCATGTCCAACGGGCCGCTGGACGCGCACTGGCCCAAGACCAACGCCCTGACCGATGCCTTGCGCGCTTGGTGCGACGACGCCAGCGGCGATCTGCAGCCGCTGTGGACGGCCCTGGGCAACCCGGACACTGCGCCCGACCGCGCCCTTCCCCACACCGGCGTGGACCTGGCCACCGAGGCCTGCTCTCGGCGGCCTTTATCAGTGGCGTCGCCTACGGCACCCGCGCCAGCACGATCGTTGCCGTGGACCACCAAGGCCGCGGCCTCATCCACGAACGCCGCTTCGGCCCGAACGGCATCTTCCAAGGCGAAACACGGCTGGACATCTCTGGCACGCATTGACAAGCCGGAATCATGCGCATAGCGTGCGCATGACCGCAGGAGGCCCGTCATGAGCCGTTATTACGATAGCTCCGCACCAAAAAAGCCCCTCAACCTGACCATCAATGCCGACCTGGCCGCCCAGGCCCGCGCCATGACCGGCAACCTGTCGGCAAAGGTGGAGGAACTGCTGGCCGAGTACGTGACGAAGGAGCGCGACAGCCACAGCGCCCGGGCAATGGCGTTGCAACGCGCCGCAAGCGAATGGAAGGCCTTCACCGACGCGCACGGCGCCTTCGCCGACGAGTTCTCCACCCTGTGACCGACCAGTTCGATGTGTACGCCAACGTCGGACGCAACAAGAACATTCCTTATGTTGTGGTCGTCCAATCGAAAATCTTCGACGCCTCCCCCCGCCGCGTCGTCGTCCCGTTGGTCATCGCCTCCACGCACTCCCCGACCCCCTCCCGCTTCACCCCCGAATTCGTCGTCGCCGGCCACCGCGTCGTGCTGCAACCACTGGAAATGACCTCGGTACCGCTCTCGGTACTCACCCACCTGGCGGGCTCGTTGAGGGACGAAGGGCAACGCATCGTCGACGCCCTGGACGAGCTGTTCACCCGCTCGTTCGGTTAGGTAGCACGCTGGCAACTGCAGCGTGAGCGAGACGCTCATGACGCAGATCACGGCAGGTTGCGCACGCTGAAGCATCGGCTGATCCAGCATCCCAGCGCGTGACGCCCGATTTTTTTGACGCTAGGACGCCAGAGCGAAAAGCTCGCCCCCATCCGCCCTTCGGGCACCTTCCCCCGCAAGCGGTGGAAGGGAGCCGAGCACCTACCGCTGCAAGCGGTAGAAGGGAGTTGATCACTTAGTGCGCAGCGCCCCAGCCAACCACCTATCTGCAAGCCCCCTTGAGTCAAGGGGGCGCGGCGACAGCCGC
>NZ_JSZE01000005.1:0-12500 GCF_000802365.1 Xanthomonas cannabis pv. cannabis
GCGGCCAGGGGGACATCGCACAGATCGGTTGGCTCCGGCAGCGCGTCGGCCAGCCCCAGGGCCCACTGCAACACGGCCAGGCTCTCGTAGCGCCAGCCAAAGTTGGCGAGCTGCTGCGGCTCCGGTGCGGCTTGGGCAAAAAAGGCGCGCTCCTGCGGCGACAGCGCCGCCCCCACGCCGGGCAGGCGGGTGTCCATATCGTCCAACGCAGGTGGCGTATCGCCGGCGGCCAGCATCTCCGCGCGCAAGGCCACCGCAAACAACGCCAGCATGCGCTGCGTCACCACCGCGGCATCGCGCACCCGCGCTTCTGCCTCGCCAGGCACCGGTGGCAGGCTGGGTGGCACGCGAATGCCTTGCGTGGCCAGCTGCGTTAGTTGCTGCGCGCGCCGCTGCAAGGCATCCGGTGGATACGGCACCTGCGCCTGCTCGTCGATCGCCGGCTCGCCCTGGCTGATCAGCACCCGCCCGTACGGGTCGCGCACGCTGCCGTCGGCCAGGAAACACACCGCATTGGCTTGCTCGGTCCACTGCGCCAGCGCACCGAACGCCGCATCGTCGACCTCGAAGGTGAAGTGCTGGCGCACCCGCTGCACATGCCGCATCAGGTGATAGCGCGGCTGGGTCATCTGGCCGTCGCCGGCCTGACTCACGTAGCCGACGAACCCGTGCAGATGCGTGGCCAATTCCGGATCGGCGTGGTCGCGGTGCTGCACGGCGGCGCGCGGCAGGAAATCCGGCCACAACGGCTCGCGCAGCGTGGAATAGGCGTTGACCAGCAATGGCATGCGAGTGTCCTTGTTGGGCGACGGACACAACGACGGCGCTCATCGCCAGGCAGGTGCGGTGCGGCGTCGCTGCGCCGCTCGTCCACCGAAGCGCCTGCGCGCCGTCCCCGCTGCGCTGACGACGGTTTGTGCTGCGTTGTGTCGGCCGCGTTCAGCGGTGAGAGTCGCCGCCAGGGTGCCGCAGGCCTGCCCGGCTGTCCATGTCGGCCGGAGCGAGCGCGATCGTGTAATACAGCACCGGATGGTCCTCCTGGCTCAACACGCGCAGGCCTTGCCGCTGCAATCCGAGTTTTTCCAGTGCGCGAATCGAATCGGCATTGCCCGGCGACACGATCGCGCACAGCTGCGACAACCCCAGCACATCGCGCGCATGGGCGAGCACCGCGCGCCCGGCTTCGTCCACATAGCCCTTGCCGCGATACGCAGGCAACAACGCAAAACCGAGATGCGGCACCGGCAAGGTCTCGCGGCACAACAAGCCCAACGTGCCGATAAACGCGGCATCCTCACGCGTTTCCATTGCCCAGTGCGCGAACCCATACCGCGCGTGGTGCGCCTGCGCCCATTCGCACAGATGTGCTCGCGCCTGCTCGCGGGTGCGGATACCTCGGTCGTTGATGCCGGCGATAAATCCGGGGTCGTTGACCAGCGCCAACATCGCATCGGCATCGCGCTCGGGGTCGAGCAGACGCAAGCGCAGACGCGGGGTTTCGATCACGACGGTCACGGCGCACTCCGGCATCGGGGGAAACCAGACTGCCGTGCCGCCGCGGCACTGGCAAGCGATGCAATGCGTGCTGCGGGTTGCGGTGCAACCGCGCACCACGCGTCAGTCGAACAAGGCCTGGATCGCGGCCAACCCCGCGCTGGCGCGCTCCTTCTTGCGCTCGGCATCGGCCACCGGGTCGGCACCGTCGCGCTGCAATTCCTCGGCCGGAATCTCGTCGAAGAACCGGCTCGGCTTGAGCCGCACATGCTCGCCGAACTTGCGTGTCAGCTTGCTATGGCTCATCCACAACTGTTCCTTGGCGCGGGTGATACCCACATACAACAAGCGGCGTTCTTCCTGCAGATTGCCTTCTTCCAGGCTTACTTCGTGCGGCAGCACACCGTCCTCGCAGCCGACGATGAACACGTAGCGGAATTCCAGCCCCTTGGACGCATGCATGGTCATCATGCGTACCTGGTTGCCGCCATCGTCCTTGTCGTTGCGCGACAACAACGCCAGCTGCGCGGCCAGGTCGCTGGCACTCGCACCGCGCGGACCACCTTCGAACCACTCGGCCAGTTCGTCCAGATTGCGCTTGCGGCGCTGGAAGCCGGTTTCGTCCTTGGACTGGTTGCGCAGATCGTTGAGCAGGCCAGACTTGTCGGCCAGCATGCGCACCAGTTCCCCCGCTGGCAGCCTGGTCGACTGCTCGCGCATCTCACGCAGGATGTCGGTGAACGCACTCAGGCCGTTGGCCGCACGCGGCGGCAGATGCTGCAACGCGCCCATCGACTCGGCCGCGCGCGACATCGGCACCGACTTGCCGCTGGCCAGTTCCGCCAGGCGCGCCAGCGAGGTGGCACCCACTTCGCGCTTGGGCGATTGCACCGCACGCAAAAACGCCGCGTCATCGTCGGGGTTGACGATCAGGCGCAGCCACGACAGCAGGTCCTTGACCTCCTGTCGCTCCAGAAATGCGGTCCCACCCGTCAGGTGGTACGGCACGCGCAGCAGCTGCAAGGCTTTTTCCAGCGGCCGCGATTGGAAATTGCCACGGAACAGGATGCAGAAATCGCTCCACGGCACCTGCTTGGCCGTGCCCAGGAACGAAATCTCGGCCGCGACCTTTTCCGCTTCGTGCTCGCTGTCGCGGCACTCCCACACGCGGATGCGCTCGCCGTCGGCCTGGTCGCTCCACAATGTCTTCAAGTGCTCGTGCGGGTTATGCGCGATCAACGCATTGGCCGCGCGCAGCACGCGGTTGGAACAACGGTAGTTCTGCTCCAGCTTGATGATTTCCAGCGCCGGATAATCGCGCGCCATCTGCTGCAGGTTTTCCGGGTTGGCGCCGCGCCAGGCGTAGATGCTCTGGTCGTCGTCGCCCACGCAGGTGAAGTTGCCGCGCGGCCCGGCCAGCATCTTGAGCAGCCGGTACTGCGCATCGTTGGTGTCCTGGCACTCGTCCACCAGCAGGTAGCCGATGCGCTCGCGCCAGCCCAGCACGATTTCTTCATTGGCTTCCAGGATCTGCACCGGCAGGCGGATCAGGTCATCGAAATCCACCGCATTGAAAGTAGTCAGCCGCGCCTGGTAGCGCTCATACAAGCTAGCGGCTTCTTTCTCGCGGTTGCTGCGTGCCGCCGCCATCGCCTGTTCCGGCGACAGGCCGGCATTCTTGGCGCGCGAGATCAGGTTCTTGGCATCTTCGATCGCATCGGGCTTGGCGCCATGCATCAGGTCCTTGATCTGGGCGGCGGCATCGTCCGAATCGAAGATCGAAAAGCCGCGCTTCAACCCGGCCGCCGCATGCTCGATCTGCAGGAACTTCAGCCCCAGCGCATGGAAGGTACAGATGGTCAGCCCATCGGCGCCATCGCCGCGGATGCGCTTGGCCACACGCTCGCGCATTTCCTTGGCCGACTTGTTGGTGAAGGTGATCGCCGCGATACGCTTGGCCGGATAGCGGCCGGTGGCGATCAGGTGGGCAATCTTCTCCACGATCACGCGCGTCTTGCCGCTGCCGGCACCGGCCAGCACCAACAAGGGACCTTCGCAGTGCAGCACTGCAGCGCTTTGCGGGGGATTGAGACCGTGCATAGGAGCTTCCGACAGAGCGCGCCATTGTACCGGGGCGGCCTGCCGCTGGCCGGCGCGACGGGTTCATCTGGCCAGGCAGGCGCGTGTTCGCGCTGCGCCAGCGATGCAGGCCGCGCAGCGCGGCGTTGAAGCTGGGCAGTGCTCAGGCTCCGGCAATGGCCATGTGGCAGCACGCGCCCCGCAATCAGCCGCCCGGCCCGGTAAAATCGACCGATGGCCAAGCTCTACTTCTACTATTCGGCGATGAATGCCGGCAAGACCACCACCTTGCTGCAGTCGGCGCACAACTACCGCGAGCGCGGCATGCGCACGCTGATCCTCACCCCCAAGCTCGACCACCGCGCCGGCAGCGGCGTGGTCGCCTCGCGGATCGGCCTGCGCGCGGATGGGCGTATCTTCGAGCGCGACACGGAGTTGCAACAGCTGGTCGAACGCGACATCCACAACGACGGCGCGTTGCACTGCGTGCTGGTGGACGAAGCGCAATTCCTCAGCCGGGCACAGGTCTGGCAGCTGAGCGAAGTGGTCGACCGCCTGCGCATCCCGGTGCTGTGCTACGGCCTGCGCACCGACTTTCGCGGCGAGCTGTTCGAAGGCAGCCAGTTCCTGCTGGCCTGGGCCGATGAGTTGGAAGAGATCAAGACCATCTGCCATAGCGGCAGCAAGGCCACCATGACCGTGCGCGTGGATGCGCAAGGGCATGCCGTGCAGGATGGCCCGCAGGTGGAGATCGGCGGCAACGAACGCTATGTGTCGGTCAGCCGCGCCGAGTTCAAGAAGATCATGCGCGGCGAAGGCCGCATCGACCCGCTGCAGATCGCCCTGCCGCTGCCGTCTACGCAGACGTAGGCGAGGGCTGACCTCGACGCTTCGGCCCTCCTTGGAAGGATCGACGCCGGAGTGGCAACAGCGATCGATTCCAGCGCGTGCAACGCCCTCACTGTGCCGCCCACGCAACCAGCGCGGCACAGCCGCTTGCGAGCAGCTGTGGCATTGTGCGACGTCCCAAACGGCCCTCTGATTCAGCGTCGCCACTGGCGGCACACAGGTTAGTCGCCAAGTTTCCACCGGTGGATGTGTGCCCGGTCAACACCATCCGTCCTGGTCGACCTATAGGTTCCCTCTGCACCGCTAGACCTGTTCGGGCATGGGCCCGTTGCGGCATCGTCCACGCCCGCCGACAGGCGTATTGTTGGGCGCGTGACGCCGCACCGTTGCGTACAACCAGGCCCATCCGCAGTCCTGTAGACTGCGCTCCATCTACTGTCGGGAGGCACCCATGGATTCGCTTCCTGCCGAGTTACGCGCCGATATCGCGCGGGTGGGCCGGCTATCGTCGGTTCCCGATGTCCTGAGCATCCTGACGCGACTCACCGGCATGGGGTTTGCTGCCGTGGCGCGGGTGACCGAAGCGCGCTGGATCACCTGCCAGGTACGCGACGACCTGTCCTTCGGCCTGCTGCCCGGCGACGAGCTACCGCTGGCGACCACCTTCTGCGACAGCGTGCGGGTCAAGGGCAATGCCGTGTGGTTCGGGCATGCCTCGGACGACCCGGTCTACCGCGACCACCCGTCGCCGCGCCTGTATGGCTTTGAAAGCTATGTCTCGGTGCCGATCCGCTTCGACGATGGCAGCGTGTTCGGCACCTTGTGTGCACTGGATCCGCTGCCACGCGCGATGGACCAGCAACTGGTCGAGAAGGTCGAATTGCTCGCGCAACTGCTGGCCGCGCAGATCCAGGCCGAACAGCGCGCCGAAGAAAGCGCGCAGGAATCGCGCCGCGCACGCAGCGAACTGGGCCGCGCCGGCGCCTCGGCACGATTGCGCGAAGAGTTCATCGGCATTCTCGGCCACGACCTGCGCAACCCGCTGCAATCCATGCACGCGGTGGTGGACATGCTGTCCATCGACCAGCTCAGCCAGCGCCAGGGCGGGGCCATCCGCTCGATGCAGCGCAGCCTGCAGCGCATGGAAGAACTGATCGATTTCGCCTGTGATTTTGCCCGCGGCATCGAACGCGACTGGCTGCAGCTGGACTACGGCAACGGCAGCGACCTGCTCGACGCACTATCGCAGGTCGTGGACGAAACCCGCGCCGCGTATCCCAACCAGGTGCTGTCCACGCATGTGGCGATCGACGAGCCGGTGCATGGCGATGCGGTGCGCCTGGCGCAGATGTTCGGCAGCATGATGATCAACGCGGTGGTGCAAGGTCAGCAGAGTTCGCTGATCAAGGCGGTCGCCGTCACCGAGCAGGGCCGGCTCCGCATCGAGGTCTGCAACCTCGATGGCATCGACCCGCGCCGGCTGGATGTCCTGCATGCCTCCACCCATGTGCACAGCGCCGGCCGGCCAGCGCCGGAAGTGGACCTGGGCCTGCATATGGCCGCGCAGATTGCACAGGCGCATCAGGGCGAGCTGCGCATCACCAGCGGCAAGAGCGGCACCTGCTTCCGCGTGGAGCTGTCCTGCGCCCGCCCACGCGCACGCATGCAGCTGGTCAAGGAATGACGTCGGCCTGAGCTTGCCGGCCGACATTGCGCTTGCTCGCAGCGTGATCCAACCCGCGTGCCGAGCAACCTAGCTCGCTCATCTGCCAATCGCCAGCCGCGCCCAGCAGCGGTCGGCGCGTGGCCGGTGCCGCATGCACGCGATGCATGCCATCCATGCCACGCACGTCGGCGCAGGTATGTCGCCGATGGCTGCGCCGGCAACGGGTGCATACCTGTTCGGGCGAGCTGTCATGGTCATGGCGCGGCTGACCGCTTCCGTACAGGTGCGGGCCTGCAGCCCGGGGATCAAAGACGACATGCCGGCAGCGGCACCCCGCCATCCAGGCATGCCGTGCATGCCGGCCCTGGCAGCGCCGGCATGCACGGCGCGTCGCCTACCCTCAGTAGAGCTTGCGCTCGCTCGCCGGCGGCGGCGTCCATTGGTAAAGCCAGGTTTCGGTGAGCGGCTTGCCGTTGGCGCGCAGATACAGGCGGATATCGATCTGCTGGGTACCTTCGTCCGGCGGCACCAGATCGAACATCGCCCGATAGCCCTTGAGCTCATGCAGCGGCCGCGCCGACACGATCTCGGTAGTGCCGCGCGACACCTGGATCACCGCCTCGACCTTGGTCTTGGCGTCCTTGACCAGGCCAGGCAACTCGCCACCGGCGAAGTCCACCGCAAACCGCCAGGAGAAATGACTGCGCTTCTGCCCGACAATGCCGCCCAGACCGGTACGCGTCGCCACGCAGTGCGCCAACGGCGAACTGGCCGGCGGCTGCGCGCCCCAATACAGGCGGTAGCCCATCAACAGTTCCTGCCCCGGCTGCGGCTTGGCCTGCGGGTTCCAGAACGCCACGATATTGTCGAAGGTCTCATCCACGGTCGGGATCTCGACCAGTTGCACCGAGCCCTTGCCCCAACCGCTCTTGGGTTCCACCCACAGACACGGGCGCTTCTCGTAAAACACCCCGTCGTCCTGGTAATGGTCGAAGTTGCGGTCGCGCTGCAGCAGCCCGAACCCGCGCGGGTTCTCGTCGACAAACATGTTGAAGCGCAGCTGCGGCGGGTTGCACAACGGGCGCCAGATCCATTCGCCGCCACCGGTCCACATCGCCAGGCCATCGGTATCGTGGATTTCCGGGCGCCAGTCCCAGTCCATGCGGTTATCGTTTTCGCCAACCTGGTACATGCTGGTGCACGGCCCGATCCCCAGCCGCTCGATCGCCTTGCGCGGGTACAGCGCACTGTCGATGTCCATCACCAGCACCTCGCCATTGGTGATGGCAAAGCGGTAGGCGCCGGCGACGCTGGGCGAGTCCAGCAGGCCGTAGACCACCACGGTGTTCGAATCGTCGGCGGGCTGCTCGAGGTAGTAGGCAATGAAGTCCGGAAACTCCTCCGGGCCACCGGTACCGGTGTCGATAGCCAAACCACGGGCCGACTGCCCGTACTGGCCTTCCTTGCCCACCGCGCGGAAATAGCTCGCCCCCAGAAACGCCGAAAAATCGCGGTCGGTGTCCTTGCGGGTATTGAGCCGGAAGCCGGCAAAGCCCAGATCCTTGGGCAATTGCTTGCCGCCCAGCCCGCTGCTGCCGTAATCGAACGCAGCCGGGTCATAGGCCAATTGCTGCGCCTTGCCATCGACGATGTCGTAGATGTGCACCGGGGTGTGGAAGTACAGTCCCAGATGGAAGAACTTCGCCTGGAACTTGCCGTTGCCGTCGGCCCATAGCGCATGGTCCTGACGGTAGCGGATCGACTGATACTGATCCCAGTTCAATGCCTCCAGCGGGCCTGGCAGGATCTGCTTGTGACTCTTGTACGGCGCGGCGGCCAGCGCACGCGCCTGCCCCTTGAGCCACGCATAGTCGAACGGCTGCGCCTGACCCAACCGACGCAACCCCACGGCCTTGGCAGCCAATGCCCACTGCGGCACTGCCGGTAAACCGAGCGCAGCCAGAGCGGCGGCAGCATTCTTCAGGAAATGGCGTCGTTGCATGCGCATCGATCTGATCAGGGAATGGGCGACATCATAGCCACAGCCTGACGTGGACGCGCATACCGGACTCAACGCGCTGCGGCTTCCGCTACGCAGGCGTGCTCCAGCGCCAGCTCCTTCGCCTTGCTGCACAGAAACTGCCGCTGTGCCTGCTCCTCGTCCGGCCCGGTGTACTGCAGCAAGCTCCACTGCTCCATGGCCTGCATTTGCGCACCCGGCGCCAGCTGGCGGTAAGGCGCATGCACTTCCATTTCCAGCAGGCCATCTGCCACATGCCGCGCTGGAGCATCCAGATACAACTCCACCTGTCCCTGCTCAGGATGGATGGCCGCCAGTGGCTCATGCGCAAAGCGAATGACCAGCACCTGCGCACCGGCAAATCCCGCCATCCAGCCTGCCGATGGCTGCAGCAACAGCTTGCCACGCTGGATCAGCCCGTCTTCGCGCGCGTCCGCGCGCAGAACAAGAAGGCCGGCACGGTGCTGGTAGGCCGGCGGTACCGTACCGGCCTCACTCGGCGGCTGCACGCGGATATCGGTAGCCGCTGCCACCGGCACGAACACACGGGTGCTTGCTGCAACGCGCGTGTTGAACCATAGATCCCAGGCAACCGCGTGCTTGCGGATATTGCGTGCAGCAGCATGCACCTCGACCGTGTCCGCACGCGTGCAGGACAGCGCGATGCGCTTGGTCAGCTGCACCCCCGTTACCGGACTGGGCACGCCTTCCAACGTCAGCTGGCCCGCATCACGCGCGGCCACACGCGTGGTGGCCAATGACAGATATGGATCAGGCGGCCATATCGCGGCCGCGGCCTTGCGCTCGGGATTGACCTGCTGGTGCAGCCACCACTGGCTCTGCGGCCCCACCCAAACGTCATGACCCAGATACGGAACATCACCCGACCGCGCCGACACCTCAGCCACGGGTGAGCGGTCCACGGCGCGACCGATCTTCAACACACTGGGCTGCCCGCGCAGCTGAAACGACAGGATGCGTCCGCCAAAGGACGGCGTTGCACTCAGCTGCACTACATCGTTGCTCAGCTGGATGCGCTGCGTGGCAACTGCCTGTTCTTTTGCGGGCTCATCGGCATGTGTGCCACTGACGCACAGCACGGCCAACGCAGTGACAACAACCTGCGATAGGCGCAGAGACGGTGAGGCGGGCATGCAGCACTTCCAGATGCAGGACACAGGGATTGTGGCGCGGTGTCGCGCTGGAAACTAGCGGCACGGCGTTCGCCGCTGTGGAGCGGTGACGCAATGGTCTGTGACCAGCCGTTGAGTCCTCATGACATGGCGCCGCCGCTGTAGAAAGCCTGGACGGGCTGGAAGCGAACTTCCGCGACAAGGTGCGCGGGTTGGATACCGGCGCGCTGAAAAACTCCAGACTTTCTCGCACGATTCGCGGTGACGGGCTCGCTTCAGTCGCCCGCAATACCCGCGCCTTGCTTATCGCTGACAGCTCCCACACCACACGGTCGCGCGTTGCCCGACAGTGGCATGTTTCAATGCACGCCCGCACTGCTTGCAGGGCTCACCTTCGCGCCCGTACACCGTCAATTCCTGCTCGAAATAGCCGGGTGCGCCATCGGGGCTGATAAAGTCCCGTAGCGTGGTCCCGCCGCGCCTGATCGCGTAGTCGAGAATATCCTTTACGGCGGCAACCAGGCCGCGATACCGGTCAAGCGAGACCTTTCCGGCTTCACGCAATGGGCTGATGCCTGCACGATGCAGGCTCTCGGCGGCATAAATATTCCCGACGCCAACCACCACCGCCTGATCCATCAAGAATGTCTTGACCGCCGCGCGGCGACCTCGCGAGAGCGCATAAAGATAATCGGCAGTAAATGCCTCCGATAATGGCTCGGGACCGAGTGCGGCAAGCAATTCATGCGTTTGTGCATCGGTTTGCCACAACAGACAACCAAACCGACGCGGGTCGTTGAAACGCAGGACGCGCCCATTCTGCAGGCTGATATCCACATGATCGTGCGCGCGCGGCAGGGTGTCGCCCGGCAACACACGCAGGCTCCCCGACATGCCAAGATGCAGCAACGCGCTGCCACCTGCATCGGTATCCACCAGCAGATATTTCGCACGTCTCCGTACCTGCGTGATGGTGGCTCCAGGCAACAGGCGCTCGATCTGCTCGGCAATCGGCCACCGCAAATCCGGACGGCGCAGGATCACGCCATGGATGCGTTGCCCAACCAGGTGTGGCGCAAGCCCACGCATGGTCGTTTCGACTTCGGGCAGCTCAGGCATGAGGTTTCCAGATCAATCGGTCAGGCACCGGCAGACACCGATATGGAGGTCTGACTGCCGAAAAGCAATCAAGTGCAAACAAGCGCTGCATTGATCCAGGCGCGATGCCCGACGTCGCTTAGCGGCGCCTTTCAACATCAGCCGCTTTGGTGCCCGTGGAGGCGGCTGTTGCTGTTTCTTAGCGGAAGTCGCGCACCGGACGAAGCATCGTAGATGCGTATCAGCGTGCTGCCATTGCCGCTGTCTGAGGGGTGGCCTGGCCGAAGAGGCAGCGTGCCGTATGCGCGGAGGAGAAGATGCGCAGGCAATCAGGCGTCCGTTGGACGCTGCGGGCGGCGTCGACTTGCTGGCTCACATGTCGCAGCTGCCGCAGTGCGCTACAAACGGAGGTTGTGCCTACCCCCCGGGCAAAAAAGAAACCCTCAGTCCTGTTGGACTGAGGGTTTCGGGTAAAGCCCCTGGCGATGACCTACTCTCGCATGGCTTGAGCCACACTACCATCGGCGCAGCTGCGTTTCACTTCCGAGTTCGGGATGGGATCGGGTGGTTCCACAGCGCTAATTTCACCAGGGAGACGGTTGGAGCGTCGCCATCCAAGAAACGGATTAAGGCGCCCAGTCTCGCATAGTTAACTTGTGACGTAGCTTGCATTTGATGATCTACCAACGTTCGTTGGGACCAAGGCAACTTGAGGTTATATGGTCAAGCCGCACGGATCATTAGTATCAGTTAGCTCAATACATTGCTGTACTTACACACCTGACCTATCAACCACGTAGTCTACATGGTTCCTTTAGGGGGCTTGTGCCCCGGGAAGTCTCATCTTGAGGCGCGCTTCCCGCTTAGATGCTTTCAGCGGTTATCGCTTCCGAACATAGCTACCCGGCAATGCCACTGGCGTGACAACCGGAACACCAGAGGTTCGTCCACTCCGGTCCTCTCGTACTAGGAGCAGCCCCTCTCAAACTTCCAACGCCCATGGCAGATAGGGACCGAACTGTCTCACGACGTTCTGAACCCAGCTCGCGTACCACTTTAAATGGCGAACAGCCATACCCTTGGGACCGACTACAGCCCCAGGATGTGATGAGCCGACATCGAGGTGCCAAACACCGCCGTCGATATGAACTCTTGGGCGGTATCAGCCTGTTATCCCCGGAGTACCTTTTATCCGTTGAGCGATGGCCCTTCCATACAGAACCACCGGATCACTAAGACCTACTTTCGTACCTGCTTGATCCGTCGATCTTGCAGTCAAGCACGCTTATGCCTTTGCACACAGTGCGCGATGTCCGACCGCGCTGAGCGTACCTTCGTGCTCCTCCGTTACTCTTTAGGAGGAGACCGCCCCAGTCAAACTACCCACCATACACGGTCCCTGATCCGGATAACGGACCTAGGTTAGAACGTCAAGCACGACAGGGTGGTATTTCAAGGATGGCTCCACTGCAGCTAGCGCCACAGTTTCATAGCCTCCCACCTATCCTACACAGACGAACTCAACGTTCAGTGTAAAGCTATAGTAAAGGTTCACGGGGTCTTTCCGTCTTGCCACGGGAACGCTGCATCTTCACAGCGATTTCAATTTCACTGAGTCTCGGGTGGAGACAGCGCCGCTGTCGTTACGCCATTCGTGCAGGTCGGAACTTACCCGACAAGGAATTTCGCTACCTTAGGACCGTTATAGTTACGGCCGCCGTTTACTGGGGCTTCGATCAAGAGCTTCGCCTTGCGGCTGACCCCATCAATTAACCTTCCAGCACCGGGCAGGCGTCACACCCTATACGTCCACTTTCGTGTTTGCAGAGTGCTGTGTTTTTGATAAACAGTCGCAGCGGCCTGGTTTCTGCGACCCTCTTCAGCTATAGCTCGCATGAGCCACCAAAAAGGGTGCACCTTCTCCCGAAGTTACGGTGCCATGTTGCCTAGTTCCTTCACCCGAGTTCTCTCAAGCGCCTGAGAATTCTCATCCTACCCACCTGTGTCGGTTTACGGTACGGTCTTCGTGAGCTGAAGCTTAGGAGCTTTTCCTGGAAGCGTGGTATCAGTGACTTCGCCATAAAGGCTCGTCTCGGTGCTCGGTCTTAAAGAATCCCGGATTTGCCAAAGATTCAAACCTACCGCCTTTCCCCGGGACAAC
>NZ_JSZE01000005.1:15000-102531 GCF_000802365.1 Xanthomonas cannabis pv. cannabis
TCTTCGCGTTGCATCGAATTAAACCACATACTCCACCGCTTGTGCGGGCCCCCGTCAATTCCTTTGAGTTTCAGTCTTGCGACCGTACTCCCCAGGCGGCGAACTTAACGCGTTAGCTTCGATACTGCGTGCCAAATTGCACCCAACATCCAGTTCGCATCGTTTAGGGCGTGGACTACCAGGGTATCTAATCCTGTTTGCTCCCCACGCTTTCGTGCCTCAGTGTCAGTGTTGGTCCAGGTAGCCGCCTTCGCCACGGATGTTCCTCCCGATCTCTACGCATTTCACTGCTACACCGGGAATTCCGCTACCCTCTACCACACTCTAGTGACCCAGTATCCACTGCAATTCCCAGGTTGAGCCCAGGGCTTTCACAACAGACTTAAACCACCACCTACGCACGCTTTACGCCCAGTAATTCCGAGTAACGCTTGCACCCTTCGTATTACCGCGGCTGCTGGCACGAAGTTAGCCGGTGCTTATTCTTTGGGTACCGTCAGAACAATCGGGTATTAACCGACTGCTTTTCTTTCCCAACAAAAGGGCTTTACAACCCGAAGGCCTTCTTCACCCACGCGGCATGGCTGGATCAGGCTTGCGCCCATTGTCCAATATTCCCCACTGCTGCCTCCCGTAGGAGTCTGGACCGTGTCTCAGTTCCAGTGTGGCTGATCATCCTCTCAGACCAGCTACGGATCGTCGCCTTGGTGGGCCTTTACCCCGCCAACTAGCTAATCCGACATCGGCTCATTCAATCGCGCGAAGCCCGAAGGTCCTCCGCTTTCACCCGTAGGTCGTATGCGGTATTAGCGTAAGTTTCCCTACGTTATCCCCCACGAAAGAGTAGATTCCGATGTATTCCTCACCCGTCCGCCACTCGCCACCCATAAGAGCAAGCTCTTACTGTGCTGCCGTTCGACTTGCATGTGTTAGGCCTGCCGCCAGCGTTCACTCTGAGCCAGGATCAAACTCTTCACTTAAAATTACATGTCCGAAGACAAATACTTTAGCTGCAGAAGTTCAACCACTGACAACTTATCGCTTGCAAAGCAATTAATATGTTGCTTTTTGATTAAACGTCTGCAAGATGGACAATCATCCTTCCTGCAGGCGTCCGCACAAATTACCTGCGCACACTGTCAAAGAACATTGGGAAGTGGCCTCAGCGCCGTTCCCGTCAGCTTCGTCGTTTCCGTCGAAGCGAGCCGCCCATTATAGCGGACTTTTTCTTGCCGTCAACACCTCATTTCGAGGAGGTTGACGCTGCTTCGTTTCGACCCGAAGGTTTTCTGCGAAGCGAGCCGGCCATATTAGCAGGCTTTTCATCCTCGTCAACCCCTCGTGAAGAGGAAGTTGCCGCCGCTGCACTTCAATCCGCCGTAGCGTCTTTCCGTGTAGCGAGCCGCCCATCATAGCCGGCTTTTTCGTTTCGTCAACACCTTAATTTCAAGGAGTTTTCGAACCCTTTCTGCTTTGGCGCCGTGTTTGCGGGCCGTTGCGTCGGGGGAGGCGAACTATATGCCCAGAGAACGGATTTGGGAAGGGTTTTGTGAAAAATTTTTCACTAAGCTGCCAAAAACTTGCGCTATGGCTCACTCAACCCCGGATCAGCCTCTTGCACATCTACGAATTCACCCTCTCTATCTAATGGCGTGGTTCGTACAACCGTCGAGGTTGCCGCCCTACAGCAACCTCGAATCGCTCCAGGCCAGTCACGAGTCAGGCACTCACGAGCGACACCCGGGCGAAATTGCGTTTGCCCACCTGGATGACACCTTCGAAGCCGTGGGCGAAGACGCGGCTGGCATCTTCCATCACTTCGCCGTCGATCTTGACCGCGCGCTCCTTGAGCTTGCGGGTGGCTTCGGAATTGCTGGGCGTCAGGCCGGCGGCTGTCAGCAAGCTGGCGATGCGCAGGCCTTCGGCCGGCACGACCACTTCCTGTAGTGGCAATAGGCTGGTGTCGCCCTGCCCTGTCACTACGGCGTGCCAGCCGGCAATGGCCTGCTCTGCGGTGGCCGCATCGTGGAAGCGCGTGGCCAGTTCGCGCGCCAGACGTAATTTGACCTCACGCGGGTGCAGCTCACCGGAGGCAACCTGTTCCTTCAGACGCGCGGCCTCGGCCATGCTGATCTCAAAGGACAGCAGGTCGATCCAGCGCCAGGTCAGCTCATCGCCGATCTTCATGGTCTTGGTGACGATGTCGATGGCCGGTTCGTTGATGCCAATGTAGTTGCCCAGCGACTTGGACATCTTGGCCACGCCGTCCAGGCCTTCCAGCAGCGGCATGGTGATCACGATCTGCGGCGCCTGGCCGTAGTGCTCCTGCAGGCCACGACCCATCAGCAGGTTGAACTTCTGATCGGTGCCGCCCAGCTCGACATCGGCTTTCAAGGCGACCGAGTCGTAGCCCTGTACCAATGGATAGAGAAATTCGTGGATGGCGATCGGCTGCTGGCCGCCGAAGCGCTTGGCGAAGTCGTCGCGCTCGAGCATGCGCGCCACCGTGTGCTGGGCGGACAGCTTGATCATGTCCGCCGCGCTCATCTGGCCGAACCACTCGGAGTTGAAGCGCACTTCGGTGCGTTCGCGGTCCAGGATCTTGAAGACCTGCTCCTCATACGTACGGGCATTGGCCAGCACGTCCTCGCGACTGAGCGGCTTGCGGGTGACGTTCTTGCCGCTCGGGTCGCCGATCATGCCGGTGAAGTCACCGATCAGGAAGATGACCTGGTGCCCAAGCTGCTGGAACTGCCGCATCTTGTTGAGCAGCACGGTGTGGCCCAGGTGCAGGTCCGGCGCGGTGGGATCGAAGCCGGCCTTCACCCGCAGCGGCACGCCGGATTTCAGTCGCGCTTCGAGCTGATCGAGCTTGAGGATCTCTTCGGCGCCACGGCCGATGAGTGCGAGGGATTCTTCGATAGTGGCCAACCACAGACTCCAGCGGCGCTTGCCGTCAAAAACGTGAATGATGTTAAACGCGGGTTAATTTCGCGCCAAGTGAAAATAATGAACAGGCTCAATGGTTTGACGCGCTGTTACAGGCTGTCTATGGTACCGGCGATTGGGCTCGCACTTCGAGCCAGCGAGGAATTTGAACGATGCAGAACTCAGAGCAGGGCCGTGCACGCAAGCGGCGCTTTCACGAACGCCTCCACGTCCTCCACGACACTGCACTGCATCGCAAGCTCAAGGCGCATCTTCCGGCGGCCTTCAATGACCGTTGGACACGCCGCCATTGGATCCACGCCAGCCTGTTCGCCACCATCGGTGCGTTGGTGGCCACCATTGTGCCGGGCTTTTCCAACGCCATCGATACGCCACTTTCCAGTCATTCGACGCTGGCATTGCCGTTGCCGCCGCTGGTGCCCAGCCGCAAGCAACTGGCGCCAAGCACCGATTGGGAGATTCTGCAGGTCAAGTCGGGCCAGACGCTGAGCACCTTGTTCGGCGAGCTGGGAATCCCGACGGCGGTGATGTATCAGGTACTGGCGCATCCGGGCACCAAGGAGGCGCTGACCAAACTGCGTCCCGGTACTGAAATTGCGTTTGACATGCCGACACCCGGCCAGCTGCGGGCGCTGCGCTTCGATCGCGATGACAGCCACCGGGTGGAATTGCGCCTGCTGGGCGACAGCGTGCGCGAGCATGTGACCGAGCGGGCGACCACCACGCGCACGGTGGTGGCCAGCGGGGAGATCAGCAGCTCGCTGTATGCCTCTGCCGGGAAATCCGGGCTGTCGCCGGCGGCGGTGGCGGTCATGACCGATGAAATCTTCAAGTACGACATCGACTTCGATAAAGACCTGCAGCCGGGCGACCGTTTCAGTGTGGTGATGGACGAGACCTGGCGCGAAGGTGAGCGGATCAGCACCGGCGACATCCTGGCGGCGACCTTCACCACCGGTGGCAAGACGTACACCGGCTTCCGCTTCGAGCGCGCCGGCAAGCCGGCCGAGTATTACGACATCACCGGCCGGCCCTTGAAGAAGAGCTTCATCCGCATGCCGGTGGCTTATAGCCGGATCAGCTCCACCTTCGGTGCGCGCAAGCACCCGGTGCTGGGCACCATGCGCATGCACAAGGGCGTGGACTATGCGGCCGCTTCGGGCACGCCGATCATGGCGGCCGGCGATGCGCGGGTGGTGTTTGTCGGTACCCAGCGCGGCTACGGCAATGTGGTGATCCTGGACCACGGCAAGAACTACAGCACGCTGTACGGGCACATGTCGCGCTTCGGCAAGATCAAGGCCGGCCAGCGCATCAACCAGGGCACGGTGATCGGCTATGTCGGCATGACCGGCCTGGCGACCGGCCCGCATCTGCATTACGAATTCCGCGTGGCCGGGCAGCAACGCAACCCGATGTCGGTGACGATGCCGCCGCCGGAGCCGCTGCAAGGTGCCGAGCTCGCGGCCTTCCGGGCGCAGACGGCGCCGGCCCTGGCGCGAATCGAAGGCATGGAAAAGTTGATCTATGCCGACGCCGCCAAGCCGGCCAAGGGCAAGTCGCGCGGTTGAGCGGCTGCGGCCAGGCAACCGAGGCAGTTGCTGCAACGGTGACGCGGCGCGGGCCGCGCAGAACGCCGACCACTGTATGCGGTCACGCTGGGTGGCTGATCCATCCGCAGCCACCGTTGTGGTCTGCTGGGTGTCGTAAGCGCCAGTAGCTCCCACACCCTGCCTTGGTCTCACTGCCGTCCGTTACTGCGATAGGTGCGGTGGCCGGAGAGGCCTGAGATCTGCGGGGAAACTGCGCGCCGCCGTGGCCCTGGCGGCACGCGTCCCGGTAGTGAGGTCCGGTGGCGACGCGGGTATCGCGCATCAGTGGCGCGCGCGAGACCGGTTGACGGACCTGGCCCGGCTGCACAAGCTGGCCGACCGTGCATCTCTGGCTTCGGCATGTCTGTCCTGGAACGCGTTGACTCTCCGCTCTATCTTGGCCTGATGTCGGGCACCAGCGCCGATGGCATCGATGCGGCCCTGGTGCGTTTTGCCGATGACAGCCACCGCCGCTGCGAACTGGTTGCGGGCACGACCGTGCCATGGGCGCCGCCGCTGCGCGCTGCCCTGATCGCACTAGGCCAGGGCGCCGAGACGGTGGCCATCGATGCACTGGGGGAACTGGATGCGCAGGTGGGGCTGGCCTTTGCGGACGCCGCCAACCGGTTGATCGCAGAGAGCGGCGTTGCGCGGCAACATATCCGCGCGATCGGCTCGCATGGGCAGACCATCCGCCACCGGCCCAAGGCCGACCCGGCCTTTACCTGGCAGATCGGCGATACCAGCCGGATTGCCGAGCATACCGGCATCACCACGGTGGCCGATTTCCGCCGCCGCGACGTGGCCGCCGGTGGCCAGGGCGCGCCGCTGATGCCGGCCTTTCACGTGGCCATGCTGGGTGCGGGCGATGAGGATCGCGCGGTACTCAACCTGGGCGGCATCGGCAACCTGACGCTGATTCCGCGCGATGGCACGGTACGGGGCTTCGACACCGGGCCGGCCAATGCGTTGCTGGACAGCTGGTGTCAGCAGCACCGCGGCACGGCCTTCGATGCCGATGGCCTGTTTGCTGCCAGTGGGCACGTCGATTCGGTCCTGCTGCAGGCACTGCTGACCGACCCGTGGTTTGCGTTGGCACCACCAAAGAGCACCGGGCGCGAGCAGTTCCATCTGGCCTGGGTCCGGGAGGCGATGGGCAGCACGGCGCTGCAGGCGGCAGATGTGCAGGCGACCTTGCTGGAACTCACGGCGGCCACGGTGGCCGAGGCCTTGCTGCGGCTGCAGCCGCAGACCCGGCGCGTGCTGGTGTGCGGCGGCGGCGTACGCAACCCGGTGTTGATGGCCCGCCTGGCAGCCCGGTTGCCAGGCGTGGTGGTGGAATCCAGCGCGCGGCACGGGCTGGATCCGGACTATCTGGAAGCGATGGGTTTTGCCTGGCTGGCGGCCGAACTGCTGGCCGGACGCCCGGCCAATCTGCCCTCGGTGACTGGGGCTGCGGGGCCACGGCTGCTGGGGGCGATCTATCCGGCGTAAGCGCAACAGCGGGCCGAACGGCCGCGCCGCTCGCCGGTGGTGGCTGCTTGCGCAGGTGCATGCATGGTGTGTCGACCGGCGCTGCCGCTGGACCGGACTACGGTTGACGCGGCAAGCCGCTGGCGATGGTCTGCGTGAACTGCGCGAGCGGCCGGCAGGCAGACTCCTCGTCAGCGCTATCGCCGATCGTCCGTCTTCCGGGTCGGCGCCGGATGGTCCGCGCCAGCACCACCGGCATCCGCTGTCAGGGGTTGTTGCCCGCCGGCAGCGCCTTGAGCGCGGCGATCGCTTCGGCCAGGGCATCGACCTCCGGATGCTGCAGGCCACCGGTGACTTCATATTCGCTGGCGAACAGGCCTTGTTCGAGCAGATGCATGACGGTCTGGTGCTGGGTCCAGCCACGTGCGACGGAAATGCGACGGATGCGGTCTACCAGCACCGGGTCGATGTCACGCAATACCAGATCGGTCATGCTTATTCCTTGTCTGCGAGGCACCGTCCCCTCGGCGCGTCGAGCGATCATCCCGTAACGATGGGGCGGCCCACAACGATTACACGACAGCCGTCTGCCGGCGCTGCTGCAGGATCAGCATCCCGCACAAGACCACAACCGGAATCGCAACTAGCGCGGTCCCGATAAAGAACAAGGCGTAGCCTTCCATCAACGTTCGCCCCTGCGTCAAGACCTGCACCGACCATCCAGAAAAGCCTTTCAGGGCTTTGCCAGGCATGGCGTAGAACGAACTCAATAAGGCGTACTGGGTTGCGGTATAGCCAATACTGGTCAGGCTGGACATGTACGCGATCAACGCGGTGCCGGCAAAGCCATTGGCAAAATTGTCGATCGCCATTGCTACTGCGAATTTGGTTGTGTCCGGACCAACATAGGCCAGCCAGGCAAATGCCAAATTTGAACAAGGTCCAAGTACCGCACCGGCCATCAGGGTCACCAAAACACCCCAACGCACTGACACTAAGCCAGCCGCCGCGATGCCGATGAAGGTCGCCACCAGACCCACCGATCCGCGGATGGTGCCGACGGTGTCTTCAGACAAGCCAAGGTCGACGTAGAACGGGTTTGCCATTGGCCCCATCACGAAGTCGGCCATGCGGTAAACACTGATGGCCACCAGGATCAGGATGGCGCCGCCACGATGTTCGCGGACGAATGCCAGAAATGGCCCGGCGATCGCGTCGAATAACCCTCCAGGCGTCCACAGTGACGCAGCCCGCGTCTTCACGGCGACCGCTTCGCGGGCCGGCTCTCGGGCCATGGTGACGGCGACCACGCCCAGCACCATCAGGGCGGCCATCACTTCATAGGACATCTGCCAGCCGACACGTGCGGCGATGATCAAGATCAGAGCATCGGTAACTAGCAGGGCCGAGCGATAGCCCAGTGCAGAAGCGGACGTGAGCAGGCCGAGCTGTTCACTGTTGTCGGCACTCTCGATGCGCCAGGCGTCAATGACGATGTCCTGCGTGGCCGAGGCGAAGGCAACCACCACCGCCGCCGCCCCAAAGACCACCAGGTGCTCCCAGACGATACCCATCACGAGCACCTCACCGCCCTTGGGCTGAACCAGCGCCATGCCAATCAGGCCTATCGCCACGATCGCCTGCGATAACAGCATCCAGCCGCGGCGTCGGCCCAACCGGCCCAACAGCGGCACGTCCGTCTTGTCGACAATCGGTGCCCATAAAAACTTCATGGTGTAGGCCAGACCCACCCAGGACAGGAACCCGATCGTGCCTAGATCGATGCCTTCCTTGCGCATCCAGAAGCCGAGGGTGTTGCCCACCAGATACAGCGGCAGGCCGGAACTGAAGCCCAGCAGCAACATCGCCAGCACTTTGCGCTGGCGAAGGTTGTTCAGCACTTGCTGCCAGCGTCGGCGCGGTTTGGCGGTCTCACTCACAGCGCGTAATCCACGATGTAAGGCGCGTGATCGGAAAAGCGCTGCTCGCGATAGATCGCGCAGGCCTGCAGTGCCTCGCGCAGGCCAGGGGTGACCAATTGATAGTCGATGCGCCACCCCACGTTGTTGGCGCGCGCCGCGCCGCGGTTGCTCCACCAGGTGTAGTCCTGGCCTTGCGGGTGCAGGACGCGGTAGCTATCGACCCAGCCGCGGCCTTCGGCGGCGTTGGCGTCGTCTGCCGCGTCGGCGCACAGGCCGTTGAGCCAGTCGCGCTCGGGCGGCAGGCAACCGGAATTCTTCTGGTTGGACTTCCAGTTCTTGATGTCCAGCGCAGTACGCACGATGTTCCAGTCGCCGCACAACACGTACTGGCGGCCGCTGGCCAGCCACTCGTCCAGGATCGGCCGCAGCCATTCCATCACCTGGAACTTGTAGCCCTGGCGCAGCTCGCCCGAAGAGCCGGACGGGATATAGAAAGAGACCACGCTGAGGTTGCCGAAGCGCGCCTCGATGTACCGGCCTTCTTCGTCGAACTCGGGCCAGCCCAGGGCGGTGCGCACTTCGTCGGGTTCGCGCCTGGCATAGATCGCCACACCGCTATAGCCCTTCTTGGTGCTGGCATCGCGAAACCAGGCCTTGTAACCGGCCGGCAAGAATTCCGGCCCGGCCAGCTGATGCTCCTGCGCCTTGGTCTCCTGGATGCACAGCACGTCGGCATCCTGGGTGGCGAACCAGTCGAAGAACCCCTTGCTGGCGGCCGAGCGCAGGCCGTTGGCATTGAAACTGATGATGCGCATGGATGAGGAGCCGGGATTCGGGAATGGGAATTGGAGATTCGTGAAAGCGTACCGCATCAGCGGATGCCGCAAGGCGCGACCGGCTATGCTTTCCAATCCCGAATCCCTACTCCCCAATCTCGTCACCATGACCAACCACCGCACCCGTTTCCTGCAGCTGGCCCTGGGCGCCGATGCCCTGCGCTTTGGCGAGTTCACGCTCAAGTCCGGGCGCGTCAGCCCGTACTTCTTCAATGCTGGGCGGTTCGATTCCGGGGTCAAGACCGCGGAACTGGCGCACTGCTACGCCGATGCGATCGATGCGGCCGGCGTGGAGTTCGACCTGCTGTTCGGCCCGGCCTACAAGGGCATCCCGCTGGCCACCGCACTGGCCTGTGCCTATGCCGGGCGTGGGCGTGGGCGTGACCTGCCGCTGGCGTTCAACCGCAAGGAGGCCAAGGACCATGGCGAAGGCGGCACCCTGATCGGCGCGCCGCTGGCCGGGCGCAAGGTACTGATCGTGGACGACGTGATCACCGCCGGCACCGCCATCCGCGAGGCCCAGGGCATCATTCGCGCCGCTGGCGGTACGCCGTCGGGCATCGTGGTGGCGCTGGACCGGCAGGAGATCGCCTCCGAGCAGGATCGCCGGTCGGCGGCGCAGGCGGTGGCGGCCGAGGCCGGTATTCCGGTGATCGCAGTGGCCAACCTCGCCGATCTGCTTGCTTTTGCGGAAGGAAACGCCGACCTTGTCGGCTACCGGGAACCGCTGCTGGCCTATCGAGGCCGCTACGGAACCGACACCACAGGCTGACGGCAGGCGACAGGGGGCTGCGATGATGCCGAGACACACACGTTTGGCATTGCTCGCTGCCGTTGCGGCAGCCGTCGTCGTGGCCCCTGGCCTGGCGCAGGACAAGCCGACGGCCAAGAAACTGTATTGCTGGAACCAGAACGGCGCCCGGGTGTGCAGCGACACGCTGCCACCGGAGGCGGTGAACCAGGCGCGCGACGAGTTCAACGTCAAGAGCGGGCTGCGCAGCGCCGAGGTGCAGCGCGCGATGAGCAGCGACGAGCGTGCTGCCGCTGCGGCCAGCGAGCAGCAACGCCAGGCCGATCTGGCCGCCGAGCAGATGCGCCAGCGCACCGACCAGGCGATGCTGATGTCGTATCAAAGCGAAGACGACCTGCGCCGGGTGTTCAACGAGCGCATCGCCATCGTCGACAACAACATCCACACCGCGCGCTTCAATGTGACCAGCCTGCGCGAAGGGCTGGCCAGCATGCTGCGCACGGCCGGCGACCGCGAACTGGCCGGCCAGGCCGTGGCCGACAAGCTGGCTGGCGACATTCAGCAACGCCATCGCGAGCTGATGGCGCAGTTGCGCCTGCAGACCAGCTTCGAGCAACAACGGGTGGCGCTGGACGGCGAGATCGCCGACATCCTGCAGCGCTACCGCGCCATGAAGGAACCGCCCGGCGGCGCTCCGCCCGCCGGCTGAGCGGCGGCCGTCATTCCCGTCCAGGCGCACGGTCGCTGCGGGCGGCATTTCCCGATCCGACGCCCTGCCCGCATAATGGCCGGTCTTACTCCTTGCCCACGAGGCTCTCCCGCATGGCCCGGATCATCGCCATTGCCAACCAGAAGGGCGGCGTCGGCAAGACCACGACGGCAGTCAATCTGGCGGCCGGCCTGGCGCGCGCGCCCAAGCGTGTGCTGCTGGTGGATCTGGACTCGCAGGGCAATGCCACCATGGGCAGCGGCATCGACAAGCGCGATGTGGCCGCGTCCACCTGCGATCTGCTGCTGGGCGAAAACACCGCGGCCGAGATCCGGGTCACCGCGCCGGAAGGCTTCGACCTGCTGCCGGGCAACATCGACCTGACTGCCGCCGAGATCCAGCTGATGGACCAGGGCGAGCGCGAGCAGCGGCTCAAGCGCGCGCTGGCGCCGATCCGCGACGAGTACGACTTCATCCTGATCGACTGCCCGCCGGCGCTGTCGCTGCTGACGCTCAATGCGCTGACCGCGGCCGATTCGATCATCGTGCCGATGCAGTGCGAGTACTACGCGCTGGAAGGGCTCACCGCGCTGCTGGAAACCATCGAAGCGCTGCGCGCCAACCTCAACCCGGCGCTGGAAATCGAAGGCGTGCTGCGCACGATGTTCGACATCCGCAACAACCTGGCCAACGCAGTGTCGGCGGAGCTGACCGAGCATTTTGGCGACAAGGTGTTCCGCACCATCGTGCCGCGCAACGTGCGCCTGGCCGAGGCGCCCAGCCATGGCCAGAGCATCGTCGGTTACGACCGCAGCTCCCGGGGTGGCGTGGCCTACCTGGGGCTGGCCGGCGAAATCGTGCGCCGCCAGAACGACCGTAACAAGGCCGTCCGGCCCGTGGAGACCGTCTGATGAGCAAGCCGCCTCTGGCGAAGAAGCGCGGCCTGGGCCGTGGCCTGGAAGCGCTATTGGGACCGAAGGGCGCAGCAGCGGCAACGGCGCCCGGCGCCACCAGCGACGACGTGCTGCAGCCGGGTGACACATTGCGCCAGTTGCCGGTAGGCCAGCTGCAACCGGGCAAGTACCAGCCGCGCCAGGAGATGGACGAGGTCAAGCTGGCCGAGCTGGCGGAGTCGATCAAGGCGCAGGGCGTGATCCAGCCGATCGTGGCGCGCGAGCTGGCGCCGGGGCAGTTCGAGATCGTGGCCGGCGAACGCCGCTGGCGCGCCTCGCAGCTGGCCGGGCTGACCGAGGTGCCGGTGGTGGTGCGCGAACTGGACGACCGCACCGTCATCGCGATGGCGCTGATCGAGAACATCCAGCGCGAAGATCTCAACCCGCTGGAAGAAGCGCAGGCGCTGCAGCGGCTGATCGACGAATTTTCGCTGACCCATGCCGAGGCCGCTGCGGCGGTGGGCCGCTCGCGGGCCTCGGTGTCCAACCTGTTGCGGTTGCTGGAATTGCCGGTGGCGATCCGGGTGCTGCTGGAAACCCGCCGCCTGGAAATGGGCCATGCGCGGGCGCTGCTCACGCTGGCACCGGAGCTGGCCAGCAAGCTGGCGCAGGAAGCGGCTGACCAGGGCTGGTCGGTGCGCGAGGTCGAACACCGTGCGCAGCAATTTGCCGCCGGCAAGGTGCCCGGTTCGCTGCGCAAGGGCAAGCCGGTGGCCGCGGCCCCGCAGGCCGATATCGCCTCGCTGCAGACCGAACTGTCCGAGTCGCTGGGCACCAAGGTGGTGTTCAACCATGGCCGCGGCGGCAAGGGCAAGCTGGTGATCCATTACACCGACCTGGACACCCTGGAAGGCGTGCTGGAACGTCTGCGCGCGCAGCGCGGCTGATCGCGGCCGCACATCCAACAGGATCCTCGTCGGCAATGAATCCCGCCAAGGTGGACCGCCAGCATCTGCTGCAGCTGACCGACCTGCCCAATGTCGGGCCGGCCTGCGAAAAGGACCTGCGCCTGATCGGTATCCGCGTGCCTGCGCAGCTGCGCGGTCGCGATGCCTACGACATGCATGCACAGCTCTGCCTGCGCACGGGCGTGCTGCACGACCCCTGCGTGATCGATGTGTTCCTGTCGATCGTGCGTTTCATGGAAGGCGGGGCGGCGCAGCCGTGGTGGAAGTTCAGCGCCGAACGCAAGGCCAAGCTCGCCAGCGAAGCGCCGCTCGCGCTGCGGTGAACGACCACGCATGGCGCGTTGCCGTCCTTCGCTGGAGCACCGCATGAGCCGCGCCCACCGCGAGCCGAGCCTGGCGCCCTGCGCACTGCAGGCACGTCAGCAGCATCAACCCGCCGGCGCCGCATGCAGCCATGCCTTTGGCGGCTGGCGCATGCAGATCGATCGCACCGGCCTTTTGTTTCCGCATTTTTCAGGATCACAGCCATGACCATCCTCGTCACCGGCGCCGCCGGTTTCATCGGTGCCTACACCTGCCGCGCGCTGGCCGCGCGTGGCGACACGGTGGTGGGTCTGGACAACTACAACAGCTACTACGATCCGCAGCTCAAGCACGACCGGGTTGCCGCGTTGTGCCCGGACATCGATCTGCGCACGCTGGACCTGACCGACCGCGATGGCCTGGCGGCGCTGTTCGACGAGATCCGGCCCACCCGCGTGGTACATCTGGCCGCGCAGGCCGGGGTTCGCTACTCGCTGGAAAACCCGCATGCCTACGTCGACAGCAACCTGGCCGGGTTCGTCAACATGCTGGAGCTGTGCCGGCACCGCGGCGTACAGCACCTGGTGTATGCCTCCAGCAGCTCGGTGTACGGCGATTCGGCCACGCCACCGTTCTCCGAAGACCAGCGCGTGGACCAGCCACGCTCGCTGTATGCGGCGACCAAGGCCGCCAACGAATTGATGGGCTACACCTATGCGCAGTTGTACGGCCTGCGCGCGACCGGGCTGCGCTTCTTCACCGTGTATGGCCCGTGGGGCCGGCCGGACATGGCGCCGCTGCTTTTCAGCCGCGCGGTGCTGGCCGGGCGCCCGATCGAGGTGTTCAACCACGGCAGGATGCAACGCGACTTCACGTTCGTGGACGACATCGTGGCCGGCGTGCTCGGCGCGCTGGACGCGCCAAGCAGCGAGCCGATACCGCACCGGGTGTTCAACCTGGGCAACCACACGCCGGTGGAGCTGGAATATTTCATCGACGTGATCGCCCAGGCCGCCGGCCGGCCGGCCGACAAGGTCTACCGGCCGATGCAGCCGGGCGACATGATCCGCACCATGGCCGACACCCGGCGCGCGCAGGCGGCGTTCGGCTTCGAACCGGCCACGCCGGTCGAACGCGGATTGCCGCAGGTGGTGGACTGGTGCCGCAGCTACTTCGGCGAGCGCGCTTAGAGCGACTGACAACGCTGCTGCGCAGCCGCCAGGCGGGTCCGGCCGGTGCCCGGAATCGGCATGATCTGCTCGTACTCCGGTTCCTGCGCGCCGTCCGCTCCCACCTGACCACCGTTCACCAGGTCTAGCCCCTCTCGGCCCTGGGGTCGGGATCGGTGTGTTGGCGGCTGCCGGAGGCGCGCAGCATTGGCTTGCAGTGGCTGACCGGTGTGGTTTTGGGCTGCGAGGCGACATCGCATGGCCATCTTGCCGCCTCTCGTCGCCCGCGCAGCAGCTGATCGCAGGGCAGACCGCGGTGCAAGACCCTGGCGTGGCTGCGCTGACACGGCATGATCCGGGTATTGGCCCGCGCCGTTGCCGTCTCTGCTTGCGCCCAACCACACGCTACAGGCCGCTTGCGGGTCGCAGCCCGGCACATGAGGTGTGCTTGCTTCATGCCTGACTCAGACAGTCAGGGCACAATGCGCGATCTTTTTCGCTCAGCCTTCATCCGGCCACCACGAATCCATGAGCCAACCTCAGCTTTCCGTCGTCGTCCCGGTGTTCAATGAGCGCGACAACGTCGCGGCCCTGGTCGAGGAAATCACGCGCGCCTTGCGCGGGGTGGTGGCCTTCGAAATCGTCTATGTCGACGACCATTCGCGCGATGACACCCTGGCGGTGCTGCAAGGCCTGAAGGCCACCACGCCGGAGCTGCGCGTGCTGCATCACCTGACCCAGAGCGGCCAGAGCACGGCGGTACGCAGCGGGGTCAAGGCCGCGCGCGCCAGCTGGATCGCCACGCTCGACGGCGATGGCCAGAACGACCCGGCCGACATCCCCAAGCTGCTGATCGCGCGCAGCCAGGCACAGGCGCAGGTCAAGTTGTTCGCCGGGTGGCGGGTCAACCGCCAGGACTCCGGCTCCAAGCGCTGGGCCAGCAAGTGGGCCAATGCGATCCGCTCGCGCATGCTGCAGGACAACACGCCCGACACCGGCTGCGGCATCAAGCTGTTCGAGCGCGAGGCGTTTCTGGACCTGCCCTATTTCGACCACATGCACCGCTATCTGCCGGCACTGATGCAGCGCGCCGGCTGGCGCACGGTGAGCGTGCCGGTGAACCACCGCCATCGCACCGCCGGCGTGTCCAAGTACAACAACCTCAATCGCGCCCTGGTCGGTATCCGCGACCTGCGCGGCGTGGCGTGGCTGATCACCCGCAGCAAGCGCACCGAGGTGGAGGAACGTTGATGGAACCGTCGTTTCTCGATCAGCAGCTGACCTGGCTGTACTGGACCGGCATCCACGTCACCGGCTGGAAGCTGATCGGCTATGTGGGCGCGCTGATGTTCGGCGGCCGCTGGCTTGTGCAGTTCGTGGCCTCCAAGCGCGCCGGCAAGCCGGTGATCCCGCGCCTATTCTGGTACATGAGCGTGGTCGGCAGCCTGATGACGCTGAGCTACTTCGTGTTCTCGGCCAAGCAGGATTCGGTGGGCGTGCTGCAGAACCTGTTCCCGGCATTTACCGCGTTCTACAGCCTGTATCTGGACGTGAAGCATCGCGGCTGGAAGCGCGATCGCGCGGCGCATTGATGTGTTGCCGGGATTGCGGACGTGCGCGGTCACCGGCGCAGGCGATGGCCTTGCGGGCGGGATAGGCGTCGCCAAGCCGCAGGGATTGATGGACGTCTGAGGGCGCGATCGCCGCTTGGCATGTGCTGCGGTGCGGGCGCGTAGACCAGACGCGTGGCGTCTGCCACGGTCCGGTGCGGGTGCCGACTGTGTGGCGACCGGATGGATCCGTCATGGCGGGTTGTCACGCGCGAGTGCCGGCGCTTGGTAGCCGAGTCGTACACGAGGCTGCGAAGCTTACCGACCTGCGCGCGGGAAGCTGACCGATAGTGCCGCCATCACCCCGTCGGCAGGCTGTGCGCATGTCCAGCACGCGCCACTTTCCCCTGCCCCTGCCTGCGCCCACTGCGGCGTGTTGGTCGCTGTGCCTGCATGCACATCAGGGTGTGCCTTTGTTTGCAGACTGGCGCTGCGCGCGTGCTGCGGCCGCCAGTCTGGCCCTGCCGGGCCAGTGGCCTGGCGCGCGGCTGCTGTGCTGGGTGCTGCTGCCACGACGGTGGTGCGCCCTGGTGCAGGCACCGGGCAAGGCCGCCGTGCTGCAGCTGGCGCTTGCTGCACGACAGGCCGCCGGCGATGCCGTCAATCGTGCGCGCGGGCGCGGCGGCACGGTCTGGCAGCCGGACATCGAGGCGACCGCGCTTGCGCCGCAGGCCGACCACCGCCACTTTGCGCGCAGCCTGGTGGCCTTGCCGTTGCGCGCGGGCCTGGCCGAGCGGATCGGCGCGTATCCGTATTGGGATGCGGTGTGGTTGCCCGACCAGCGCGATGCTGCACCACTGCGTGCGCCCCACCCTCCCGCGCAGCTGGCAGCAACAGGTGGCACGCGGTGAGCCGCGTCGACGCCGGCGCTTCATCGAGGCGGGCGGTCGATGTCCGCGTCGGCGCGCGCCCTGGCGTTCTGCAGGCAGGGCGGTGCGCCGCAAGCGTGCGGTGTTCAGAACGCCAGCGGGTGTTCCGGCAGCAGGGCCTGCAGTTCGCTGCGGAACAGCGCGCGGATGCGCTCCAGCGCGGCCTCGCTGTCGGCCTCGAAACGCAGCACCAGGATCGGCGTGGTATTGGAGGCGCGCACCAGGCCCCAGCCGTCCACGAAGTCCGCGCGCAATCCGTCTATCGTGGACAGGCGCGCCGATTCGAACGGCGATTCTTCGCCAGCCTGCGCACGCTCCACAAACCGCGCCACCAGTGCATGCGCATCGCCGTCCACCGGGACCTTGATCTCCGGCGTGGACACGCTCTCGGGCAGCGCGTCCAGCACCTCGGACGGGGTTTCCTCGCGCTGGGCCAGGATCTCCAGCAGGCGTGCGGCAGCATAGATGCCGTCGTCGAATCCGTACCAGCGTTCCTTGAAGAAGAAGTGCCCGCTCATCTCACCGGCCAGTTCGGCGTCGGTCTCGCGCATCTTGGACTTGATCAGCGAATGCCCGGTCTTCCACATCAGTGGGCTGCCGCCGTTGCGCAGCACGTAGTCGGACAGCTTGCCGGTGCACTTCACATCGTAGATGACCAGCGCGCCGGGATTGCGCTGCAGCACGTCGGCGGCAAACAGCATCAGCAAGCGGTCCGGGAACACGACCGTGCCTTTCTTGGTCACCACGCCCAGGCGGTCGGCATCGCCATCGAAGGCCACGCCGATGTCTGCATCGAAGCGCTGCACCATGTTCACCAGGTCGTCGAGATTGTGCGGCTCGCTCGGGTCGGGGTGATGATTGGGGAAGGTGCCGTCGATGTCGCAATACAGCGGCACGACCTCGGCACCGATGGCCTCCAGCAGGCGTGGCGCGATGTCGCCGGCCGCACCATTGCCAGCGTCCACCACCACCTTGATCGGGCGGTCGAGCTGCACGTCGTCGGCAATGCGCTGGATGTAGGCATCGCTGATGTCGCGCTGCTCCAGGTCGCCAGGCGTGGCCGCGGTATGCAGCCGGCCTTCGTTGATGCGCTGATGCAGTTCGGTGATGGCCGCGCCGGACAGCGTCTCGCCCCCGATGACGATCTTGAAGCCGTTGTAGTCCGGCGGGTTATGGCTGCCGGTCACCGCCACGCAGCTGCCGGCGCGCAGTTCATAGGCACCGAAGTACACCACCGGCGTGGGCGCCAGACCGATGTCGGTCACGTTGCAGCCGGCACGCCGCAGGCCTTCGATCAGGCCAGTGGCCAGCTCCGGCCCGGACAACCGCCCATCGCGGCCCACCACCACATCGCGCAGACCCTGCGCCTGCATCACGCTGCCGATGGCCTGGCCGATCAGCGCTGCAACCCCGGGAGTGAGCTCCTTCCCGACCACCCCGCGGATGTCGTAGGCGCGGAACATGTCGGTGGCGACCTGGACCACCGGCAGCGGCGGTGGCGGTGCAGGCGATACCGCCTGGTCCAGCGCACGCGCGTCGCTGGCAAGGCTGGCGTCGTGCTGCAGGCTTTGACTGAAGGTGGGCTCGTCGGCCGTGGTATCGCCGGCAACGCGACGACGTGGCAGTGCCACCCGGCCACGGCTTGCCAGCACCAGCAACACGGCAATGGCCAGCAACAAGGCGGCCACGATGGCGCACCCCAGCGCGCCCAGACCCAATGGGCCGTTGTCGCTCTGCGGTACCGCAGCGGCCACGCGCAAGCCACTGGTGCCGAGCGGGCGTGCCAGGGTTTCGGCGGCATCGGCCAGGCCTACGTCGCCTTGTTGGGCCACGTTGTAGCTGCCCTGGCGCAAGGCCAGGTAGGCGCTGCCGGGCACGGCGATCGCATCCAGCGGGCCGATCAGGCGCAACAGCGGCAGCCGGGCATACGCCACCGCCGGCTGCGCGCCCAGGCGCACTGCGGCAGCCACGCCCAAACGTACCTGCCTGGCATCGCGCACCACATGGACCTGCGCACGCTCGGCCACCAGCGCCGATTCGAGCAGGCTCAGTCGCGCATAGCCGAAGTCCTTGGGATTGGCATAGGCGGCGGCCAGATCGCCGGGCAGCACCTGCACGTCCTCGGCGCCCTTGAAGCGCTCGCGGATCGCCGAGGCGGCGGCCAGCGCATCGCCGTTGGCCAACGCAGCGGCCACCGGCGGCTGTTTGAGCACCGCGTCGAGCTGGCTGGCCTGCGCAGACATTGCCTGGCTGACATCCTGCACGGCGCGATCGCGCGCCTGTTCCAGGTCGTGCGCAATCGCGTCCTCACGCCATTGCGTGTAGCTGCTCCAGCCAAACCAGGCCGCCAGCAGCACCAGCACGCCCCCCAGCACCGGACCACTCGTACGCACGCTGGACATCGACTGCCTGCGCTCGTTCGCCTTGCTCATGTGACTCCCCCGTCAGCGCACGCCGGTGTGGCCGAATCCACCCGCTCCCCGCGCGCTGTCGACGAAAGTATCCACCACTTGCAAGCCCACGCGCACGATCGGAAGGATCACCAATTGCGCAATCCGGTCGCCCGGCTCGATGGTGAAGGCCTCACGGCCGCGATTCCAGGTACTGATCAGCAGCGGCCCCTGGTAGTCGGCATCGATGAGCCCGGTGCCGTTGCCCAGCACGATGCCGTGCCGGTGGCCCAGCCCCGAGCGCGGCAGGATCACTGCGCACACCTGCGGGTCGGCCAGATGGATGGCGATGCCGCTGGGAATCAGCGCCGCATCGCCCGGCTCCAGCGTCATCGGCGCTTCCAGGGCCGCGCGCAGGTCCATGCCCGCGCTGGCTTCGGTGGCGTAGGCCGGCAGCGGCCACAGATCGCCGAAGCGCGGGTCGAGCAGCTTCACCTGCAAGGACTGGGTCGGGATGCTCATGCCTGCAATCTCTCCGCGATCAGGGCCAGCAACTGGTCGGCCAGTTCAGTCTTGCTGCTGCTGGGAAACACGCGCTCGCCCCCCTGCCAATAGGCGGTGGCGGCATTGTTGTCGCTTTCGAACCCGCCGCCTTCGATCCCCACCTGGTTGGCGATGATCAGATCCAGCCGCTTGGCTGCCAGCTTGCCACGCGCGTAGTGCTCCACGTCGTGCGTTTCGGCCGCAAATCCGACCACCAGCTTGAGCGCGCCGGTCTGCGCGGCCACCTCGGACAGGATGTCCGGGGTGCGCACCAGTTCCAGGGTCAGGGTTTCGCCGGTCTTCTTGATCTTCTGCGCGACCACCCGCTTGGGGGTGTAGTCGGCCACCGCGGCGGCGCCGATGTAGATGTCGGCCGGGAACGCACCCAGTACCGCATCGCGCATCTGCGCGGCCGAGCGCACGTCGATGCGCTGCACGCCGGCCGGCGTGGTCTGGTGCACCGGCCCGCTGACCAGCACCACCTCGGCGCCCTGGCGGGCCGCGGCGGCGGCCAGGGCATAGCCCATCTTGCCGCTGCTGCGATTGCCGACGTAGCGCACCGGATCGAGGTCTTCGAACGTGGGGCCGGCGCTGATCACGATGCGCAGGCCCTCCAGTTGCGCGCTGCTGGGCACGAAGGCCGGCGCAGCACTGACCGACGGCGCGGCGGCGAGCGTGGCGGCATCACCCGCCAGTGCGGCAATGATCGCCGCCGGCTCGGCCAGCCGGCCGGGGCCGGATTCGCCTTCGGCCAGCGGGCCGTCGTCCGGGCCCACCACGGCCACGCCGCGCGCGCGCAACGTCGCCACGTTGGCCTGGGTGGCCGCATGCAGCCACATGCGATGGTTCATGGCCGGGGCTACTGTCAGCGGCGCAGTCGTGGCCAGGCACAGGGTGGTGACCAGATCGTCGGCCAGACCGTGCGCCAGGCGTGCCAGCAGGTCGGCGGTGGCCGGGGCCACGACCACCCGGTCGGCCCAGCGGGCAAGCTCGATATGCCCCATCGCCTGCTCGGCGGCGCTGTCCCACAGCGTGGTGCGGGTCGGGTGCCCGGACAGCGCCTGAAAGCTCAGCGGAGTCACGAACTGTTGTGCGCCGGCGGTCATGGCGACCTGCACCTGTGCGCCGGCGTCGCGCAGGCGACGGACCAGTTCAAGCGATTTGTAAGCGGCGATGCCTCCGCCGACGCACAGCAGCAAACGCTGTCCGTCCAGGGGGCGGGCCTGAGTGGAGCCGATCACGTCGGGGTCGTCCTACGGTTACAAGGACAACTAGATTAGCCGATGCCCCCGCTTGGCCTGATGGGCGTCGGCGATGAGCACCGGCAATCTCGCCATATGCACATACACGACTGGCCCACCCACGAACGTCCGCGCGAGAAACTTCTGGCGCGCAGTGCCGCTGCGCTTTCCGATGCCGAGCTGCTGGCGATCTTTGTCGGCTCGGGGCTGCGCGGCCAGGACGCGGTGCAGACCGCGCGCGATCTGCTGGATCGCCACGGCCCATTGCGCCCGCTGCTGGATCGTCCGCCCAAGGTCCTGGCGCGGCTGCCCGGGCTGGGCCCGGCATCGGCGTGCAAGCTCAGCGCCGCGATGGAGCTGGCGCATCGCCACCTGATGAGCGAGCTGGAGCGCGGCGACGTGCTCAGCGACCCGCTCAGCGTGGGCCACTATTTTTCGCAGCGGCTGCGCGCGCGGCCCTACGAAGTGTTTGCGGCGCTGTTCCTGGACAATCGCCATCGCGCAATCGCATTCGAGGAGCTGTTCACCGGCACCATCGACGGCGCCGATATCCATCCGCGTGAAGTGGTGCGCAAGGCGCTGCTGCACAACGCTGCGGCGGTGATCGTCGGCCACAACCACCCCTCCGGCAATCCGGAGCCGTCCGAGGCCGACCACGCAGTCACCGTGCGCCTGTCGCAGGGCCTGGAACTGGTGGATATCCGCCTGCTCGACCATTTTGTGATCGGCGATGGCCGCCCCGTCTCGCTGGCCGAGCGCGGCTGGCTGCGATGAGGCCGCCGCGTTGACCTGAACCATCACCCGGACCCCAGGGCCCGCGGTCGGGTAAAATCGCTGGTTTGGTTCCAAGCAGATCCCACGTGAAAGCCCTACTCCGCGCACTGATCGGCCAAGGCATCGAAGCCTTGCGCGCCAACGGCACCCTGCCTGCCGACACCCTGCCGCCGGATTTTGTGGTCGAGCGACCCAAGACACGCGAACACGGCGACTTCGCCACCAATGCGGCGATGCTGCTGGCCAAGGCGGCGCGCAGCAATCCGCGCGCGCTGGCGCAGGCGCTGGTGGCCGCACTGCCGGCCAGCGAGGACGTGGCCAAGGTCGAGATTGCCGGCCCCGGCTTCATCAACTTCCACCTCGCCCCCACCGCCTACCAGCGCGAAGTGGCGCATGTGATCAAGCAGGGCCACGACTACGGCCGCGGCCTGGCCGGCAATGGTCGCTCGGTGGGCGTGGAATACGTTTCGGCCAACCCGACCGGCCCGCTGCATGTCGGCCACGGCCGCGCGGCGGCGATCGGCGACAGCCTGGCGCGCGTGCTCGACGCCAACGGCTGGAACGTCAAGCGCGAGTTCTACTACAACGATGCCGGCGTGCAGATCGAAAACCTGGCGTTGTCGGTGCAGGCACGCGCGCAGGGGCTGACCCCCGACAGCGCGGGCTGGCCGGAGAACGGCTACCGCGGCGACTACATCGCCGACGTGGCCAATGCCTACCTGGCCGGCGACACCGTGGACCTGGAAGGCCACCTGGTCACCGGCACCAAGGATCCGGCGGACCTCGAATCGATCCGCCGCTTCGCCGTGGCCTATCTGCGTAACGAGCAGAACCACGACCTGGCCGCCTTCCGCGTCGATTTCGACATCTACTTCCTGGAAAGCTCGCTGTACAAGGACGGCAAGGTCGAAGAGGCGGTGCAAAAGCTCATCGCCTCCGGTCACACGTACGAGGAAGGCGGCGCGTTGTGGCTCAAGTCCACCGACTTCGGCGACGACAAGGACCGCGTCATGCGCAAGTCCGACGGCACCTACACCTACTTCGTGCCGGACGTGGCCTACCACCTGACCAAGTGGCAGCGCGGCTACGAGCGCGCGATCACCGAACTGGGCGCCGACCACCACGGCTCGCTGACGCGCGTGCGCGCCGGCCTGCAGGCGCTGGAGCTGGGCATCCCGCAGGGCTGGCCGGAATACGTGCTGCACCAGATGGTCACGGTGATGCGCGGCGGCGAGGAAGTGAAGCTGTCCAAGCGTGCCGGCAGCTACGTCACCCTGCGCGACCTGATCGAGGAAACCAGCGCCGATGCGGTGCGTTGGTTCCTGATCGCGCGAAAGCCCGATTCGCAGCTCACCTTCGACATCGACCTGGCACGCGCGCAGAGCAACGACAACCCGGTGTTCTACGTGCAGTACGCGCATGCGCGCGTGTGCAGCGTGCTGCGCCAGGCGCAGGAAAAGGGCTACAAATACGAGCAGGGCCACGGTCTTGCCCAGCTCGCCCGGCTGGACGATGAGCACTCGCTCACCGTGATGCTGGAGCTGTCGCGTTACCCGGAAGTGGTGGAAATCGCCGGTCAGGCACTGGAGCCGTACCAGATCGCGCAATACCTGCGTGAATTGGCGCACGCCTTCCACACGTGGTATCACAACAGCAAGGTGCTGGTGGACGATGCCGCCGAGCGCGACGCCAAGCTCACCCTGGCTGTCGCGACGCAACAGGTGCTGGCCAACGGTCTGGAACTGCTCGGCGTCAGCGCCCCGGAAAAGATGTAAGCGCTGTCGGAAAAGCACAGGCGCGGCGATCGACCGGGCGCGAGCGCCCCGCGCGGGCGTGCCACCTGCCGGGCTCAGCCGCCTGACGGCGACGCGGATCGCGCGCGCTACACGCAGGGCCTTCCACGGCCCGCAACGACATGATTCGGAGAAGTGGTAGATGGCAGCACGACGCGGTAAGAGCCAGGCACGACGCAACACCAGCAATGGCACCCCCGGTTGGGTGTGGTTGGTGGCGGGCGCCGCGATTGCGGCAGTGATCTTCCTGGCCGCCCCCAACCTGTTCAAGAAGGACGGCGACGGCTTCCTGCGCGTGGGCCCGCGGGCCAACCCGGACGCCCAGCCCGAACCGGTGGCCGACGCCGACACCGATACCCCTGCCGAACTGCCCAAGCCCAGCACGCCGCCTGCCAAGCCGCAGCCCAAGCCCGGCGATGCGCAGACCCAGTACGACTTCTATACCTTGCTGCCCGGCAAGGAAGTGCAGATGTCCGATGCCGAGCTGGCCGCCAGCGCACGCGCCGAAGAGGCCGCGCGTGCGCGCGCAGCGCTGGAAGGCAAGCCGGTGCCGCCAGCACCCGGTGCGGCCGCAAGCGTGGCCGCTGCTACGCCAGCCGCCAGCGTGCCGGTGCCCTTGAACGAATCTGCCGCCAGCGCACCCAAACCGCTGCCGGAAACCGCTCCGGCACGGCCGGCAGCCACGCCGGCGCCGGCCGGCACTGCGGCCATCACAACGCCCGCGGCCACGGCGCCGAAGCCTGCGACAACGCCTGCCGCTGCAGCGCCCTCGTCCGCTGCAGCGGCGGTGACCGACAACACCCGTTACATCCTGCAGGCCGGCTCGTTCGGCGCTTCCGGCGATGCCGAATCCACCAAGGCCAAGCTGGCGATGATGGGGCTGGCCGCACGCGTGGAATCGGCCGAAATCAGCGGGAAAACCGTCTATCGCGTGCGCATGGGGCCCTACGGCAGCGCCGGCGAACTGGCCGAGGCCAAGCAGAAACTCACCGGCAGCGGCCTGCCGGCCATTGCGATCAAGGCGCAGTAAGCGCGCATGCTGCGTCGCTGCGCCGGGCTGTTGCTGGGAACGCTGGCACTGACCGGCACGGCGCAGGCCACCGATCAGATCCGCGACCGCATCCAGATCGACGGCCAGCAGGCAACGTTGCTGGCCGAGCCGTTGTCCGGGCCCCTGGATGACCCGGACACCTGGACGCGCTTCGTGGCGCACGCACGCAGTGCGATGGGCAGCTGCACCGCCAACTGGCGCGGCTATCGCGCGGACTGGCGTCTGGACGCGCAGCAGCTGGTGCTTGATCGCGTCGTGCTGGGCGCCTGCGCCGATGCGCCACCAACCTTGCCGTTGGACGTCCTGTTCCCCGGCCAGCCGGCGCCAGTGCCGGCCGTGTGGGTGGATGGCGAAGTGATCGTCGCACTGCCGTCCACCGCGACGCCTGCCACGCACGCAGCGGGCGCCTACGTGGTGCTGCGGCTGCGCCGTGGCCATGTCGTCTCGCGCGAGAGCGTGACCGAAGAGATGCTGCGTGCGCGGCGTGCCGCAATGGCAAGCCCGCCCCCTGCGCTCTGAAACCGCCTTGCAGTGAATCCTGAATCCCCCGTCCCCCTGGAGTTCCGCATGTCCAAGACCGTCCTGATCACTGGTGCCACCTCCGGATTCGGCAGCGCTGCGGTGCGCCGCTTCGCCGCCGCTGGCTGGAAGGTCATCGCCACCGGCCGACGCGCCGAGCGCCTGCAGGCGCTGGCGGCCGCGCTGCCGGCCGGCCAGGTCCACACCGCCGCGTTCGACATGCGCGATGCGCAGGCCCTGTCGGCTGCCATCGACGCGCTGCCGCCAGCGTTCGCCGACATCGATGTGCTGGTCAACAACGCCGGCCTGGCGCTGGGCACCGCGCCGGCGCAGCAGGCCGACCTGGCCCAGTGGCAGCAGATGATCGACACCAATGTCACCGCGCTGGTCACGCTCACCCATCGCCTGCTGCCGGCGCTGATCGCGCGCCGCGGCGCCATCATCAACATCGCCTCGGTCGCGGCCACCTACCCATACACCGGTGGCAACGTCTACGGCGGCACCAAGGCCTTCGTGCAGCAGTTCTCGCTGGGGCTGCGCGCGGACTTGCACGGCACCGGCGTGCGCGTGACCTCGATCGAACCCGGCATGGCCGAAACCGAATTCACCCTGGTGCGTACCGGCGGCAACCAGGCCGCCTCGGACACGCTGTATCGCGGTGCCACGCCGATGACCGCCGACGACATCGCCGAGCAGATCTTCTATGTCGCCAGCCTGCCGGCCCACTTGAACATCAACCGGCTGGAAATCATGCCGGTGACGCAATCGTTCGCCGGATTTCAGGTGGCGCGCGACGCGCAGTGACATGCCGCGGCATGCTGGACGTATGCATCGGCAAGGGCCGAGCGCGTACGGAGGCAAGACGCCATCGCGCAATGCCTGAGAAGCCGCGCACTGCGCGGCTTTTCTTCCAGGAACGCATTCATGCGATCAAAGCACGCGCGCGTGGCAACGGCGATGCCACACAGCGTCGTTTGCCAAGCAATCATCGGCATGCGATCGATGGCCGAAGTCTGACCAGAGCGCACGCGGCAGCAGTGGTGCTGAGCGGCGTGGGCACGCTACGCCGCCTCGGCACCACCGGCCGGCCTGGCGCGCTGCCGCAGCAACATTCCACGCAGGCGCAGGAAAGGCCGCTCCACCGCGTAGTGCAGCAACGCGCCCACCAGCAACGCCACCCCACCATAGACGGCAAATGCCAGCAGGCCGTGGCCGTCCAGCGCGGCGCCGAGCCAGCCCTGCGTCACATGGAACATGGCCTTGTGGGTCAGATACAGGCTGTAGGAGATGGTTGCTAGCCACGCTGCGCCCGGCACCCGCAGCCGGCCGAAGGCGCTGCCGGTGGCAGTGCCGGCCAGCACGAGCAATGCCAAGCCCAGCGAAAGCACCGGCCAGCCCAAGGCATTGCCGATCAGGCCGGTGCGCTCGCGAAACAACCACATCGCCAGCGCTAGCACCGCCATGCCCGCCAGCAACCACGCGCTGCCGTACTGCTGCAGCCGTTGCCAGGTCTGCGGGCGGAAGACCTTCAGCACCGCGAGCATCACACCAGCCAGCAGGCCATCGAGGCGGTTCCAGGTGGGGTAGTAGATATCTTCGACGAACCAGTTGCGCTGCTGGTCACCGCCGATCTGGTCCAGCGCGGTGTTATGCAGCCAGACGCTGGTGCGCAAGGCGATGCCTGCCACTACCACCGCCATGCATAACGCGATGAATCGCCCGGCCGACGGACGCCGCAGCAGCACCGTGGCCAGTAGCGGAAACACCAGATAGAAGTGCTCCTCCACGCAAAGCGACCAGGCATGCGAAAACGCAGCCTGCTGGCCGTAATCGACGAACAGGTTCAGGGTGAAGGTGGCAAACATCCACCACGGCGCCAACCCGGGCGCTTCGCGAAACCCCGGCCATGTGATGTAGACGATCAGCACCAGCAGAAATGCCGGCAGGATGCGGAAGGCGCGACGCAGGTAGAAATCGGTGAAGTCCAGGCGCTGCCCGCGCGCCAGCGGCGTCAGCACCTGGCTGCCGATCAAAAAGCCGCTCAGCACGAAGAACAGGTCCACGCCCATCCAGCCGTAGCGCGACAGCCACGCCCAGTCCGGCCCCAGCCCGCCGACCACGAACGAATGGAACAGCATCACCCAGGCGATGGCGATGGCACGCAGCAGGTCCAAGGCGGGATAGCGCATGCGCACGCTCGATGACTGAAGGACGTCGATTGTGCCGCATGGCCGGTGTGATGGCGCCGGGATGTGGCGGCCGTGTCATTGCCATTGCATCGGGCAGTGCCGCCCGGGCATGCCATGCGACCGCAGACAGTCCCTGTCGGTGATGCGCGCATCGCCATCCATCAGCGGCGACGCAGGTGCAGGTCAACCTGGTGGGGGCACGACAACGGCGCCGCGATCATCGCGCCATCACCGCAGCCGCTGCCGCTGCCGCTCCAGGCGAGCGCCGTGACATGGCTCCAGCGCCTTACTACGCGCCACGGCAGTGCCGCAGCGCGTGCACGATCAGCCCAATGGTTCGTCGGACAGATAGGTGTAGCCGGTCAGCCCGGCTTCCAGCGCGTCGCTCAGTTCCTTTGCGCGCTCCGGTGGCAGCTGCGCGGCGGCAATGCGTTCGGCGTAGGTCGCGCGCAGCGTATCCAGCTGATAGCCCACGTAGTCGAGCATCACGTCGGTGGTATCGCCGCGACGCTGCTGCACGATGCGATAGCCATCGCCGTCCACCGCCACTTCCACCGCGTCGGTATCGCCGAACAGGTTGTGGATGTCGCCGAGAATTTCCTGGTAAGCACCGACCAGAAAGAAGCCGATACGGTAGCTTTCGCCCGGGTTCAATGTGTGCAGCGGCAACGAGCTGTCAAGGCTTTCGTTCTCGACATAGGTTTTGACCATGCCATCGGAATCGCAGGTCATGTCGGCGATGATGCCGCGCCGCTGCGGCGCTTCGTTCAGGCGTTCGATCGGCACGATCGGGAACACCTGGTCGATCGCCCACACATCCGGAATCGACTCGAACACGCTGAAGTTGACGAAGTACTTGTCCACCAGCCGCTCGTTGAGCTCGTCCAGTACCGGGCGGTGGCTCTTTTCGTCGAAACTCAACCGCGCACGCACGCCGTGCGCGATGGCATAGAACAGATCATCGATACGCGCACGATGGGTCAGGTCGATCTGGCCCAGGGCGTAGGCGCTCAAGCCCTCGGCATGGAAGTGCTGCGCCTCCTGGAAGAGTTCCACCGCCGGGCGCACATCCAGTTCGTCGTGGATCTCGCGCAGGTGGCGGATGGCCGCCGGTTCATCGTCGTGCGCATCGGGCACGCGGCCTTCCGGCGCCTGCTCCACTTCGGAGACATTGGCGATCAGCACCGCGTGGTGCGCGGTCATCGCGCGCCCGCATTCGGTGACGATGCGCGGCGGGGTCAGCCCGTGCTCTTCGCAGGCGCTGGCCAGGGGCTGCACGATGTTGCTGGCGTACGAGTGCAGGCCATAATTGATCGAGCAATAGCTCCGCGAGCGGGTGCCTTCGTAATCGATACCCAGGCCGCCACCGACGTCCACATGGCTGATCTTGGCACCCAGGCGCGAAAGCTCCACGAAATAGCGGGTGGCCTCGCGCATGCCGTTGGCGATGTCGCGCACGTTGGAGATCTGCGAGCCCATGTGGAAATGCAGCAGATTCAGGCTGTCGGCGTACTCGGTGTCGCGCAGCGTCTTCCACAGGTCCAGCACCTGCCGCGGCGACAGCCCGAACTTGGCCTTGTCGCCACCGCTGTTCTGCCACTTGCCCGCGCCCAGCGAGGCCAGGCGCATGCGCACGCCCAAGCCCGGCTTGACGTCCAGCGCGCGCGCCTCTTCCAGCACCAGCTTCAGCTCGGAAGGCTTTTCGATCACGATGAAGGTCTGCAGGCCCAGCTTGCGCCCGATCAGCGCCAGGCGGATGTATTCGCGGTCCTTGTAGCCGTTGCACACGATCAGCCCGCCCGGGCGCGACAGCGCCAGCACCGCCATCAGCTCCGGCTTGCTGCCCGCTTCCAGCCCGAAGCCGTCGCCGTGGTGGCCGGCCAGGGTACCGGCCACGCCGCGGTGCTGGTTGACCTTGATCGGGTACACGGCGGTATAGCCGCCGGCGTAGTCCCACTCCGACTGCGCCTGCGCAAAGGCCGCCTGCAGCTTGCCCAGGCGCTGGCCCAGGATGTCCGGAAAGCGCACCAGCAGCGGCAGCTTGGCGCCGGCCGCACGCGCGGCGTCCACCACCTCGGGCAGCGACACCGACGGGCCATTGGCGGTCGGGCTGACCACCACGTGGCCGGCGGCGTTCACATCGAAATACCCATCGGCCCAATGCGGGATCGAGTAGGTCTTGCGGGCTTGGTCGAGGGACCAATCGCTCATTTCGCTGTCTCGGCTGGAATAAAAAAGGGCGTGAAGTGTAACGCCTGGCATGCGCAGGGTCCGTTACAATCCGCGCCGACTTCACGCCCCGCTCCTGCTGGAGCGGGTTGGAATGCAGGTTCAGCCGCCGCGCAGGTTGACTGCACGAGGCTGCGCCCGACCCTCATCCGGCGCTTTGCGCCACCTTCTCCCGGTGGGAGAAGGAACAGCTCCCCTTCTTTTCAGGATCTTTGCATGAGCGCCAACGACAACTGGTACATCGAACACTTCCAGCCCACCGGGTCGGCCATCGGCTTCCGCATCAGCGGCAAGCTGGACGAGGTGCAGTCCCCGTTCCAGAAGATCGAGATCTACCAGACCACGGACTGGGGCAAGCTGATGCTCATCGACGGCGCGGTGATGCTGACCAGCCGCGACAACTTCTTCTATCACGAGATGATCAGCCACCCAGCGCTGTTCACCCATCCCGCGCCCAAGCGCGTGGTGATCATTGGCGGCGGCGACTGCGGCACCCTGCGCGAGGTGCTCAAGCACCCGGGCGTGGAAAGCGCCACCCAATGCGATATCGACGAGCAGGTTACCCGCATGTCGGAGACCTATTTTCCCGAGCTGTGCGATTCCAACCACGATGCGCGCGCCGAGCTGTTGTTCGACGATGGCGTGGCCTACATGGCCAATTGCCCGGCCGGCAGCGTGGACATCGTGATCGTCGACTCCACCGATCCGGTGGGCCCGGCCGAGGGCCTGTTCAACAAGGCGTTCTACGAGAGCTGCTTCAAGGCGTTGAAGGACGACGGCATCCTGGTGCAGCAGTCAGAATCGCCGCTGGCGCTGCTGGACCTGATCAACGAGATGCGCACCGAAATGGGCAAGGCCGGCTTCCAGTCGTTCAAGACCCTGCCGTTCCCGCAGCCGTGCTACCCCACCGGCTGGTGGAGCGTGACCATGGCCAGCAAGCAGGCCAAGGCCGATTTCGCGTTCCGTCAGGACGCCGCGCAGGCCAAGGGCTTCGACACGCTGTATTACACCGCCCACCTGCACACCGGCGTGCTGGTCGCCCCGCCGTTCGTGGCCAAGGCGCTGGGCGAGTAGGCGCGGCGAGCAACCCTTTGCCTGCGGGCGCGGACGGCGCGCGCAGGCGCGATGCTTGAATGGTTGCGGCCGATTGACGACACCGGCCGCAACAGCCTGGCAGTGACGCCCCCGGGCTATCGGCAGCCGCCCGTTGACGAGACTGCCTGCGCGCCTGCAGCGCGCGGGCTGATCTGCCAGTGCGTTTCGCCTGGCGTGCTGTCGCACCCATGGCCGATGACGCGGCGATGCGCCGCTCACATTCCCTTGAACGGCGCTCGATCGACAGTGCAGCCGTGCGCGGGACGCATCGGTCTTGCGCGCCATTGCTGCGTCACGCTGCGGTCGATGCCGCTGCCCATGCCTTGCCGACCAATGTACGGGACCGCGCAGCCTATAACCGGGCCAGGACTTCCGTCTTCTTGGCGTCGAATTCGTCCTGCGTGACCAGCCCCGCATCCAGCAATTGCTTCAGCTTGCTCAACACCTGCACCGGATCGTCTGTGGCGGGAACGGCACTGGCCTGAGATGGCACTGCCGCGCCGTGCGCACCCGGCGCATGCACCACCACGCCACCGGCCGCCGCACGCAATTTGTCGATCTCCAGCTGCTGGCGCTTTTCGTAGGCGGATTCTTCCACCTGCTGCGCATAGGCATAGACGCGCCGCGCCTGCTTCTTGGGCAGGCTGTCGATGGAGGCGGAGGTGCCTTGGGTGGTGCGGCACATGATGGTCGCCCCGAGCATCTGTTCGCTCATGTGCACATCGAGCACCTCGCGCCAGGGGAAATCGCGGAAGGTCATGCCGAACAACGTGGGGTAGACCACGATAAACCTGCGGTTGGTCAGCACCACCGCATCCGGCGACAGGTTCATCACCATCTTCTTCTGCACGGCGATGTACTCGACCTGCTCGTCGCGGGTCAGCAACTCACTGACCTTGGGCAGGATCTTGCCGACTGCCACCGGGTCCTGCTCGTCTGTCAAAAACTGCGCCACTGCGTCCATAGGCCCTCCCAACGACTGTCACCGTTGGACACGACACTACAGCACCTTGCATGGATCGCCCCGCAACGTGGGAGTCGGTGGCCTGGGTACGCCCCCGCCGGCGTGGCAGTAACGCTGACTGGGTCGATTTCCTCAACGATCAGGGGCGGACGCTGCCGCCCGCCTTGCGGTCCTGGCCGCTGCAATCAGAAGCGGACTTCGGCGCCGAAGCTCAACACCTCGGCGCGATTGATGGTGATGTCCTCGTAGTCGTCGTAATACTCGTCGGCATACACGTAGTTGGTGTACAGCGCGCTCAGGCTGACATGCCTGCCGATATCCACGCCGAGCCCGGCGCCCACGTAGGCGCCATACACACGCTCGTCGTAGTCCTCTCCCTTGGCCTTGCCACCCCAATAGCCCAGCCGTACGAGTGCAAACACCGGAGCGTCGCCGAAGTTGAAGCGCGCCGTTCCACCAACACTGCCGAAGTCCACCGTCGGGATGACGACAAACCCATCCTCATCCTTTGAACCATCGACGTTTCCGGTTGCCGCTTCGATGCCGATCAGGGTCACCGGACCTGCGCGCCAGCGATACCCGACATTGAAGCCCAACAGGTCCTGCTTGACTCCGTCGAATACCTTGGCCTTGCCGCTCTGCACGCCAAGGAACATGCCGCTCTTGAGCCGTTGGTCGTCTTCGATCGGCGCAGGAGAGACATCAACCGGCACGGGCGGCGCTGCCATCTCCGTCTGCGTCGTAACCGTGGTGAATCCGCCGGATTCGCCGGTGCCAGTGCCGCTTCCACCGACGGCAGCCGGCGCGCCGCCGATGCCGGCTTGCGAGGTGCGCGACGACTGCGCGACCGGCGCGCGCGCGTCCTGCGTGCCGGTCTGCTGCTTTTGCTGTTGCCGGTAGCTGTCCCAGCCGCGCGACAACGATTGCGCCGAGGCCTGTGCCGTGACGCCGAAGGCCGTGCAGGCCAACAGCAGTGTTGCGGTCCTTTTCATCGCTTCCCCAATGAGTCGTACTCCATCGTTCCCGCATCCTTGCGCACGCAGGGGTCACCTGACGGCGTCTGGAAGTGGCGCAGTTGCTGTCGAATTCGGGGGCTTTCCCGGCATCACCGGATGTCGTGCGACATCGATCCAGGCGCCGTCCCTGAGAACGTGCCCGTACTAACGCGTGATGCAGCCCCCTGACCGCAGCCGGCACAGTGTCTGGAGTCTCAGCAGCTGTCAAGAAGGGATGTGACCGCTCGCGCTTGGTTGAAGCGATCGCAAGTCATGCGCTGATCGAAGCAGGCAGCTGGCATCGCCGATGCCGGCTTTCTGCGCGCGCACGCGCGGCGTGCCTGCCCTGCCCACCTGATGCCAACAGAGTCCTAGCGAAGGGGCCGCCAAGCACTTGATTAGCAAAGCCGTTCCACTTCCGGAACATTTCATTTGTTAAATAAAGGTAATTTCAATACTGACAAGTTCTAAAATTGCGCGCACCGATCCCTCGCGATCATCGTGAACCTGCGCAACGCGTGACATCTCCGCGCCGCCAAGGTCCGGAGAACTGTCATGCATTACCAGCCGCTGGACGTGTCCAGCCTGCACGTTGTCACGCCCGTGTTGCTCAAGCAGGGCACCCGCCTGCTGGAACCCGACGTCTACCGCACCCACGTGGATGGGCAGCTGGCGGTGGTCAAGGACTACGGCCGCTACCGCCGCACGCTGCTGGCACCGGTCGCGCGGTTGATGGTGCGCCACGAGGCCAGGATGCTGGAACAGCTGAAGGGCTGGCGGCATGCGCCGGCCCTGCTCGGCACCCTGGGCGGGCTGGCACTGGGCATGGAGTTCATTCCCGGCGACACGCTCAGCGCCAGCGCGGTGGTGGGCCAGGAAGTCTTCCAGCAACTGCAGCAGGCCTTGCGCCGGCTGCATGCGTTCGGCATCACCCATAACGATCTGCATGGCACCAATGTGGTGGTCAGCGCGGGCGTGCCGGTGCTGATCGATTTCACTTCGGCGTGGCGATTCCCGCGCTGGTTGCGTCGCGGCACGCTGGCGCGTCAGCTGCAACGCAGCGACGTGGCCAACTTCCAGAAAATGCGCCAGCGCCTGGCCGGCATCGCACCGACGGCCGACGAAGCCGCACACAGCGCCGAACCGCGCTGGGTGCATGCCGTTCGCAGCGGCTGGAAGCGGCTGTATCGGCGTCTGAAAGGCACTGCGTAACCAGCGCTGCTGACCGGGAGCCGCTTTGGAGCGGCTGGCCAACGTTGTGGCGTCATCCGCTGCGTCGATCGCATCGGTTTGATCTGCAGCGCGGAACGTCCCCGAGTGCTCTGTGCATACCACGTGCTGCGACGCGGATGGCTAGGGCGCTCCCGCGGTTGCCTGCACCGCGACGCGAACAGTCACCCATGCGCGTCGCGGTGCCTGCGCACTAACCCATCACTTTGCTGCTGCCGAAGCGGCAACTGCCGGCGTGCGATAGGCGATCAGGCTCGGTGCATCGGTGACAAAGCGGTCGAGCACGCCGTCGGCGATCTTGACCGGGCCCCCGAAGCGGGTGGCGCCGGGAATCGATGGAATGGCTGCCGCTTTGGCTGCAAGCGCAGCCGCGTCCGCAAACAATGCCGGTGCCTCGGTGCCGCCGCGATTGGCGGCATCCAGCCCGGCTGCGGTCTGCTGCAGCGCGCGGCCCCAGCCTTCCATTGCCTCCAGCCAGGGACGCGATTGCGCGGCAAAGCCCTTGTCGGCCACGCCGTCACGGATGATCTGCGGCGCGGCGGCCATCTCGTCGGCCGTACGCGCCAGCTCGGCAATCGCCTGCGTGCGCGCGGCCGCATCGCCCAGCGCGATCGCTTCGCGCACATGGTCGAGCACGGCCTTCAGCCGCGGCGCCTGCTCCTGCCACGGCTGGCTGCCGAAGGTGGGCGCCAGGTGCTGGGTGTCGAAGAAGGTCAGCAAGGCCGCGGTGACGCGCGCATCGCCGCCGGCCAGATCGCGCGCCGCCGCATGCCAGGTGCGTTGTGCATCGTAGCCTTTGTCGTTCCAGGCGAAGGCGGTCAAGCCCATCACCGCCACGCGGCTGGGCACTTCCTGGTTCATCGGGTTGGAGACGATGCCCGACAATTCGGCCGACAGGCCGGCCTCGCGCCGCGCGTACGGCGCCATCAACAGGCGCCCGGCCGAGGTTTCGAAATCGTTGACCGGGTAGTTGTCCCACAACAAGGTCTTGCGGCCGAACGCCTTGGTGGCGGCGCGCGCATCGGGAATGGAAATGGCCGGGGGCACCACGTCGGTGCCGGTCCACTGCACCACGATCTTCGGGTCCAGATGCTTGCGCAGCGCTTCCTTGTACGGGCTCTCTTTGGCGTCGTAATACTCGGTCGGCACCATGATCAATTCCGACGCTGCATCGTGCCGCGCGACCAGATCGGCCTGCACCAGATTGAGCAGGTGCGATTGCGCGATGCCCGCCGCCTGCGCGCCGGATTCACCGAAGGTGGCCTTGTCGCGTTCGCAGTTCCACTTGGTGTATTCGATATCGTCCAGCGCCACATAGAAGCTGCGCACGCCCAGCGCGCGGAACGCATCGAACTTGCGCAGCAGTGCCTTGGCGTCGGCGGGATCCGAGAAGCACACGGTCGGGCCCGGTGAGATCGCGTAGACGAAATCGACGTGATTGCGCTTGGCGGTGGCAGCCAGCTGGCCGAGCGCCTTCAAGGTCGGTTTCGGATACGGCTCGCGCCAGCGATCGCGCGCGTACGGGTCGTCCTTGGGGCTGTAGATGTAGGTGTTGGCCTTGGTCCGGGCGAGGAAATCGATGTGCTTGCTGCGGTCAGCCATCGACCACGGCGCACCGTAGAAGCCTTCGATCGTGCCGCGGATCGGCATGGCCGGGTAATCCTGGATCACCAGCGTCGGGATGGTCGGCCGCGCGAGCAGCTGACGCAGCGTCTGCGCGGCGTGGAACAGGCCATCGCCGTCGTGGCCGGCCAGGGTGATCAGGCTGCCGCGATCCAGGGCAATGCTGGCCAGCGTGTAGCCCTCCTTGTGCGTGTCCTGCACCGCCTTGCTGCGCGTCAGCGCGTCACGCACCACTGCCGCATCGCCGGTGCCAAGCACGATGTGCGGGCGGTCCAGCGTGGCGGGCAGGCGCGTGGCGGTGGCAATGTTGCTGACGCCGGCCGTGGTGAGGATGCCGCGCACCAGCGCGAGTGTGGCCTTGTCCGCGCCAGGCGCGACCACCAGCACCACGGACCGGCCCAGGCTGATCGTCTCGACATCCAGGGTGATCGATACCGGGGCCGGAAAGATCGCCGGCTGGGTGACCGGCTCGGCCAGCGCCGACGTCGCCAGACCCAGCGCCACCACCATCGGGAGCAGGCGCAAGCCCGACTTGCCACTGCGTCGCTTCATGTCCGAACTCCGGTATTGGAATGGTATTAACGCCTAGAGTAGGCAAGTCGCTACGCGGGGACAAGAGCGCGCCGTGCCTTGGGTCGAGTCCGTTTTGCGCGTGACGAAAACCGTTGTTGCCTAGTTTCCGCAATACGGCGACGGCGCTGCGCAGCCTGCAGGCTGCGGTATTGAAATGGTATGAAGCGAGATGGCTACGCGGCTCGGAGCGACAGCCGACTCACGGTCAACGGATTCTTGTCGGTACCGGTAGGCGCACCGCTGGCTGGTGCGTCGTTCATGGAGGCAGCCGCCAGGCAACCGCAAACCCCGTCGCGCAAGCCCTTTGGCATCACGCGCTGGCCTGCTTGTCGTCGATCGGGCCCGTTGATGCCGACACGTTCGACCCGGGCATCGCGGTCGCGCGGAGACCAGCAACGCCGCCGCAGGCTCGGCCTACGGCGTGCGCTCACTCCTACAGTGCGTCGCTATCCAGCTCGCCGGTGCGGATGCGCACCACCGTGCCCAGGTCGTAGACGAACACCTTGCCATCGCCGATCTTGCCGGTACCGGCCGCCGCCACGATGGCTTCGACCACGCGCTCGGCCTGGTCGTCGGTCACCGCCACTTCGATCTTCACCTTGGGCAGGAAGTCGACCACGTATTCGGCACCGCGATACAGCTCGGTATGCCCCTTCTGCCGGCCGAAGCCCTTGACCTCGGTCACCGTGATACCTGCCACGCCGCAGCCGGCGAGCGCTTCGCGCACATCGTCGAGCTTGAACGGTTTGACGATGGCCATGATCATTTTCATCGGTGCAGATCCCAGGGCATGACGGCCGCGCAGCATACCGTGGACGCAGGCAACACTCATCTAATGCGGCAGCGCCGTCACCGCGGACCACAGCCGAATGGGACTATCCTTACTGCCTGCCGACTGCCTTGCCGATGTCCCGCGTGTCCCGGCCTGCACTAGGCTTCCTACGGACCTGCGGAGAACACCATGATCGATTTCAATCAGCTCGACGACCTCGCCCGCCGCCTCAGCGACCTGGTGCCACCGGGCCTGCGCCAATCGCGCGAAGAATTGCAGAGCACCTTCAAGGGCGCGCTGCAGGCCGGCCTGGGCAAGCTGGACTTGGTCACCCGCGAAGAATTCGACGTGCAGCGCGCGGTGCTGCTGCGCACGCGCGAAAAGCTCGACGCGCTCGAACAGGCCGTCGCCGCACTGGAAGCGCGCGCAGCGGGCGCACCGCCCAGCGCCGCTGCCAGCGCCGACAGTCCCTGAGCTGAGCCGCCCACCATGAGTCTGGCGCTGGTGCACAGCCGTGCCCGCGTAGGGGTGCAAGCGCCCGAGGTCCGGGTGGAAGTGCATCTCTCCGGGGGTCTCCCCTCCACCCAGATCGTGGGCCTGCCCGAGGCGGCGGTGCGCGAATCGCGCGAACGCGTGCGTGCGGCCCTGCTGTGTGCGCAGTTTGAATTCCCGGCGCGGCGCATCACCATCAACCTGGCGCCAGCGGATCTGCCCAAGGACGGCGGCCGCTTCGATCTGCCAATCGCACTCGGCATCCTGGCTGCCAGCGGGCAGATCGACCGGCAGGCGCTGGCCGACTACGAATTCCTCGGCGAGCTGGCGCTGACCGGCGAGTTGCGCGGCGTCGACGGCGTGCTGCCGGCGGCCCTGGCGGCCGCGCAGGCCGGGCGGCGGCTGATCGTGCCGCTGGCCAATGGCGCCGAAGCCGCCATTGCCGGGCATGTCCAGGCCTTCACCGCACGCACCCTGCTGGAGGTGTGCGCCACGCTCAACGGCACCCAGCAGGCACCAGCCGCCGCGCTGGCGGTGGCCACCCTGGACACAGCGGCCCTGCCCGACATGGCGGATGTGCGTGGCCAACCGCACGCACGCCGCGCACTGGAGATCGCCGCCGCAGGGAGCCACCACTTGCTGCTGATGGGCAGCCCCGGATGCGGCAAGACCCTGCTCGCCTCGCGCCTGCCCGGCCTGCTGCCGGACGCCAGCGATGCCGAGGCGCTGGAAACCGCCGCCATCCGCTCCATCAGCGGGCGCGGGCTGGATCTGGCGCGCTGGCGGCAGCGGCCCTACCGATCCCCCCATCACACCGCCAGTGCGGTCGCCCTGGTCGGTGGTGGCACGCACCCGCGCCCCGGCGAGATCTCGCTGGCCCATAACGGCGTGTTGTTTCTGGACGAGCTGCCCGAGTGGCAACGACAGACGCTCGAGGTCCTGCGCGAGCCGCTGGAATCGGGGCTGGTCACGATCTCGCGGGCAGCGCGCAGCGTGGATTTCCCGGCACGGTTCCAGCTGGTTGCCGCCATGAACCCGTGCCCGTGCGGCTGGGCCGGCGATGGCAGCGGGCGCTGTCGCTGCAGCAGCGACAGCATCCGCCGGTATCGCAGCCGCATCTCCGGGCCGCTGCTGGACCGCATCGACCTGCATGTCGACGTACCGCGCCTGCCGCCGCAAGCGCTGCGCAGTGGCAACCCGGGCGAGGACAGCGCCAGCGTGCGTGCACGCGTGGTCGCCGCGCGGCAGCGCCAGCTTGCGCGCGGCCCGCTGCCCAACGCACGCCTCGACCAGCCAGACACCGATCGCCACTGCCGCCTGCACGGCGACGACCAATTGCTGCTGGAGCGCGCGATCGAGCACCTGCAACTGTCCGCACGCTCGATGCACCGCATCCTGCGCGTGGCGCGCACCATCGCCGACCTGGACGACAGTGCCGTCATCGCCACGCGCCACCTGACCGAAGCCATCGGCTACCGCAAGCTCGATCGCGCGCTTGCCCCTGCCAGCGCGGCCTAGCGGGGCGGCCGGAAATGCCGGAACCGTGCTGCGGCGATTGAAGCAACACAAGCGGCTTCCGCACGCCCTGAGTGATGTGCGACTGCGGGCAGCGCCGCGCGATGCTTGGTCGCCGCATCGAGCGCAAGGCGGGACATCGCAACATCCACTTCATGGCGCTCCACGTACAACGTCTGCCACTCCATTGCGCAGAGGCCGTCATGAGCCGACATCCCGACCTGACCACCGTTCCGTCGCTGGATCTGAACCGCTATCTGGGCACCTGGTACGAGATTGCGCGGCTGCCGATCCGCTTCGAGGATGCAGACTGCACCGACGTGTCGGCGCACTATTCGCTGCAGGACGACGGCAGCGTGCGCGTGCAGAACCGCTGCCTGACTGCGGCGGGCGAGCTGGAAGAGGCCGTGGGAGAGGCCCGCGCCATCGACGACACGCATGGCCGGCTGGAAGTGACGTTCCTGCCCGAAGGATTGCGCTGGATTCCCTTCACCAAAGGGGACTACTGGGTGATGCGGATCGATCCCGAGTACACCGCCGCCCTGGTGGGCAGCCCCGATCGCAAGTACCTGTGGCTGCTGGCGCGGCTGCCGCAGCTGGATGAGAACATCGCCCAGGCCTATCTGGCGCAGGCGCGCGAGCAGGGGTTCGATCTGGCGCCGCTGATCCACACCCCACACACCGGACGGTTGACCGAACAACCGCTTCCCTGAAAACCCGTGAGGTACCAGCGCTGCTGCGCGACAGCCGAGCGGTGCGAGGTATCCTCGCTCGACCTGTCTCCTGCAGCAACTGATTGCGAGCGCATGCGACGGATAGCCGACTGATCCGGGACACGTCCGACGACGTTGTCCTCGTGCCATGCAGCCACGTACGCAGCGCCGCACATGCGACGCCGCAGCAGGTCACCCGGACTCGGCTGGCGCGCCGGCTTGGCTGCGGCGACAGCCGCGCAACGTTGTCCAGCCCGCGGCGCGAGCTGGCGCATGCCGCACCACACCCTTCCTCTCCTACCGGCAGCCTTATGAGAACGGCCGGGGCCGGAACAGCACTACCGGATCGGCACTGCCATCCTGACCCCGGCCGCACCGGCTCCTGCGCGCGATGGGTGGCCATACCGCCCGGCCGGTTTACCCGTTGAGGGTGCCCAGATCCTTGGCCGCGGCCTGGGCACCTTCCAGGCTATCGAAGGCCACGCCGGTATCGCCCACCACGTACTTGATCAGTTCGCCATCGCGCGTGGTTTCATGCATCTTGAAGATCGGCACTGCGTCAGTGCCGCCGACGCGTTCTTTCTGCGTTGTCATGGTGATTCCTCCAGTGAGAGCGCCTTGCAAGGGACCGGGTGGCCCCGCAGCCCGCGGTGGCGAGCACAGACGCACCGACCCTAGCGCGCCCATGCGTGCAGGCGCGTGAACCCCTCCAACGTAGCGGCCGCCCTGTGCGTGCGTGGTCCGCCGCAAGAAAATCACAGCGACTTCGCTCCGCGGACGCGCGCAACGCACGCGTGTGTCGTACATTCGCGACGTGCAGCCTCATCCGTCCACTTCCGTTGTTCACCTAACGCCGTTACGGCGCACTGCCTGGCGCGGGGGCAGTGCCATGGCGCTGGCTCGATGCGTGCTGTGCCACCGGCATCACGCAAGGCCGTGTGCGTGAGCTGGCCTGTATGTCGATGCGGGTGAGGGCATGAAGCGTCAACGCATCATCAGTCTGACCGTGCTGCTGGTGGTGGTGTGCGCAACGCTCCCGATCGGACTGTCGTATTACCTGGCCTGGCGGCTGGCGCTGTCGCGCGAGGAGAGCAGGCTCAGCCAACTTGCGGCGCTGTCGATCCGGCGTACCGACACGGCCTTCGACGAAGCCCATGGCGCGTTGTTGAGCATGGCCGCCTCGCAGGTGCCGCCCTGCTCGCCCGCCCATCTGGCGCAGATGCGCGCGCTGGTGCTGACCAGCCATTACATCGTCGAGCTGGGCCACTTTCGGCACCGCTGGCTGCGCTGCACCTCGTGGGGGCAACTTCCCGACAACATTCCCCAGACCGCTCCGGATTTCGTGGTCAAGCGCGGCATTGCAGTGACCACCCGGCTGCTGCCGCTGGCCAATCCGCAACATCCGTTGATGGCGCTGCAGCTGGGCAACTACAACGTGCTGATCAATCCGAACACGCTGGCCGACATCAACATCCCGCCGGGCCTGCAGCTGGCGATCGGCACGCCCGACGGCCAGGTGCTCAGTAGCACCGGCACCGCGGCCGAACAGTTGCTGGTGGCGCCGCCCGCCGACGCCGCCACGTCCCGCACCGACGGCGACACGCAGCCACAGGTGCTGTACGGCCGCGACCGCCGCGGCGACTGGGTGGCGGTAGTCACCGAGCCGGCGGCCTATCTGCGCGGGCCGCTGGCGGCGGCACGCCTGCAGGTGATGCCAGCCGGCATCGCGGTGGCCGTGCTGCTGGTGGGCCTGGTGCTGTGGGTGTCGCGGCGCCGCCTCTCGCCGCTGGCACGACTGGAGATTGCGGTGCAGCGCGGCGAATTCATCGTGCACTACCAGCCCATCATCTCGCTCGATAGCGGCCACTGCGTCGGTGCGGAGGCACTGGTGCGCTGGCAGCAACCCGACGGCGTGCTGGTGCCGCCGGATGCCTTCATTCCGCTGGCCGAAGAAAGCGGGTTGATCCTGCCGATCACCGATCTGGTGGTGGCCGAGGTCATTCGCGAGCTCGGCCCCACCCTGGCCGCCGACCCGACCCTGCATGTGGCCATCAACGTGTCGGCCGACGACATCAAGAGCGGCCGGGTGCAGTCGGTCCTGGCGCAGGCGCTGCAAGGCACCGGGGTGGACAGCGGACAACTGTGGGTAGAGGCGACCGAGCGCAGCCTGATGGATATCGACGCGGCGCGCACCACCATCACCCACCTGCGCGGCGCCGGCCACACGGTGTCGATCGACGATTTCGGCACCGGCTATTCGAGCCTGCAATACCTGCAGGGGCTACCGCTGGATGCGCTGAAGATCGACAAGTCGTTTGTGGACACCATCGGCACCCACTCGGCTACAAGTTCGGTGACCGCGCATATCATCGAGATGGCCAAGACGCTGCAGTTGCGCACCATCGCCGAGGGCGTGGAGCGCCAGGAACAGCTGGATTACCTGCGCGCGCATGGCGTGGACCTGGCGCAGGGCTGGCTGTTCTCACGCGCGCTGCCGGCAACCGGCTTTATCGCCTACCACGCACAGACCCGCAGCGCGGCGCACTGATCCACTCGGCGGCATCACCCGCACGTGCCGAGTCGGCTCGCTGCAGCGGTGGGTCGAAGGCAGATCTGCCGCCGCGCCGCGCGCCCATCGCCGACGGATATGGGCTGGCGCTGAGCGCGTCATCGACAGACGCGCGCGAGCCGATCATCCAACCACGACGGGAAAGTCGGTGCTGCGCCCGACCAGGCTGCGTGCGCAGCGCATCCTGCTCCAGCTGCGCGCCCAAGTGTTGGCCACCATCGCCGCAAGACAGCGACGGGCGCTGCCCATGGCCGAACAAGGCACCAGCCTGCGTGCGAGAACCCAAGGTGGACCTCTCCGCCGCCGTTGCCACGCGGCCTACCTGCAAAAAGAAAGGCCGCCAATGGCGGCCTTGCGATAGCGGCAGCGCGCTCGATCAGGCGCTCTGCAATGCGCCGCTGCGTTCGCGCACCGGCTTGGGCCGGCTGGGAAACGCATGCCGCACGATCCGCCACATCACCTGGCCAAACTGCCGCGGCAGCGAGCCGGTGTTGTAGTGCTGGCCGTAACGGGCGCAGATCTGCTTCACTTCGACGGCGATCTGCGCATAGCGATTGGCCGGCAGGTCCGGATAGAAGTGATGTTCGATCTGGTGGCTCAGGTTGCCCGACAGCACGTTCATCAGCTTGCCGCCGGTCAGGTTCGACGAACCGCGCAGCTGACGCAGGTACCAGTGACCGCGCGACTCGTTGCGGATCGATTCCTTCGGAAACACTTCCGCATCGGCGGTGAAGTGGCCGCAGAAGATGATCACGAAGGTCCAGATACTGCGCAGCACGTTGGCGGCCAGGTTGCCCAGCAGCACGGTCAGGAAGAACGGGCCGGCCAGCGCCGGAAACACGATGTAGTCCTTGAGCATCTGGCGGCCGATCTTGCGGCCGACCGGCAGGAACGAGGCGCGCAATTCGGCGGCCTTCATCTTGCCGGCGAACCAGCGGCCCAGGCGCAGGTCCTGGATCGCCACGCCCCATTCGAACAGCAGCGCAAAGACCACCGCGATGAAGGGCTGCATCAGGTAGAACGGGCGCCAGCGCTGCTCGGGGAAGATGCGCAGCAGGCCGTAGCCGATGTCATCGTCCATGCCGCGCACATTGGTGTAGGTGTGGTGCTTGAAGTTGTGCGTCTTGCGCCAGTTGTCGCCGGTGGCGACGATGTCCCACTCGTAGGTGTTGCCGTTGAGCTGTGGGTCACCCATCCAGTCGTACTGACCATGCATGACGTTGTGGCCCAGCTCCATGTTCTCCAGGATCTTGGACAACGTCAGCAGCAGCACGCCGGCGATCCAGGCCGGGATCAGCACGCTGTGCACGAACGCGCCCAGAAACAGCAGCGCGCGGCCGGCCACGCCGGTCCAGCGCACGGCCGCCACGATGCGGCGGATGTAGCGCGCATCGTCGGCCCCGACCTGGCGCTGCACGCGGGCGCGGATGGCATCGAGTTCGTCGCCGAAGGACTGCAGTTCGGCAGCGGACAGGGCACGGTTGTGGACTCGGCTCATGTGGGTTCCTTACAGATCCAGGATCAGGTCAGTGCTCGGGGCACTGATGCACAGGCGGACCTGTGCGGTGGGTTCGTTGCTGCGCTCACCGGTCAGCAGGTGGCGCGTGGTGCCGGACTGGCGCGCGCAGGCGCAGCTGTTGCAGATGCCCATGCGGCAGCCGTGCTTCGGCCGCAGGCCCTGGGCTTCCAGTCCTTCCAGCAGTGACTGGCCGCGCGGCAGGGTGAGCGTACGGCCGCTGCGTGACAGCTGGACCTGCACCTGCCCGGCTTCGCTTTCGTCCAGTGCCGGCACGCTGAAGGCTTCGGCCTGGAAGGCGGCCACGCGCCCTTGCAAGCGCTCGCGCGCCGCCTGCACAAAACCGCCCGGGCCGCAGACCATCACATGGCGCTGGTCCAGCGCGGCAATCTGCTCCAGCGGATAGTTGTCCACGCGCGCGGCCGGTGTCTGGCCCTCGCGAGTGGTGAGAAGGCGCACGCGCAGGCGCGGATGCGCCGCAGCCATCGCCTCGAACTCATCCATGAAGCAGGCTTCGTCGCGCTGGCGCACCCAGTACAGCAGGTCCACGTCCATCGGCATGCCGGCCTGTGCGGCGGCCTGCAGCAACGCCCGCATCGGGGTGATGCCCGAGCCGGCGGCCAGCAACAGCAACGGGGTGGGGGTGGCCGGCAGCAGCATGTCGCCAAAGGCCGGGTCCAGCGACACCACCGTGCCCAGCGCTGCATCGCGCGCCAGGTACCGGCTGACCTGCCCGCCTTCGATCGCCTTGACGGTGATCGCCAGCCGGCCGTCGGCCAGCACGGTCGGGCTGTAGCTGCGCAGCAGGCGGCGGCCATCGATCTCCACGCCAACGCTGACGTGCTGACCGGCCTGCAGACCCTGCCAATGGCCATTGGGCTGCAACACCAGCGTCACCGCATCGCGGCTGGCGGCGCTGCGGCCGACCAGGCGGGCCATCGGCCGCTCCAGCGTCCACAGCGGGTTGATCCGGGTTGCCCAGAAATCGAACAGCTGCGGCGACACCAGGCGGCGCGCCAGCCGTGCAGGCAGGGGGGACTTGGACTTGGAGGTGGATGCCAGGCTCATAGGGTGCACTATACGCATGCATGCACACACGTGTATACAGTTGTATATCGGCCGAAAGCGCTATGATTCATCCCCACGCCCGGCTGCTGCCTCATGACCTCCATCGCCCTGCCTTCCCACGACGCGCCGCCGTCACGCAAGCCGGCGATTTCACGCGAGGACCTGATCGCTGCGGCGTTGTCGCTGATCGGCCCGCACCGCAGCCTGTCCACCTTGAGCCTGCGTGAAGTGGCGCGCGAGGCCGGCATCGCGCCGAACAGCTTCTACCGCCAGTTCCGCGACATGGACGAGCTCGCCGTGGCCTTGATCGACCTGGCCGGGCGCTCGCTGCGCACCATCATCGGCCAGGCGCGCCAGCGCGCCACCTCCACCGACCGCAGCGTCATCCGCGTCTCGGTGGAAGCCTTCATGGAGCAGTTGCGCGCCGACGACAAGTTGCTGCACGTGCTGCTGCGCGAAGGTGCGGTGGGTTCGGACGCCTTCAAGCAGGCGGTGGAGCGCGAGCTCACCTACTTCGAAGACGAGCTGCGGGTGGACCTGATCCGCCTGGCCGCCGCCGACAATGCCAAGCTGCATGCGCCGGCGCTGGTGTCCAAGGCGATCACCCGGCTGGTATTTGCGATGGGCGCGGTGGCGATGGACTCACCGCCGGGAAAAGACCCCGAACTGGTCGAACAGATCTCGCAGATGCTGCGCATGATCCTCACCGGCGCGCGCACCCTGGGCACGCACGGCGGTTGATTGTTCGCGGTGGCGATCGCGTTGCCGCGAACGAGCAGCGGCATCGGCGCATGGACCAGCGCACACGCCGATGCTGAGCACGCCGTACATACCGCCTGACAAATGCTTGCTACGTTTGTCCGCGTGCTTCATCTGCAATGCCTGACATCAGGTCATCGCCGGACACCGACCGTCGCATTCAAATGCAATACTGCCTTGCGGTCGTTACACAACTGCATTCTCTTTCGACCACCCGAAAGATAATCTGAAAAATAATTGCATAAAGTGCTTGCGCAATGAAAAGGACGCAGGTAGTGTTCGCGCCCTCAGCAGGTACGCCTGCACTTTCACCGACTCGACCTCATGCCCCTGCTCCATTCCGCCACATTCAATCGACTGCCCAGCGCACACCGCGCGGCGTCGTTTGTGCGCACGAAGAAAGCAGTCGTGCGCATCACCCGATTCGACTGATGTCCTGACGAGGAGATCGGTCACCCGATCTCCGAGGCAAGCGAACGCCCTCGGATGCTGCATCCGGGGGCGTTTTCGTTTGCGCGTTCGCATCGCATCGTGTGGATGACCTTCCAGGCACCCGGGCATGGATTGCCCGACAACATGGACGTTGCATGCGGTCAGGCGCGAAAGCGCTGTGCCCAGGTGCCGGGCACGGGTCGCGCGTGGTCATGCACATACAAGATTACCGTTTGAATAAAACGGTGATCAGAAACACTGCGGAAGAGATTCAGCGGCCTGGAGTTTATTCCAGCTGGTGCGCGCGGCGATGCCGTGGCGTATACCGAACGCTTCCTCAATGTTTCTCGTTATGGGTATCGGCTCCTGGTGGAGCGGCGGCGTAATCCGCAGGCCTGGTTCGATTCCGGAATACTCACCACTGGATAGCTCAGTTGGGTAGAGCAACAGATTTCTAATCTGTCTGTCGCGGGTTCGAATCCCGCTCCATGCATGACCTTCTCGGTCATCTCTCGGGACGCAAGTCCCTTTACGGAAACGCCCATGCCGCAGGCACACAGGCAACCCATCGTCTGACTGCCTGCAGCAGCGGCGCCATTGCCGGGCCCTCGCCCTGAACGCGCACGCTGCACCGTTCGCAACCGCTGCGCACTACATCGCACAGCGCCCGCAACGCGCATGCAGGCGCCAATAGCGCATCGCGCCCCGCACGGCCGCCGTCACCGGCGTTTCCACCTTTCAACGCCGCGTTGCATCGGCACACGTCTCGCCAGCAGTCCGATCTGGGCGGCGCGACGGCTATATCCCCCCCGGATCGGACCACCAGAGCCAAATGTAAAAGGAGTAGTGCCATGTTCTGGACCAAGAGGGTCGTGATCGGTGACGGCGAGCGCGGCCTGGTGTATCGCAACCGTCGGTTCGAGCGCGTGCTCGTCCCCGGTGTCTATCGCCTGTTCGACCCACTGGGTCGCAGCGAGGTCATCGTCCACGCCATCAGCCAGGGCGCCTATGTCGGCCGCGACGCGGAGATGCTGATCGACACGCTCGGCAGCACCCTGCCGCAGCACTTCGTGCTGGCCGATATCGGGACCGCGCAGGTCGGCCTGCTGATCCGCAACGGCAAGCTTGAGGAGGTGCTGCCACCGGGCACGCGCGCGCTGTACTGGCGTGGCCCGGCAGCGATCGAAGTGCAGACCCTGCCGCTGGGCGATGGGCTGCAGGTGCCTACCGATGTGCAGCACAGGATGCGTCAGCTCGGCACGCTGTCGCGGGTGGCAGTGTGCATGGACGTGCCCGCCGAGTCGCAAGGGCTGGTGTTTGTGGACGGCAAGCTGGTCGCGCCATTCGGACCGGGGGCATACGCGTTCTGGAATTTCCAGAAGAACATCGCCACCGAGGTGATCGATCTGCGCGTGCAGTCGGTCGAGGTCTCCGGGCAGGAGCTGTTGACGCGCGACAAGGTGTCGTTGCGGGTCAACCTGGCCGCCAGCATGCGCGTCACCGATGCCGTGGCGATGCGCACGCGCGTGGCCAAGGCGGGCGATTATCTGTACCGCGAGTTGCAATACGGCTTGCGCCGTGCGGTATCGGCCAAGACGCTGGACGAGTTGCTGGGCGACAAGGCCTGCCTGGATGCGGATATCTTCGGTTATGTGCGTGGCAGCATGAGCGGCTTCGGTATCGAGGTGCTGGGCGTCGGCGTCAAGGACGTGATCCTGCCGGGCGAAATGCGCGAGATCCTCAATGCGGTCGTGCAGGCGGAGAAGCAGGCGCAGGCCAACGTCATCCGCCGGCGCGAAGAGGCCAACGCCACGCGTTCGTTGCTCAACACCGCCAAGCTGATCGAAGACAGCCCGGTGCTGATGCGTTTGAAGGAACTGGAGGCGCTGGAAAAGGTCACCGAAAAGATCGACAAGCTCACCGTGTTCAGCGGCCTGGATGGCGTGCTGAAGCAATTGGTGACGATCAGGCAATGAAGGCTGCGCGTGGCAGAAGGATCTGCCATGCACTGCCGCAAGGGAATGACGACAATGAGTACCTCACAACATTTTGAATTACTGCATGCCGAAGGCAGCACCACACCGATCAAGGGCTGGGTGCGCGGCGTGCCGCTGGAAGCGCAGGCGCATGCACAGTTGCGCAACATCGCCGCGGTGCCGTTCGTCGGCCCCTGGGTGGCGGTGATGCCCGACGTGCATCTGGGCAAGGGCGCAACCGTGGGCTCGGTGATCCCGACCCGTGGCGCCATCATCCCGGCAGCGGTGGGCGTGGACATCGGCTGCGGCATGGCCGCCGTGCGTACCACGCTGCGTGCCAGTGATCTGCCGGACAATCTGGCGCAGTTGCGCTCCAGCATCGAGCGCAGCGTGCCGGTGGGCAACGGTCGCGGCGGCGAACACCGCATGCTGCCCGACAGCGTCGAAACCCGCATCGCGCGGTCGGGGTTGGTGCAACGTCTCGACGCGATCAAACAGCAGCACAGGCGCATCCGCACCGACAAGCTGGAATGCCAGATCGGCACGCTGGGCGGCGGCAATCACTTCATCGAACTGTGCCTGGACGAAACCGATGCGGTCTGGGTGATGCTGCACAGCGGCTCGCGCGGCACCGGTAACCTGATCGGCAGCTACTTCATCGAGCGCGCACGTGAGCAACTGGCGCACCGTGTGCTGGGCTTTCATCTGCCCGACAAGGACCTGGCCTTCTTCATGCAGGGCGAGCCCTTGTTCGACGAGTACGTCGAAGCGGTGTCGTGGGCGCAGGATTACGCCCGCGAAAATCGCGAGGCGATGATGGCGCGCGTGCTGGCCGAGATGCGTCACCGCTTGCCCAAATTCCAGCTGGAAAAGCTCGCGGTCAATTGCCACCACAACTACGTGCAGAAGGAGACGCACGCCGGCGAGGAGCTGTTGATCACCCGCAAGGGCGCAGTGAGCGCACGCGCCGGCGAGCTGGGCATCATTCCGGGCAGCATGGGCACGCGCAGCTACATCGTGCGCGGGCTGGGTAACGCAGAGAGTTTTCACAGCTGCAGCCACGGCGCAGGCCGCGTGATGAGCAGGACGGCCGCACGTGCGCAGATCACCCTCGCCCAGCATCGCCAGGCAACGGCGCATGTGGAATGCCGCAAGGACGCCGCCGTCATCGATGAGTCGCCGGCCGCCTACAAGTCGATCGAGGCAGTAATGGCAGCACAGCAGGATCTGGTCGAAGTACTGCACACGTTGCGCCAGGTAGTGTGCATCAAGGGGTAAAGCAAGGGCCGCAGCAGCGGCCCCTCTTCTGTAAGAAGCGTGTTCTGCAAGAAGCATGCAACACCCGTCAGCGACCTCATCCCCAGTGCGACTGCACAGTTCAGTCATGTCGCGATCGCACTCACATCCAAGCACACGCGTTTCACTCCCGCGACGCCATCGTTGCGCCACATTCGCGGCCTGCGTTGCAGGGCGCATCCATTATCAGGCAACCGGAGGCGGCATGAGCAATCTCGACAAGCAGGAACGCAAGGAAGAAGCAAAGGATCTGAACCGCGACCCGATCTCCGGCGCACCCGGTTCGCACCCGGTGGGTGTGGGCGTGGGCGGCATCGCCGGCGGTGCGGCGGCGGGCGCGCTGGCAGGCACGGTGTTCGGTCCGTTGGGCACCTTGATCGGCGCAGCGGCCGGCGTGGTTGCCGGCGCGGCGGCAGGCAAGGGTGTGGCCGAACGCCTCGACCCTACCGTGGAAACCGAATATTGGCGCCAGGAGCACCGGAACCGTCCTTACTACAAGGAAGGCACTGACTACGACCGCGACTACGCCACCGTGTACGGGTTTGGCCTGCAGGCGCGCGAAACGCGTCCGACCAGCACCTGGGAAGAAACCGAAGCCACGTTGGCCGGCGAATGGCCGCGCAACCGTGGTGAATCGCGCCTGGAGTGGGACGATGCCCGCCTCGCTGCGCGTGATGCCTGGGACCGCGCCGACCGTACCCACACCGTGTATCGCGACGGCGATACCCACTACGCCGGTCGCTTCGATAGTGCCAGCTACCGTGATGCCGAGTATTCGTATGACGATTATCGCCCGGCCTACCGGTACGGCATGCAGGCGCGCCAGCAGCACGCTGGCCGCCAGTGGGACGACCATCTGGAACGCGATCTGGGCGATGGCTGGGACCGTTTCAAGGCAGGTTCGCGTCTGAACTGGGAAAAGGCCAAGCACGCCGTGCGGGAAGCGTTCGATTCGGATCATCACGGTGACGCTGCGCGTCGTAACCCGACCGACCCACGGGTGTAACGGCTTCATGGGATGCAAGCTGTCGCGTCCATCGCGTCAATTGCATGATGCAAAAAACGAACGGGCCCCACGGGCCCGTTCGTTTGTCGGAGGTTTGTGGTGGCGCTGGAGTAATCGAGACAACCACGCTGCAAGCAGATCGCAACGCTCACCCGGCATGACGCCTTCGTCAGTGGCGCTCCATCCAGCGCAACGGTGCCGCCAAACGCTGGCGAACAGGTCCGCGATCGACTAACCGGACGTCTTCTCCACCGCGCGGATGTCGCCGCGGAACACCGCAGCGTCGGCGCCTGCCGATGGCGCCTCTTCCTGCTGCTTGATCAGTTGCTTGCGCGCTGCCACCACTTCGCGGGCCAGCGCAATCCGGCGACCCACCACCATTTCGGTCAACCAGTCGATCAATGCGCGCGTGTAGCGCTGCTGATGCTCCTTGACGCTCAGGGCGTGGTCGGCTCCGGCGATCACCCGCGAGGTCAATGAGCGCGCCTTGCCAAAGGCATTTGCGTAATTGCGCAGCACCGGTTGCGGCACGATGACATCGTGCTCGGCTTCGACCAGCAGGACATCGCCGGTGTACGCAGCGCATGCCGCCAACGCAATGTTGTCGTCGGGCGTCAGCGTGCGATGCCGGTAAGCCATCAGATCCGGATCGGCATTGAGGCTGACCTTGGGTTGGTCCCACTGCGCATCCTTGTAGAGCGCAGGCGAACGTAGTGCCAACCACTCCACCGGGCGCTCGCGTGTCAGCAGGGCGGACAGATAACCACCGTAGCTCAGGCCCACCACCGCAATCGACTGCGGATCCACGTACGGCAGGCCTGCCAACTGGTCGTAGGCGGCAATGATGTCGCGCAGGTTTTGCGCACGGGTGACGGTCTGCCGCATCGACGCATGGCCTTCATGCCCACGCAAATCGAAGGTCATGCAGATGCAGCCCAGACCTACCGCCTCGCGCGCGCGCACCAGGCTGTGGTGCTGACTTCCGCCCCAGCCGTGGACGAACAGCACCGCCGGAATGCCGGTGGGCGTGAGCAAGGTGCCGCTGAGTGCGTCGTGATCGACTGCGATGTCGATACTGGAAAGTTTGGCTTCCATCAGTCGGTTGAAACCCTCCGGTATTTGTAGCGCGGGCCTGCGCCGGGGCGGCTTGCACGGTAGTACACCTGTGCGTCGGCCGGCGGCTCGCCTTCATAGATCTCGTGGGTGGATGCCCGCACCCAGTGCAGCCCCGGATGTTGCTGAAAACAGGCGATGGCCGCAAGTTCGGCCGGGGTGGCGCCACCGATCCGCCAGGACTGCTCGAGGACGCCGCACACCGCGCCCGCGTGCGGGTCTTCACCGCTGACCACATCGTAATTGCGCCGGGACACCTGCAGGTCTGCAAATGCAGCGGCAACGCTGCGATCGTACCGGCACGCCTGTTCCACCACGCGGCGCTGCAGCGGCGGCAGCCCGGTGCCCAACAGTGCCTCCAGCGATCCGCGATGGACGCGCAACGACGAGCCGCCATAGACATCCTCGCCCTCGGCATTGCGCACGCTGCATTGCGTTCCGTAGTACGCGATCTGCACACCGGCCACGCATAGCTCACCCACGCTGTGGGTCAGCGGCTGCAGGATATTGCGCTCCAGCACTGCGCCATGGGTTTGCAGATAGTGTTCGGGCAACCCGTCGAGTACGAGTGCCAGCGCGGCCGCATCGGCGATGCGCCACTGCCCGTTGCCGCCGACGCCGGTGGGCAGCTTCAGGCGCACCTGACCATCAGGCAGCAATCGGTCCAACGCCTGCAAGGCATCGTCCCGCGAGAACACCGTGTAGCCGGGCAAGGTGGTCGGGATCAGGGCGAGCGCCAATGCCTGATTCCAGCCGGTGATACGCATCGCCGCAGGGTCGATCAAGGGGTGACCGATCACCTTGGTGGCCACAAATGCATGCGGCACGATGCCGCCCAGCAGGCCGTGACGACCATCGATGCCAAGCGCACGGGCCTGCTCGGTGGTCAGCGTGTCGTCGGGCACATGCAACGCAGCATGTTGGTCACCTGCGGCGGAAGCCATCGCAGTGTCCAGGCCTGCATCATGTGCGCCCAGCAGGCGCGCAAGTTCGCTGCACACCCAGGCATGCGTGGCACGTTCGTGGCCATGCTCGACCACGGCACGCATGGTATGCCCGAGCACCTGCAAGTACCGTGGCTCCGCCATCTGCTGTCCCCGTGCTCGTGCCACATCCAGACGCCTCCAGCTGCGTGCCGGGACGCACCGCTGCAAACGCTGAAACCAGGCCTATTTCATGGCGAGATACAAACCCACCACGATCAACACCACCACGATCAGGCTGATGGCCACCCGGCCCCCGCGCAGCTCCAGCAGGGCGTGCCACCACACGCGTGCTTCCGGTGTTCCGCTGGCATGGTGCGGCTTACGATGACTGCTTTCGCTGTCCTGCATCCTGAGTACTCTCTCCTATACGTCGATGCCTACCTTAATGATCAGACGTTACACAGGTGTGGAGCGGTTCAGAATCTTCCGTGAAATGCGGCACCGCACGCAGGCGATTGCGTGAATCTGGGCGCCACGCCGTGCCGTGCGACGGTGAGAATCGCAACGTCGTGCTGCGTTGCGCTGCAGGTTAGAGGTGTTCGTCCATCGAACAGAGTCGATCACGCCGATCAACATCCACAACGCGAACGAGGGTGCATGCACAGTGTGTAGAAACACCGACGCAGCCTGAGCAGTTAAGCGTTGGTGTTCCCGCTAACGCACTATTGTCGCGTTCGATGATCATTCGTTGACATACCCGCAGTTACTCTGCAGGTCAAGTTTGTTTAATCCGGAACGCCCCAAGCCATGAGCAGAGACCCATCCGTCATCGATGTACAGGCCGAAATCGCGCATTGGCAGGCGCGGCACGCCCAGGGGAACCTGGGTAGCGGCAAGTTCAGCGAATTGTCCCCGGTGGTGAAAATGGCCTGCGACATCTACCTGCAGGCGCCGCGTTCTAGCGATCAGGAACGTCTGCGCCTGTTTCGCGATCGCCTTGAGCATCACTTCATTTCATCCAGCACCCAGTCCAACTACGAACAGTTAGCGACCGACTGCTGGCAACGTCTGGGCACGCGCAATAGTTGAGCACGCCAGTGACGCCGGCGTTAAGCAAGACCCGTTATTCATTGGAGATCGTCATGAAAACCCCGTATCAAGTGCAGCAGGAGCTGGAACGATTGGAGCGGTTGGTGCCGCACATCATCAGCGACCAGGGCGACCGCGCGGAGGAAATCCTTGGCTTCCATGTGGCCAGCCTGCTCGGCAGCGCACCTGCCAGCGAGCACGCCATGATTCGTGAGCGCACTGCGCGCATGGCACGCATGTGCCGTACGGCGCAGGACGCGGTTCGCGCGCCAGTCAGACCCATGGGCATCGCCCCGGTCGCCCAGCCGCAGTGGGCCTGACCAACGCATCGCCGGAGCCGCCTAGCGGCTCCTTTGCATTTCATCGTCGGCCAGTGCCGACTTACCTCAGGACCTCCATGAAATCCACTCTCGCTGCCGCTTCGCTGCTTGCCATGCTGACTCTCACTGCCTGCGATCGCCCAGGTGGCGACGCCTCGCGCACTGCACCGGCGGTGTCGCCGGAACCGACTGCGGCGCCGGTCAGCGGCAGCGGAGCGACCGAGCTGGCCAAGGGCGATGGTGCAGTGCTGGGCGTGCTGGCGGCCATTGACGAAAACGAGATTGCGCTGGCCAAGCAGGCCATCGGGCAGGACCTGGGCGGCTCCACCGGCCCGTTTGCCGAGCAGATGCTGCACGACCACCAGGCCAATCTCGAGAAGACCAAGGCCCTGGGCGCAAAGGACGGCCCGCGCGCCGATGCGGTGCGCGCCAAGGGCAAGGCCGCAGTGGAGGCGCTGGAAAAGACGTTGACGCTGCCCGATGGCAAGGATGCGTACCGCAATGCCTTCATGCGCAACATGGTCATCGACCATGGCGACACCATCAAGATTCTGGATTCGGAGCTGTTGCCCGCCGCCGAAAGCGCACCGGTCAAGCAACACCTGGAAGAAACCCGCCGTGTGGTGTCGGCACACTTCGAACGCGCCCATGCAGTGTCGTCGTCGAAATAAGCACGCTGCATGCAGCACCTTGCAAACGCGCCGGCCTGTCCGGCGCGTCTGCGTTTGGGGATGAGGCGGCTACCCGGTGCCGCATTACGGCGCCGGCCCGGCGCGCCTGACGCCACGCCTGACGCCACGCACCACCGGCCGCTGGCCGTATCGCTGCGTCGGCAGCGACATCGGCATCGGCTTCACTGCGCTTCAGCCCGCACTGGCCTATGGTGCCGCATCCCTCCGGCCAGGAACTTCTCATGCGCGTGCTCATCACCGGCGGTACCGGCTTCATCGGCCAGGCCTTGTGCCCGGCCTTGGTGCAGGCCGGCCATCAGGTCTGCGTCCTGACCCGCAATACCGGCCGCGCCAGCCGCAGCCTGCCCGGCATCACCGCCGTGGAGACGCTGGACGGCATACAGGCCGAGGCCGTCATCAACCTGGCCGGTGAGCCGCTGGCGGCCGGCCGCTGGAGCGATGCACGCAAGCAGCGCTTTCGTGAGTCGCGGCTGGGCACCACTGACCGGTTGCACGACTGGATTGCGCAGCAGCCGGCGCAGCAGCGCCCGGCAGTGGTGGTGTCCGGTTCGGCGGTGGGCTATTACGGCGAGCGCGGCGATGCGGCGCTGACCGAAGCGGACGGCGCCGGCGAGGATTTTTCGGCCGTACTCTGCCGCGACTGGGAGGCCGCCGCCGCCCGCATCGGCGCGCTTGGCCCACGCGTAAGCTGGGTCCGCACCGGCATCGTGCTGGACCGCGACGGCGGCGCACTGGCACGCATGCTGCCGGCGTTCCAGCTGGGTGGCGGCGGGCCGTTCGGCGATGGGCGGCACTGGATGAGCTGGATCCACCGCGCCGACATGGTCGCGCTGCTGGTATGGCTGCTGCAACACGGGCAGCCCGGCGCCTACAACGCCACCGCCCCCAACCCGGTGACCAATGCGGAATTCGCCCGCACCCTGGCCAAGGTCCTGCACCGCCCGGCCTTGCTGGCGCTGCCGGCCGGGCTGCTGCGATTGGGCTTTGGCGAAATGGCCGACCTGCTGCTGATCAGCCAGCGCGTGCTGCCGCAGCGTGCGCTCGATGCCGGGTTCGGCTTCCGCCACGAGCGGCTGGAGCCGGCCCTGCGCGCGATTCTGCAGCGCTGAACCGGCCGCGCAGGCAACTCGCCTGCGCATCCCGGCCGCCCCTCGGTTCGCCTGCCGGGCCGGTTTGCGCATGCACTAATATTTGCCTAACGCGCATCTCCGACAGTGCTGCGGATCTTGGAATGGCCCGGCGCCCGGCGGAACCCTGATGCACCTGCTGCTTGTCGAAGACGCCCCCCTGTTGGCCAACGCCATCTGCGACGGCATGCGCCAGCACAGCTGGACCATCGACCACGTGGGCAACGCCGCCACCGCCAGGGCGGCGCTGGTGGACCATCGCTACACCGCTGTCCTGCTGGATATCGGCCTGCCCGGCGAGTCGGGGCTGGCGGTACTCCGCTTCATGCGCAGCCATTACGACCCGACCCCGGTGATCGCGTTGACCGCACGTGGCCAGCTCACCGACCGCATCCGCGGCCTGGACGCCGGCGCCGACGATTACCTGGTCAAACCCTTTCAGTTCGATGAGCTGATGGCGCGGTTGCGCGCGGTCACCCGGCGCAGCCAGGGCCGCGTGGTGCCGCTGCTCAGCCAGGGCGATGTCTGCGTGGACCCGAGCAGCCGCAAGGTCACCAGGGCCGGCAAATGGGTGGCGCTGAGCGCGCACGAATATCGACTGCTGCTGGCCTTGATGGAACGTGCCGGGCGCGTGGTCACCAAGGATCAGCTGGAAGAAGGCGTGTATGGCGGCCCGTCCGACGGCGGCAGCAACATGATCGCGGTATATGTGCATCAGTTGCGCCGCAAGCTGGGCGAAGAGCTCATCGCCACCGTTTACGGCCAGGGGTACATGGTCGGCAAGTCCCCCGAATGAAGTCCCTGCAGGCACGCATGCTGGCGGCGCTGGCCGCAATCGTCCTGCTGAGCTGGTCCACTTCGCTGTGGATCCTGGTGGCGCTGGTCACCGAGGGTCACCATAGCGTGTTCGAGCAGGAGCTCAACCTGCTGGGCGACCACCTGGTCGGCATCCTGCCCGAAGCGCTGCAGCACCGCTTCGACAGCCCGTCAGCGCCGGCCAGTGGTGCAGACCTTGAAACGCCGATCGGCAATGCGTCCTCGCGCATGAGTTTCAAGCAGACCCTGATCGCGATGGTGCTCAACACCGTGCAACTGGGCGTGCTCGGCGTGCTGGTGTGGTGGGCGGTACGTACCGCGCTGGCGCCGTTGCGCAGCGTCTCCTGCGCCATTGCGCAACGCACCGGGCTGGACACCGACCCCGTCCCGCTGGACCGGGTGCCCGACGAGATCCGTCCGCTGATCGCCGCGTTCAACACCTTGCTGGCACGGATGGAACAGGCCGTGCAGGCCGAGCGCAATTTTGTCGCCGACGCCGCGCATGAACTGCGCACTCCGCTCTCGGCGCTGCATGCCTACGCCGAAGTCGCCTTGCGCGCGCCCACGCTGCAGGACAAGGACGCTGCCCTGCGCCAGTTGCTGGAAACCGCGCGCCGCAGCAATCGGTTGGCCGAACAATTGCTGGATCTGGCGCGGCTGGATGCCGGCATCAGTTCGGCTGCCTACCAACAGGTCGAGATGGGCGAATTGATCTCGCATGTCCTAGACGAATTCAGCGTGCAGGCCGATGCACGCCAGCTCAATCTGCACGTGGAAGCGGCACCCTGCCTGCTGCGTTGCGATGTGGATGCAGTGGGCATCCTGATCCGCAACCTGGTCGACAACGCCATCCGCTACGGACGCGTTCGCGGCACCGTGGAAGTGAGTTGCGGCTACTGCCTGCGCGCCGATGCACTGCACCCGTTCGTCCAGGTCAGCGATGACGGCCCCGGCGTACCGGACGCGGCGCATGCGTCCATCTTCGAGCGGTTCTATCGCGTGCCCGGCAGCGAGGTGCAGGGCAGCGGAATCGGACTGTCGCTGGTGGCGGGCATTGCCCGCCTGCACGGAGCCACCATCGAAACCTGCGAAGGCAACGAAGGGCGAGGCCTGTGCGTGCGCGTGGTGTTCGCCGATGACCGCGCGCCGACAACGGCGTGAACACCCAGGGCGGACGGTACTGCGGCCCGGCACCTCCAATAAGTTTCCAATCCTGGCCGCCTAGAGTGCACGCACCACACGCATCAGGCTGCATGGTGATGACTTCCTCGACCCGCTCCACCTCGCCCATCGCCGCCCTGTCGCCGTGGGCCACGCACGCCGCAGCCAACGACAGCGTCGGCATGACGGTCAGTCACGTTGCCGCGTCGCCGGCATGTCGCTGTGGCCGCACCGGCACACGTAACCGCGACATCTGGTGCGCCTTGCCCGATATCCGCAGCGCGCGCCACGTCCGCCGACTGCCACGTTGGGTAACACGCAGCGTGCTGTTGGGCGCGGCAGGCCTTGCATTTGCATTGGCACTGGCGCGCGTGCTGCTGCACTGAACCTCGCTGCCCGCACTGGCCCTTCCACCGTCCTCACTCTATCCAGGTCTTTGTCATGTCTGTCCATTTCGTCACTCGTTGCTGCACGCTTGCCGTTGTCGGCATCAGTCTGATCGGCTGCTCCAGCACCCGCCCGTTGCCGTACAGCCAACTGCCGTCGTCCAGTTATTTGCGCCCACACGACGGCAGCCGCGGAGACCGCATGCCGTACGCCTATCACGGCAACGTGGACTGGACGCGTTACCGGGCGGCCATCGTCGAGCCGGTGGCCATCTACCGCGGGCCAGATGCGCAGTTCGAAGAGGTGCCCGAACAGGACAAGCGCATGCTGGCCGATGACATGCAGCAGCAATTCGGCTACGCCCTTGCACGGCGTTGGCGCCCGACCACGGTGGCCGATGGCGATACCGTGCGGGTGCGCCTCACCCTTACCGGCGCCAAGCCCAGCAAGCGCGTACTGGGCACCGTCATGAAGGTGGACCTGGGCAGCGGCTCCTACAACGCGGTGCAGGCCGCACGCGGCAAGGAAGGTGCATTTTCCGGTTCGGTCAGCTATGCGCTGGAGATCTTCGACGCCCAAAGCGACCGCCTGCTCGCCGCCTATGTCGAGAAGCAGTATCCCAGCGCGATGAACATCAAGGCCAGCCTGGGCGCCTACGGCGCAGCGAAGGCCGGGATTCGCAAGGGGGCCGAGCAGTTGCTCGAGGGGATCGAATAGTTTCGGGAATCGGGAATCGGGAATCGGGAATGGGGAAGCGGGAGGCGGACGTAGTGCTTGAACGGGCTTGCGCGCGTCCTGTGAGTCTGCAGCGCCTTCCCTTCTCCCACCGGGAGAAGGTGCCCCGAAGGAGCGGATGAGGGTACGAGCGAAGCCTCATGCAAAGTGATATCCCAGCGCATCGTTCCGCCCCCTTCACCACACCCGTTCCCAGAAACAGATCTCTCACCGCCCCGCTGATCTCTCCCTTCTCCCACCGGGAGAAGGTGCCCCGAAGGGGCGGATGAGGGTACGAGCGAAGCCTCGCGCAGAGCGCACATCGCACCTCGCGCCTGCCCTTGCCCAGCCCCTTGCTCCGTCAGCTGGCCACGCGCGACGCGGCGCGGTGCCATCGCAAGCGCATGCGGTTTTGACGTATCAAAAAAGGCCGGCGCTGCAGCCCAGCGCCGGCCTTCTTGCACCTTCGCGTGATGCACGCTTACCTGGCGGGCGCATCATGTGTTGGCGTCCAGCGTCAGCGCGTGACGCGCTTTACGGCCTTCTTGCCGACCGCCTTGCGGGCGGCGGTAGTCTTGGCCACTGCACGCGTTGCCGGGGTCTTGGTCACCTTGGCCGCCTTCTTCAGGGCGGTCTTGGTCACTGCCTTCTTCAGCGGGGCCTTCTTCACGGCGGCCTGGCGTGCGGCGGTCTGCTTGGCGACCGGTGCCTTCTTGGCGATGCTCTTGGCAACCGCCTTCTTGACCGACACCGACTTGGCCGCAGCCTTCTTCGCTGCGGTGCGCGCATTCACCGTTGCCACGGCGGTCTTGCGTGCCGCGCTCTTGGCGGCAGTCTTGGCACTCAGCGCGGCCGCGTCGGCCTTGGCATTGGCCTTGGCGGTTTCCAGCTTCTGTCTGGTGTTGGCCTTGGTGTCGGTGATCTTCTTCTTGGCAGCGGCACCGGTACTACTCAGCTTCTGCCTGGCCGCCTCTTTGGTGGAGGTGATTTTCTGCTTCGCCGCGTCCTTGGTCGCGACGAGCTTCTGCTTGGCGGCGTCCTTGGTTGCAACCAGCTTGTCCTTCGCCGCGTCCCTGGTGGCCGTCAACGAGCGTTTGGTCTTGGCCACGCGGCGCTTGACGGCGCCCGCTGCGTCGGCAGCCTTGCTGGCCGCGTCCTGCTCCGCCTTGACCACCGCCTTGCGTGCCTTGGCGACACGTACCTTGACTTCCTGCACCGCCGCGCCGGCCGCTTCCTGCACGTTGGCGACCGCCTCGCTGGTGGTGCTGGCGATGCTGTCGGTCAGTTCGGTGGCGGTGCTCTTTACGCTATCGACGGCGTCGGACAGGGTTGCCGTCACACCATTGCCGTTGCTCATAGACCCTCCTTAAGGGCATCAGTGCGGGAAACGCGGGCGATGCGCGAGAGCATGCGTCTGCTGAACAGGCATCGGATCAAGCGGACGCTACGCCGGGCTCAACGGGCTGTCAACGCAGCGGCGGCAAGGCCTGCGCGGCGCTTTCACCGGCAGTTAAATTGCTCGCTGGCACTCTCGTTCAGCTTGATTTACGCAGTCAGACGCCCTATTCCTCTTCCACCGCGTAACCCGGACAGACGCTCCATGCGACCGCTTCCCACCTTGCTGACGCTCTCACTGGCTGCCGCATTCGGCGGCTTTGCCGCCACCGGCATCAATGCCTGGCTGGACAACCGCGCCGAGGCCACGCCGGCCGGCAATGCCACCTTCACCCTGCCAACGGCAGCGGCGTTGCCGGCGTCGGTCGCCGGGCAGCCGGTGCCCTCGCTGGCGCCGATGCTGCAACAGGCGATGCCGGCAGTGGTGAGCGTCAACACCAAGCAGGTGGTGCGCGTGCGCAACCCGTTCTTCAACGACCCGATCCTGCGCCGGCTGTTCCCGCAGGTCCCACAGGACCGCATCAACGAATCGCTGGGCTCGGGCGTCATCATCGATGCGCAAAAGGGCTATGTATTGACCAACCACCATGTCATCGAGAATGCCGACGACGTGCAGGTGACGCTCGGCGACGGGCGCACGGTCAAGGCAGACTTCATCGGCTCCGATGCCGACACCGACATCGCGCTGATCCGCATCAAGGCCGACAACCTCACCGATATCAAACTGGCCGACAGCAACGCACTGCGCGTGGGCGATTTTGTGGTGGCCATCGGCAACCCGTTCGGCTTCACCCAGACCGTCACCTCCGGCATCGTCTCGGCGGTGGGCCGCAGCGGAATTCGCGGCCTGGGCTATCAGAACTTCATCCAGACCGATGCCTCGATCAATCCCGGCAACTCGGGCGGTGCGCTGGTCAATCTGCAAGGCCAACTGGTCGGCATCAACACCGCCAGCTTCAATCCGCAGGGCAGCATGGCCGGCAATATCGGCCTGGGCCTGGCGATTCCGTCCAACCTGGCGCGCAACGTGGTCGAGCAACTGGTGACCAAGGGCGTGGTGGTGCGCGGCACCCTGGGCCTGGAAACCCAGAACCTCACCCAGCAGATGTTGCAGGGGCTGGGCGTGGACTCGCTGCGCGGCGCACTGGTGACGCGCGTGCTGCCCGGCTCGGCGGCCGCCGCGGCCGGCGTGCAACCTGGCGATGTGGTGGTGGCAGCAAACGACCAACGCGTGGACAGTGCGGAGGCGCTGCACAACTACGAGGGCCTGCAGGCCGTCGGCAGTGCGGTCACCCTGGAAATCCGCCGCGACGGCAAACCGCTCAAGCTCAAGGCCACCTTGAAGGAGCAGGACCGCGCGGTGACCGGCGACATGCTCGACCCGCGCCTGAGCGGTGCCACCTTCGTGGACCTGCCCGAATCGCTGCGTCAGTCCGGTATCACCGGGGTAATGGTCAGCGAGGTCAAACGCGGTGGCCGTGCTGCGGCCAATGGCCTGGTGTCCGGTGACGTGATTGTGGCCAGCAGCGTCGGCGAGTTCGCCGACCTTGCCAGCTGGCGTGCCAATTTCCAGCGCAAACCACAACAGCTGGTAGTGCGCATCCTGCGTGGCAACGCGCAATACGACGCGCTCATGCGTTGACGCGATGTGCATTGCGGGCTGCGTCCACTAACGCCTCCTACACCCCCCCGATGCTATTGCTACTGCACGACCGCACGTGAGTGACGGCTGCCCTCAATGACCCAAGGAGATATCGCATGAGCCCCACCAATACCGATCAGCTGAAGGAAAACCTGAGCGAAGCCGGCACCCACCTGAAGTCGGCCGCCAGCGCTGCCGGCGAAGCCGTTAAGGGCGCCACCAGCGCTGCAGGCGACGAGCTCAAGCTGGGCCGCGCCAACGTCAAGGCCGAACTCTCCGACACCGCGCTGGCCGGCATGGCCGCCGCTGAATTTGGTGGCGCCGCTGCCAAGGAGCAGATGGACGTACTGGTGGCCAAGGGCAACGACCTGCTCGAAAGCGCCACCGACCTGATCCGCGAGCGTCCGCTCGCCGCGTTCGGCGTGGCATTTGCAGCGGGTTGGGTCATCGCCAAGCTGGCACGCAGCAACGATAACTAAGCCGTGAGCGATCAGGCCTCTACAGCTGCCGGCTCCGGCGCGCCAGACGCGCGCCCGGAAACGCCAGGACTGGACGAAAGCGTACGCGCGGTCGGTGCCGCCGGCCGTGCGACGTTGGGCTCGGCCAAGGACACCAGCCGCGCGTTACGCCGGCTGGTGTCGGCCGATCTGCAACTGGCGCGCAGTGCGTTCGGGCGTGGCCTGGCATGGGCCTGTGTCGCGGTCGTTTTCGGCGCCTCGTCCTGGCTGTTGTTGGCGGGCGCCATCATTGCGTTGCTGCAACGTGCCGGGTTGTCATGGTTTCAGGCGATGTTCTTCACCGCGTTGGCCAGCTTGCTGGTCACCGGCATCGCGGCGTGGCGAGTGTTCTTCTACTTCGATCACACCGGCATGAATGCCACGCGACGGCAGTTGATCAAGCTGGGCATCTTCGATGACTCCAGTGACGACGACACGGCCACAGCCGCCAATGGAGCACGCTCATGAAGTTTGGCGCCTTGCGTCAGCGCGTCGAACGCGCTGAATTCCTGGTAGAAGGGCGGGCGCAGGAAACGCGCTCGCATTGGGCCCAGTTGCGCCAGACCTGGCGCGCCGGCTGGTCGCCGGTGCGCATCCTGGCAGTCGGTTTCGGGCTGGGCTTTGTGACCGGTCGCAACGAACCACAGGCTGCGCTGGGCAGCATTGCCAGCAAGCTTGGAGGCATCCCCAAGATTCTGCAGATGATCAGCACCATCTCTGCGTTGTTTACTGCGCATCGCGCACAGGAAGCGTCCGAGCAGGCCGAACGCGCTGCCGACAGTGCCGAAGAAGTGGCAGCCGACCCGCCGGTCACGGTGGTGCAGGTGCCGGCCGACCACGCCGCCTGACCCAGCGTGCAGGCACAACGCCATGCGCGTTGCTGCGCCTGCGGCTGAGCCCGCTGCATCAGCCAGTTCGTAATGACGCCGCGCGCACAGACCCTGTGCGCGCCGTTGACGCATTGTGCCGATAATGGCGCACCGCTGGCGGCACGCCAGTCTGCTGCCAGGGCACGCATGTCTCTTCCTCTCGATCCGCTGGATGCTGCCGTCGCGGCAGATTCGCTCCCGCCACCACCGGCCCCGCGTCCGCGCGCACCCGCTTCGCTGGTGGTGCTGGCCACGCTCGCTGTTGGCTATACGCTGTGGGCAGCGCAGACGATCATCCTGCCGGTCATGCTGGCGGCGTTCTTCGCCCTCATCGGCAACCCCATCCTGCGCGGGTTGCGCAAGCTGTACATCCCGCGGTTTGTCGGCGCCTTGCTGGTGTTGTGCCTGGGATTGGCCGGGACCGTGGCCCTGGCGGCACAGTTGGCCGGCCCGGCTGCCGAATGGGCGCAGCAGGCACCGCGGCAGATGCGCCAGATTGCGCGCGATGTGCGCGACCTCACCAAGCCGATGATGCAGGCCAACCAGGCCGCAGAAAATTTTGCACGCGCGGCCGGTGGCGAAGGCCAGCGCGGCGTGCAGATCGTGCGCACGCAGATGGACGACCCCTACAAGGCGCTGGTGCGCACACCCAAACTGGCCGCGTCGGTGCTGGCGGTGGTGCTGCTGACGTTCTTCTTCATGGTGTATGGCGAGAGCCTGCAGCGGCATGCGATCGCCTTGCTACCAAACCGCCAGCAGCAACGTTTCACCACCGAAATCATGCTGGACATCGAACGCGAAGTCTCGCGTTACGTGCTCACCATCAGCGTCATCAACACGCTGGTCGGGTTGATATTTGCCGGCATTCTGTATGTGCTGCAGATCCCGCTGCCCGAAGCGATCCTGTGGGGCACGGTGGTGGCACTGCTGAATTTCGCGCCCTATGTGGGTCCGTTGATCGGCGTGATGCTGATGCTGCTGATGGGCTTTGTGGAATTCCGCACCACGGTGTCCTCGCTGCTGCCGGCAATCCTGTATCTGGCGCTGCACACCATCGAAGGCCAGGTGGTCACCCCCATCGTGCTGGGACGCCGCATGGCGATCTCGCCGCTGATGCTGATCCTGGCGCTGATGCTGTTCGGCTGGCTGTGGGGCATGGTCGGCCTGCTGCTGGCGGTGCCGCTGCTGGTCTGCATCAAGATGGTGCTGAGCCGGGTGGAGGGGATGCAGCGCTGGGCCAGGCTGTTGGAGTAGCTGGGACTCGGGATTCGGGAATCGCAAGAGCAGTGGCGCTGCTCTACCCATTCGCCACTCCCGATTCCCCATTCCCAACGCAAGACCGTAAAATCTCGCGATGAGCTTCTACATCAGCGCCATCACTCTCGACCTCGACGACACGTTGTGGCCTTTCGCGCCGATCGGGGCGCGCATCGATCAGGTGCTGTACGACTGGATGCGTGAACACAGCCCGGTCACTGCCGAGCAGTTTCCGGTGGAAGCGATGCGGGAGCTGCGCGAGCGCAGCTTTGCCGACAACCCGCACCTGCACCACGACCTCAGCGCGTTGCGGCGCTTGACGCTGGAAATGGCGTTGCGCGAAAGCGGTGGCGACCTGGCGTTGATAGAGCCGGCCTATGAGGTGTTCTACGCCGCGCGTAACCAGGTGGAATGCTATCCGGATGCGCTCGACGCGCTGGCGCGCATTGCCGCGCATGTGCCGGTGGCCGCGCTCAGCAACGGCAATGCCGATCTGCAACGCATCGGGCTGATGCATCACTTCGCGTTTCAGCTGGGCTCGCGCGAACACGGCAGTGCCAAGCCCGACGCGAGTATCTTCCACGCCGCATGCGCACGCCTGGAACTGCCGCCGGCACAGGTGCTGCATGTGGGCGACCACGTGCGCATGGACGTGCTGGGCGCGCTGGATGCGGGCCTGCGCGCGTGCTGGATCAATCGCGAAGGCGCAGTGTGGTCGCACCCCACCCAGCAACCGGATCTGGAATTCGACAGCATGACCGGGCTGGCCGATTGGCTGGATGCGCAGCAGCCGCATCCGGGTGCCGCACGCGACGGCATCTGTATTCCCGCCTGAGTTCAACCCGACGGCGCACACCGCCATTGAAGGATGTCCATGTCGCACCTCACCGGTTTCACCGATCCCGCCGCCGCGGCCCTGCCGCTGTATGTGCTCGACCGCGAGGGCTTTGCGCGCTGGTGCGCCGAGCAGCCCACGCGCGTGTTGTCGTGGGCACAGGCGCAGCGATTCGATGCCGCGCCCGGTAGCGTGCTGTTGCTGCCAGGCGACCACGGGCTGGCCGGCGCCATCGTCGGCATCGGCGACCGCGCCGACGCGTATGCCTATGCCCACGCGCCGATGGCATTGCCGCCCGCCAGCCGCTGGACGCTGGCCAACGCCTTGAGCGATGCCGAACAGGCGTTGCTGCACCTGGGTTGGGGATTGGGCGCCTACCGCTTCGCGCGGTACCGCAAGGTGCCACGCGCACCGGCCGAACTGGCGGCCACGCCGTCGGCGCAGACCCGCGCCTTGATCGAGGCCTGCCTGCAGGTGCGCGACTGGGTCAACACGCCCACCGAAGACATGGGGCCGCAGCATCTGGAAGACGCCACCCGTGCGGTGGCGCAGGCGCATGGCGCGCAGGTCGATGCGATCGTGGGCGACGCGCTGCTGGCGCAGAACTTCCCCACCATCCACGCGGTGGGACGCGCCTCGCACCGTGCGCCACGGCTGATCCAGCTGCAGTGGGGCGATGCCGCGCATCCGCATCTGGTGCTGGTTGGCAAGGGCGTGTGCTTCGACACCGGCGGGTTGGATCTCAAGCCCGCCGATGGCATGCGCAACATGAAAAAGGACATGGGCGGCGCCGCACATGCGCTGGCGCTGGCCGGGTTGGTGATGGCGCAGCGGTTGCCGGTGCGGCTGACCCTGCTGATAGCCGCGGTGGAAAACGCGGTCGGCCCGGAAGCCTTCCGCCCCGGCGAGGTCATCACCACCCGTGCCGGTGTCAGCGTGGAAGTGGACAACACCGATGCCGAAGGCCGGCTGGTGCTGTGCGATGCCTTGAGTTATGCCACCGAACAGAAGCCGGACCTGATCCTGGATTTCGCCACGCTCACCGGGGCCGCGCGCATCGCGCTGGGCCCGGATCTGCCGGCCCTGTTCGCCAACGACGATGCGCTGGCACAGGCCTGGATCAGCGCTGGCGAACAGACCCGCGACCCGGTCTGGCGCATGCCGCTGTGGCGCCCGTACCTGCGTTATCTCAACAGCCACGTGGCCGACATGGCCAACGCCGGCTCGCGCATGGCCGGCGCTGTCACCGCCGCGCTGTATCTGGAACGCTTCGTGGCCCCGGGCCAACGCTGGGCGCATCTGGACGTGTACGCCTGGAACGACAGCGACCGCCCCGGCCGCCCGGCCGGTGGCGAAGCGCTGGCCCTGCGCTCGGCCTTTGCGATGCTGCAGCAGCGTTACGCCGGGTAAGCGCGGTCAGTCACACCACGCGCCGACGAGTGCCAGCCGCCTGCAGCTGCGCTGGTCATCCCTGGGGACGCAGCAACGGCGCGATCGTGCGCAGGCGTGTCTGCGTCGCCGGGCCGACCAGCGCAAACGCGGTGTCGCCTTCGGCCCAGTACTGCGCCAACAGACCACCATCGCGACGTTCGCCGGTCGGCATCGGACCGCTGCGTGGACGCAGATACAGGCCGATGCGCGCGCCGTCGGCATCGCCGTAGATCAGCATGGCGGCCGCGCCCTCCGGCGTGGAAAGTAATTGCCCGCCGCGCAGCGTATAGCCCTGCGCACGCAGATCCGGCACGACACCGGCATTGCCGAAATGCGCGCGCAACCAGGGTTCCAGCTCGGTGCGGCGCTGCACCTCCAACGCAGCGCCCTGATGCGCGCCGGTCTCGGCGAACAGCCGGTACGCGGCCACGGCATCGGCCATCGGAATCCGCTGGCTGGTCATCCGGCTCTCGTGCAGCTGCCAGCCCAGCCCGGTGCCCAGGCCGAGTGCCAACACGCAACTGGCGGCCGTGGCAAACACCGCCCGGCGGCGTTGCTGCAGGCCACGGCGAATCGTTGCAGGCGTCAGCGCACCTGTGCCCGGCTCTGGCGGCAGGCCGGCATGCGCGGCACGCAGCGCTTCGGCATCGCGTTTCCAGCCTGCCACGCGCGCGGCCTGCGCAGGGTGTGCCTGCAGCCACGCCGCAACCGCTGCGTGTTGCTCCGGGGCCAGGCGGCCATCGACGTAGGCGTGCAAGGCATGCTCGTCGGGCGGTGTGGTGGTCATTTTAGGATCCTCAATGCAGGTGTGTGGCTCACGTGGCCCTCGTTCACTGCGCGCAGGCGTTCGCGCGCACGCGACAGGCGCGACATGACCGTGCCGATCGGGATGCCGAGGGTGTCGGCCACCTCGCGGTAACTGAAGCCCTCCACGCTGACCAGGAGCAGCAAGGCGCGTTGTTCGGCTGGCAACAACGCCAGACTGGCCAACATGGCACGGCCGTCGTGCACCTGTTCGGCAGAGGCGGACTGGCTGGGCTGTTGTGGCGCGAACAGGCCCACCACCCGCTGCCAGCGCGCCGCACGGCGCTGCCCATCCAGAAACTGCCGGTACAGGATGGCGAACAACCAGGGTTGCACAGCGTCGGCGGTATGCCGGGTGCGCCAACGCCGCAGGGCTCGTTCCAGCGTGGCCTGCACCAGGTCGTCGGCGCTGGCGGCCTCGCCGCTCAGCGACCGCGCGAAGCGGCGCAGCGCCGGCAGCACGGCACGCAGTTGGTCATCGTCCAGAGCATCCATTGGCGGGTTTGGTAGTGGCATCACACAGTAGACGCACTGGAGCGTGGACTATTCCCACGATTCGTGCGCGTGCAGCACGTATTTTCGCAATCGCGGGAATAACCCGTCTTGCACGGCGTCTCACTGCATCGACCACTCACCGCATCGACCACCGGAGCCAGCCATGACGTTGCCACCTCCCTCGCCCCCGCGCGCGCGCAGCCCTGTGCTGCCGCTGCTGGGCATTGCCGCCATTGCCGGCGGCGTTGCCATCGCATTCGCCTGGACGGCGGGCTGGATCGGCGGCGACCGGCTCACTGCCGCGCGCATGACCGATACCATCGAATCCAGCGGGCCGCCGCATCCGGGCTTTCGCCGCGCGCATACCAAGGGCGTGTGCGTGAGCGGGCAGTTCCAGTCCAGTGGCAAGGCCACCTGGGTGTCGTCGGCACGCATCTTCAGCCAGGCCAGCACGCCGGTGCTGGGGCGCATGTCCATCGGCGGTGGCGACCCGCACGGGGCCGATGGTGCCGCGCGCGTACGCAGCATGGCGCTGCTGTTGCGCAGCGACGACGGGCAGGAATGGCGTACGGCGATGAACAGCTTTCCGTTCTTCGTGGTGGCCACGCCGGCCGGCTTCCAGGCGCTCAATGTCGCCTCCCGGCCTGACCCGGCCACCGGCAAGCCGGACCCGGAAAAACTGGCGGCGTTCGGCAAGCAGTATCCGGAAGCGGCCAAGTTCCAGCAGTGGGCCAAGACCGCGCCATGGTCGGACAGCTGGGCCAGCACGCAGTACAACGGCGTCAACGCCTTCCGTGCGATTGCCGCCGATGGACGCGAACGCTACATCCGCTGGTCGATGCGCCCGCATACGCCGTTCAAGGAATTGAGCGCCGAGCAACGCAAGCAGGCCGATGGCGATTTTCTCGCCACCGATCTGGACGCGCGGCTGGCGCAGGGGCCGTTGCGCTGGGACATGGTGCTGACCGTGGCCGAACCCGGCGATGCGGTGGATGATCCTTCGCAGCCGTGGCCGGAGAACCGCAAGCAGATCGTGGCCGGCACGCTGTCCCTGGATCATGCGCAACCGCAGGCCAGCGGGCCGTGCCGCGATCTGAACTACGATCCGCTGATCCTGCCCAAGGGCCTTGCCGCCTCCAACGACCCGATCCTGGCCGCGCGCTCGTCGGTGTATTCGCAATCGTTCAACCGCCGCGAGCGCGAGATCGCCAGCGGCAAGGGCAGCGCTGCCACCGGCCAGGGAGCACGTCAATGAGCAGCCGTACACACTTCAACCTGCCCGCGCGCGTGCTGCATTGGCTGATGGCCGCGATGATCCTGACCATGCTGTTTGTCGGCGTGGGCATGGTGGCCTCGGTGACGCAGCGGCCGTGGTTGATCGATCTGCATCGTCCGCTGGGCATCGCGATCTTGCTGCTGGCGGTGCTGCGCCTGATCAACCGCCTGCGCCATCGCCCGCCGCCGCTGCCGGCGGACCTGCCGGCGTGGCAGAAGGCCGCCGCGATCGCCTCGCATTGGCTGTTGTACGCGTTGATGCTGGGCATGCCGCTGATCGGCTGGGCGATGCTGTCGGCCGGCGGTTATCCGATCGTGCTGTGGCCAGGCGCGAACCTGCCGGCGATCGCACCGCATGATCCGGCGCTGTATGCCTGGCTGCGCAACGCGCATGGCTGGCTGGCGTATCTGCTGTTCGCCACCGTGCTGGCGCATCTGAGCGCAGCGCTGTTCCACGCCTGGGTGCGCCGGGACGGCGTGTTTTCCAGCATGGCGCGTGGGGAGCGGTCGGCGCGTTGATGGGGCGGAGCTGGGTGGATAACGTGTTGTGCAGAGTGCCTTCGCTGCGCGGATGTACCCTCCACCGCGCACCCTTTTCAATAGGAGAGGGGCTTGTCCCTTTTCCCGTCGGATTGCCCTTCTTTATGGGGAAAAGGTGCCCCGCAGGGGCGGATGAGGCTATGGGTGAAGCCTCGCAATTCTCCCTTCCAGGTGGCTGCGCTCCGTACCCTCACCCCAACCCCTCTCCCGTGGGGAGAGGGGCTAGTGCTTAACGCTGGCGTTTTGTTTTGGCCGCTGGCGCAGATGCGTCGATGCCCTTGCCAGTCGCCGCCCAATAGATGCCACCGTACAGGTGATCCAGATAGCGCGGATCGTTGTAGGCTTCGGCCAGATGGCCTAGCGCAGTGGCGAAGACGCGCCCGCCTTCGAAGTGGTGATACCACGCGACCGGGTGCTGTTTGCCCATGCCCCTGGCGACCTGGCCCGGCCAGATCAGGGTGGGGTCATAACTGCTTTCGTCGACGGTGAGCAGCGTGACCAGGTCATCGCTGTACGGTGGATCGTATTCGTACCACTCATCGCTCCACACCCAGCGCTTGGGCAGGCCGGCCGTGGCCGGGAAATTGGCATCGACCACATCCACCATCGCCGTTTGCATGTATGGATGGGTGCGGAACGAGCGGCCAATCATGTGGTCGTACCACTCCCAGTCACCGCGCTTGATCGCAAACGCCTTGTGCACGGCGACCACGCCACCGCCGTTGCGCACGTAGTTTTGAAAGTTGGCCCGCTGCGCCGGGTCCAGATCGGTCGCCGGCGTATTGAGCAACACGATGGCCGCGTATTGCGAGAGATCGCCTTCGAACGCCTTGGCATTCCATGCCCACACCATCTCGACATAATGCTTGCGCGCCATCGCCTCGAATTGCGGCTTGGCCACAGGGATATAGTCGTGGTGATACTGATTGGGAATGGCTGCCACCAGTATCTTGAATTGCTCGGCCGATGCGTTGAAGGCGCACATCAACAGCAGGCCCGACAGCCACAGAGATTTCATGCATTGCTCGCCGTGTTTTCCAGTGCTGCGCAGTGTACCTGCGTACAAATCGCATGCCTTCGCACGCGTTTGGAATAGCTGTGGATGGGTGATGCGAGTGATGCCATGCCTTCGTCGCGTGACCGCGTCGATCAAGCACATGCAGTCTCATCTATCGCAAACTCCAGCTGACCGAACACGTCAGGCATCGACTGACGGCGTTACAACCAGCCCTTCTGCCGTGCCAACCGGTACGCTTCGATGCGATTGGCCACGCCCAGTTTGCCGATGCATTCGGACAGGTAGTTGCGCACGGTGCCATGCGAGAGCTGCAGCTGCTGCGCGATCTCGCTGGCCGAGCGGCCTTCGCCGGCCAGGCGCAGCACCGTGCGCTCGCGCTCGCTCAGGGGGTCCGCTTCCACCCAGGCGTCGATGGCGAGCTGCGGGTCGATCACCCGCCCGCCGCGCTGCACCTGGCGCACGGCACTGACCAGTTGTTCGGCCGGCGCGTCCTTGAGCAGATACCCGGACACGCCGGCATCCAGCGCGCGCCGCAAAAACCCGGGACGCGCAAAGGTGGTGACGATCATGACCCGCACCGGCAGCGCCTGGCGCTGGATGCGCTGAGCCAGTTCCAGGCCGCTGAGCCCGGGCATTTCGATATCGGTGATCAGCACGTGCGGCTGCAGCCGTTGCAGCTCGCGCCAGGCGGTTTCGCCATCGCCCGCACTGCCAATCACCTCGATGTCATCCTCCAGCCCGAGCAGGGCCACCAGCGCGCCACGCAGCAAGGCCTGGTCTTCGGCCAATAACACCCGGATCATCGCTCGCGCTCGCCTCTATGCAACGGTTGCGCACGATAACAGTGCAGGCCGGCGACGTGCAGCGGCCGGGCCGGTGAGCGCTCAGCGCGGTTGCGGCACCAAGGGCAGCGGCAACGGTGGGTGCGCCGCATCCGGCATGGGGTGCGGCGGCAACGGCACGCCGGCGCGCAGGCGCATGCCGCGTGGCAGCGCGTCCACGTCCAACGCGCCACCCAGGGCGTGCAGGCGCGCACGCATGCCATCCAGGCCATTGCCGGGCACGATCACCCCGCCGCGCCCATCATCGGTGATCTCCAGCACCGCCCGGCCGTCCTGCGCGCGCAGGCTGACCCGGACCCGTCTGGCCTGGGCGTGGCGGTGCACGTTGGTGGCTGCCTCGCGCACCACCAACGCCAGAGCGGTTTCATGTTCGGGTGGCAGAGGCAGCGCGTCCAGCGTGTGTTCCAGCACGATGCCGTCCATGTCCAGCAGCACCTTTGCCGAGGCCAGCTCGGCCACCAGCCCGGCGGCGCGGATGCCGGTAACAGCACGGCGCACCTGCGTCAGCGCGTCACGCGAGATCTGCGCCACGGCGTCAATTTCGTTGCGTGCCGCCTGCGGGTCGCGTTCGATCAGGCGCGCGGCCAGATCGGACTTGAGCGCGACAAGCGACAGGGTGTGACCCAGCAGGTCGTGCAGATCGCGGCCGATGCGTTCGCGCTCGGCGGTGGCCGCCAGCCGGCGCACTTCGTCCTGCGACAGGCGCAGCAATGCGTCCTTGCGTTCATTGATGCTGTACACCGCCATCACCACGGACATGCCCAGCACCGACACTGGAAACCACACCAACCCCTGCCAGGCCATTCCGAGCCAGCGCGCCCAGGCCAGGTACAACGCGTTCATCAGCAGCAGGATGGCGAAATGCCGCCACAGCGCATGCCGCGTGGACGGGCGCAGGCTCAGGCAGGCAAATACGAAGTAGCTGATGCCCGAGGCGTACACCGGCAGCAGCGCCGCACTGAGCATGCCCATCGCCCACGCATAGCGGTACAGCGTGCCGCGCGGTGCCAGCAACATGCGCGCGTACAGCAGCAGAAACAATGGATACGACAGCGCCGTGCACAGCAGCCAGGTCGCATCGTAACCGCGCGAGGAGAACACCGGCACCACGAACACCCAGGCCGACCACAGCAGGTGCACGCAGTCCATCCATGGCGACTGGCCCTGCGCCAGGCGCGCGGTCACTTGCGAATCTGGAGCCGGCCGCAGCCAGGCCGGGAGCGTCAGAGGCATCGGGATGGGTCCGGAGAAGTGAGTCGATTCTGCCATTGCCGCGCTCGCCTGGGCGTGCCGCGGTGCACTGCAGAGTGGATCAGCAACCTCAAGCATTGCGCCAAGGTGCAACGACGGTCGTGATGCGCTGCACCCGGGCAGCGCATGCGGTGGGGATGACACATACGCAGGTCCCGGCTTGATCGATAGGCAAGCGTGCGCGCCTGCAGGTAGGCCGCCCAGTCGCACCTGTCATGGCGTGCAGGTGACAGCTGTCACTGGTGGGTGCCGTCGCCAGCTTGCATGCTGCAGCGCAATTGCAGCAGCCCGGCAGGTCCTACCGTTTGTCGCCGCCTTGCAGGTGGTGACTTCCGGCAGCTTGCGGCGCGCCTTGCAGGCAGTCACATTCTGCGCAGCCTTCTGTCCTGGTTCTCGATGAACACCTCCGCCGATCTGCTCAAACAACTCCGTATCGACCGCCAGCGTCCTGCCACGCCGCCACCGGCGCGCCGCACCGGCTGGATCATCGCCGCCATCGTCATCGTCATCGCGCTGGCCGCTGCCGCGTGGTGGTTCACCCGCACACCGGTGGCCAAGGTGCAGACCGCACCAGTGGTGGCGATCAGTGCCGGCAGCAGCAGCGCCTCGGTGCTGGATGCCTCCGGCTACGTGGTGGCGCGGCGCATGGCCACGGTGTCGGCGCAGGTGACCGGCAAGGTGCGCGAAGTGATGATCGAAGAAGGCATGCGGGTGGAACAGGGCCAGGTGATGGCCACGCTGGACCCGCTGGATGCCGACGCGCAGCGTACGCTGTCGGCCTCGCAGCTGTCGGCCGCGCGCAGCCAGGTCGACAACATGCAGGCGCAGCTGGCCGTGGCCAATGCCGATGCCACGCGACTGCAATCGCTGGTCGGCGCGCAGCTGGTATCGCGCTCGCAGTACGAACAGGCCACCGCGCAGCGCGACGCACTGCGTGCACAGTTGCAGAACGCGCAACGCAATGTGCAGGTGGCCTCCGATCAGCTGGCCATTGCCGGCATCCGCTCGGACTTCAATGTGGTGCGCGCTCCCTTCGCCGGCGTGGTCACCGCCAAGGCCGCGCAGCCGGGCGAGATCGTGTCGCCGCTCTCGGCCGGTGGCGGTTTCACCCGCACCGGCATCGGCACCATCGTGGACATGGAATCGCTGGAAATCGAAGTGGAAGTCGGCGAGTCCTACATCGGCCGCGTGCAGCCGAAGATGCCGGTGGAGGCGGTGCTCAACGCGTATCCGGAGTGGAAGATCCCCGGTGAGGTGATCGCCATCATCCCCACGGCCGACCGTGGCAAGGCCACGGTGAAGGTGCGGGTGGCGCTCAAGGTCAAGGATGCGCGCATCGTGCCGGAGATGGGCGTGCGGGTGAGCTTTCTGGAGCAGGCCAAGCCACAGGAGGCGGCCAAGCCGCAAGGCGTGCGCGTGCCCGCTGCGGCGTTGGTCGAACGCGGCACGCGCACCGTGGCCTTCGTGGTGGGCGAGCGCAATACCGTCAGCGAGCGCGCCGTCACGACCGGCATGCGCATGGGCGAAGACCGCCAGGTGCTGTCGGGACTGGCTGCCGGCGACAGCGTGGTGGTGAATCCGCCGCAGGCGCTGAAGGATGGCGACACGGTGGCCGAGGCCGAGGCGGACGCTGCGCCGTGATGGCCGAGGCGGTGCAGTGCGGTGTCGGGTCGCACGCTTGCGTGGCGGGCGTGTCATCGCTACGCGTTGCATCGGCTGTTCCAAGCGGAAACGAAACATTGTCGTCAGTGCATTTCAAACCGCTGTCTGAAGGAGGCGCTGTGGGCTGTTGAGCGCAACGTCGCCGCGATGGACCACGGAGGTTCTGCGCGACGGCTGCACAGCGGGTTGGTGCATCTGGCTACGCGTCACACGCTGCAACACGCCATTGCTTGATCGCTTCACCGTCGTCGCTGCGGCGCGTGCCTCCGCACCGCCCCGCATGCACTCGCCGTCGCCGTGCCGTATCGCTTTCTCATCCCATTGCGTCACCAGGAGTCGCCATGACCGCTCTCGTCAGCTTGCGCAACATCACCAAGACCTACCAACGCGGCCCCGAGCAGGTGCAGGTGCTGCACGGCATCGATCTGGAAATTGCCAGCGGCGATTTCGTGGCATTGATGGGTCCGTCCGGCTCGGGCAAGACCACCTTGCTCAACCTGATCGGCGGACTGGATACCCCCAGCGGCGGCGAGATCGAGATCGAAGGCGAGCGCATCGACCGCATGAGCGGCGGCCAGCTCGCCACCTGGCGCAGCCACCACGTCGGGTTCGTGTTCCAGTTCTACAACCTGATGCCGATGCTCACCGCACAGAAGAACGTGGAGCTGCCATTGCTGCTCACCTCGCTCAATGCGGCGCAGCGCAAGCGCAACGCAGAGATCGCCTTGACCCTGGTCGGCCTGCAGGAACGCCGCAACCACAAGCCCAGCGAACTGTCCGGCGGCCAGCAGCAGCGCGTTGCCATTGCACGCGCCATCGTGTCCGACCCGACGTTCCTGATCTGCGACGAGCCCACCGGCGACCTGGACCGCCACAACGCTGAAGAGATCCTGCGTTTGTTGCAGGAACTCAATCGCGAACATGGCAAGACCATCGTCATGGTCACCCATGACCCCAAGGCCGCCGAATACGCCACCCACACCATCCATCTGGACAAGGGCGAGCTGGCCGATGCGCCGCTCGTCCTCTGAAGGAACGCTGCCATGAAGTATCTGTCATTGGTGTGGGCGCAGTTGTTCCGCAGCAAGACGCGCACCTTGCTGACGCTGTTGTCGGTGGTGGCGGCCTTCCTGCTGTTTGGCATGCTCGATTCGGTGCGGGTGGCGTTTACCTCCGGCGGCAGCGTCAGCGGGGTCAATCGGCTGGTGGTGGCCTCGCGCCTGTCCATCACCCAATCGCTGCCGATCCGCCTGGAAGCACAGGTGCGCAGCGTGCCTGGCGTGCGCGATGTGACCTCGGCCATGTGGTTTGGCGGCATCTACCGCGACCCGAAGAATTTCTTCCCCAATTTTTCGGTGGCGCCCAACTTCTTCGACGTCTACAGCGAATACGCGTTGCCCAAGGACCAGCTCAAGGCATTCCAGACCACGCGCACCGGTGCGGTGGTCGGCGAAGCCCTGGCCAAGGAACATGGCTGGAAGATCGGCGACACCATCCCGTTGCAGGCCACCATCTTTCCGCGTGGCGGCAGCAACGACTGGCCGCTGCAGCTGGTCGGCATCTTTCGCATGAAGGACCGCACCGTGGCGGCCAATCAGGAACGCCAGTTGATGATGAACTGGAAATATTTCGACGAATCCAACGACTACATCAAGAACCAGGTGAGCTGGCTGACGGTGACCTTGAGCAACCCCGACCAGGCCTCGCGCGTGGCGCAGGCCATCGATGCGTTGTCGGCCAACTCCGATCATGAAACCAAGTCGCAAACCGAATCGGCGTTTCAGCAGGCCTTCGTCAAGCAGTTCGCCGATATCGGCCTGATCGTCACCTCGATCATGGCCGCGGTGTTCTTCACCTTGCTGCTGCTCACCGGCAACACCATGGCCCAGGCGGTGCGCGAACGCATCCCGGAGCTGGCCACGCTCAAGACGCTGGGCTTCCAGGACCGCACGGTGCTGAGCCTGGTGATGATCGAGTCGGTGTTGTTGATTGGCCTGGGCGGGCTGATCGGCATGGGCCTGGCGGCACTGGTGATTCCGGCGGTGTCCGCGCGCAGCGGCGGGCTGATGCCCACGCAAAGCGTACCGCTGCAGACCTGGCTGGTTGGCCTGGCCCTGATGGTCGGCATCGGCCTGGTGGTGGGTGTGCTGCCGGCGTTACGCGCGCAGCGCTTGAAGATCGTCGATGCCCTCGCCGGCCGCTGACAGGAGCATGCACATGCAACGCAAATGGAAAGATCGTGGCGTCACTGTGGTGTCCGTGGTGCTGCTGGCGCTCGGCCTGGGGCTGTGGATCGCGCTGCCGTGGATCTGGCTGGCGCCGGTCGCGGTACTGCTGGCGGTGTGGCTGGTCGCCACCCGCAGTGGCCGCCTGTCGCTGGCCGCTGCACGCATCGGCATCGCCAGCCTGCCGCAACGCTGGGGCTCCACCTCGGTGATCGTGGTCGGCATTGCCGGCGTGGTCGGTGTACTGGTGGCAATGCTGGCGATGGGCCAGGGCTTCCAGGCCACGCTCAACAGCACCGGCGACGACACCACCGCGATTGTCCTGCGCGGCGGCTCGCAGGCCGAGACCAACTCGGTGATCACCCGCGACCTGGTGCCACTGATCGGCAGCCTGCCGGGCATCGCCACCGATGCCAACGGGCGCCCGATGGTTTCGCCGGAGTTGTCGCAGGTGGTCAACGTCGCCTCCCGCTCTGATGGCACCGACGTCAACGCCCAGCTGCGCGGGGTGGGCGAACAGGCCTGGGCGGTGCACCCCAAGGTCAGGATCGTGCAGGGCCGCCGCTTCAACACCGGCCTGCGCGAGGTCGTGGTCGGCAAGGGCGCATTGAATCAGTTCCGCGGGCTGGAACTGGGCAAGACGCTCACCCTGGGCAGCCAGCAATGGACGGTGGTCGGTGTATTCGCCTCCGGCGATGCGCACGATTCGGAGCTGTGGACCGATGCGCAGACGCTGGCCACCACCTACAACCGCCGTGCGTACCAGTCGATCACCGCACGCACCAGCGGCAAGGCCGGCTTCGAGCAGTTCAAGACCGCCATGGCCGCCGACCCGCGGCTCAAGCTGGATGTGGAAACCACCCGCGCCTACTACGGCAAACAGGGCGGCGGCTTGAACAGGTTGATCAGCATCCTGGGCACGGTGATCGGCGCGATCATGGCGGTGGGCGCGGTGTTTGGCGCGCTCAACACGATGTATGCGGCAGTGGCCACGCGTGCGCGCGAGATCGCCACCATGCGCGCCATCGGCTTTCGCGGCACGCCGGTGATCATGGCGCTGATGCTGGAAACCATGCTGCTGGCACTGCTGGGCGGGCTGCTGGGCGGGCTGATCGCCTGGGCGGTGTTCAATGGCTATACCGTCTCCACGCTGGGCAACAACTTCAGCCAGGTGGTGTTCCAGTTCAAGGTCTCGCCGGAGCTGCTGTGGAGCGGGCTGAAATGGGCGCTGGGCATCGGGCTGGTGGGCGGGCTGTTCCCGGCATTGCGCGCGGCGCGGTTGCCGATCACCACGGCGTTGCGTGAGGTGTAGGCGGGCCGTTGGCCCGCCGGGGAATGGGGAATGGGGAATCGGGAGTGGGGAATGGTGACAGCCAAAGCAGAGCAAGCGCGTCGCTGCAGCTGAATGTATTGCAGGCTGTCATGGTTTTGTCACCGCAGTGCGGTAGATGCGCGGGCCGGCAGGCCGTAGCCTGCCCGGCCGTTGCATCCATCGATCTTCGCCATGACGCGCCTGATTCTGCTGGCCTGCGCCTGCCTGTGGCTGGCCGGCTGTTCTTCCTCTTCGACCTCGCTCAGCGAGCGCCTGGTTGCGCCCGGCGGTACCTCGCCGTTGCTGGACGAAGAACGCATTGCCGCCACCATCGCCACGGTGCCCAACCGCAGCGGGCATGTGGTCACACGCGATGGCGTGCCGATCTTCTGGCGGGCGATCGATCCCGGCCAGTACGCCATGCATTACCGCTACCTGGGCCAGCGCAACGACCCGGCGCATGCGCTGGACGTGGACTTCGGCTTCAGCGTGCCCACCACGCCGCCGCCGGCGCCGCGTGGCACCGTGGTGCTGCTGCATGGCTGGATGATGGATGGCGATTCGCTGCTGCCGTGGTCGCTGCAGCTGGCGCAGGCCGGCTACCGGGTGGTCACCATCGACCTGCGCAACCACGGCCACTCCGGCGGCGGCCCGTCGGGCTACGGCACGCGCGAGTCCGATGATGTGATCGATGTGCTCAACGCGCTGCAGCCGCGTGGCGAGATCCAGGGGCCGCTGTACCTGTTCGGCATTTCCTATGGTGCGGCCACGGCGCTGTTTACCGCCGACAAGCTCGGCCCGCGCGTTGCCGGCGTGGTGGCAATGGAATCCTTTGCCAATGCCGGTCGCGGCATCCGCGACATGGTGCCGCATCTGCTCGCCAGCCAGCCGCACGGGTGGCGCGGGCAGGCGGTGGCGGCCTATGCGCGCTGGCGCTATGCCGACCAGAATATCGATGCGGTGATCGCCGCCGCCGATACCCAGCTCAAGCTGGACCTGGACCATGTCGATGTCGCGCACGCCCTGGCCGACACGCGCAGCTGCGTGCTGCTGTTGCATGGCGATGCCGACCAGCACATTCCGGTGGCGCATGGCCGCACATTGGCGTTGGCCAGTGCGCGTGCGCATTACGTCGAGCTTCCCGGCGAAAACCATCTGAGCCTGCCGCTACGGCTGGACCTGCTCGGCGGGCCGATCGATCACTGGCTGGCGCAGGTGCAACGCGACCCCGGTCATTGCCCTGCACCACCGGGGCTGCCCGCTTCCACGCTGGCAGTGACCAGCCCATTGGCAATGCCACGCAGTTGATCGGGGCCAGCGCGGCGCCCGGATGCGAGGCCGTCACGCTGATCACTGCCACACGCACTGCCTGCAGTGCGACGCTTGCTCAGCGCGTGACCACCGGCTGCCGCGAACGCACCACGCTGTCGCCGACGAACAGCAGCAAGCCCAGCCAGATCGCCGCAAACCCGATCGCACGTCCCTGGTCGAACGGCTCATGGAAGAACCACACGCCCAGCAACAGCTGCAGGCTCGGCCCGATGTATTGCAGGATGCCCACCAGCGACAGCGGGATCCGCCGCACGCCGTACGCAAACCCGATCAGCGGGACCGCCGTCACCACGCCACCGAAGATCAGCAGCAGGTCGGTTCGCAGGTCCCAGCCGCTGAAGAACGCGCCGCCATGGCCCTGCTCGCCCCATGTGGCAAGCAGCAGTGCCGGCACGAACAGGTACACGCTCTCCACACCCAGCCCGGCCACCGGGTCCACCGACACCAGCTTGCGCAGCAACCCGTAGAGGCCGAACGAGATCGCCAGCCCCAGCGCAATCCACGGCGGTGCACCGGCATCGATGGTCAGCCACAGCACGCCTGCGGCAGCGCACGCCACCGCCAGCCACTGGATGCCACGCAGGCGCTCTTTCAGCACCAGCACGCCCAGCAACACGCTCAGCAATGGATTGATGAAGTAGCCCAGGCTGGCTTCGATCACATGCCCGGCATTGATGGCCCAGATATACAGGCCCCAATTGAAGGCAATCGCCACGCTGCTGGCGGCCAGCATCCACAGCGCGCGCGGCTGCGCAGCAATCGCGCGCCACCAATGCAGCCCCGAGGTCGCCACCAGCCACGCAACGACCAGCACTGCGCTCCACACGATGCGGTGCGCAATGATCTGCAGCGACGGCACCACCTTGAGCAGGTGCCAATACAGTGGCACCAGTCCCCAGATCACGAAGCTCGCGGCGGTCATCAACAGACCGCGCCGCGCCTCCACCGCCGACACCGGCACGGCCGCGCTCATCGGCGCGCCTTGGCCAGGGTGACCACCAGCACCCCGGCCAGGATCACCGCCATCGCGCCGATGTCGTGGGCGGTGAAACGCTCGTGCCCCAGCCACGCGCCCAATGCCACTGCAATCACCGGATTGACGTAGGCATAGCTGCCGGCCAGTGCCGGGCGCACGTGATGCAGCAGCCAGACATAGGCGGTGAATGCCACGATCGAGCCGAACACGCACAGGTACGCCACTGCCATCAACCCCTGCGGGGTGGGCCAGGCCTGCGGCCGCTCGCCGATCAACAGGCCGGTGCTCACCAGCAACACGCCGCCGCACAGCATCTGCCCGGCGGCGGTCATGAACGGCGATGGCAGGTCGCGGCCCCGCGACCACACCGAGCCGAATGCCCAGCCGATCGGCGCGATCAGCAGCAGCACCAACCCGCCCGGCGTTGCGGTCAGGCTGCTGCCGGCGTTGAGCCACACCACGCCCAGGAATCCGATCACGATGCCCAGCCATTCGCCGCCGCTGGCATGCTGCCCGCGCAGGGCACCGAACAAGGCCATCCACAACGGCACCGAGGCCACTGCAGTGGCGGCCAGGCCGGAGGACACGCTGCGCTCGGCCAGCACCACCATGCCGTTGCCCAACAGCAACAGCGCCGCGCCCATCAAGGCCACGTTCTTCCATTGCGCGCGCGTGGGCGCCGCCACGCCGCGCCAGCGCAGCACGCCGTAGAGCACGCTGCCGGCGATGATGAAGCGCGCACCGGACACCATCGTCAACGGCTGCGCACCGCCTTCCAGCGCGAAGCGGATCGCCAGATAGGTCGAGCCCCAGACCACATACACCAGCAACAACGCGAGAACGACCAGCCCGCTGCGCGCGGGTGCGGTAGCGTCGTGAGAGGAAGACATCGGACCTGCCAACTGCAGCGGAAGCTTCAATTCTAGATCACCTGCACGCGCCGACACCGCACAGACGGTGCGCAGCGCACGCGGTATGGTGCGCTCGACGCTCATCACAATGGAATGCCCATGCCACGTCGCACTCCCTGGTTGGCCCTGGTCGCGCTTGCCCTGTTCTCCACCACCGCAGCCGCCGCACGCGCACCCGAGCCCTGGGAGCTCACCGGCCATGCGCTGATCGATGCCGGGCTGGACGGCTCGCTGGCACCGGAGATCGACGCACCCGGGCAGCCCGAACTCAAGGTCATGGTGTCGGCCAGCCGCGCCGGCGCCTACCTGCTGGGCGTGGCCAGCGCCAGTTACCGCACGCAGTGGTGCATGCCCGCAGGCAAGGCCGGCCCGCCGGATCTGCAAGTGCTGCTGGCCGATCTCAGCGCATTGCCCGACGCGCGCCTGGATGAGCCCGCACCTGGCCTGATCGTCCAGGCGCTGGCCAAACGCTATCCGTGCCGCAAGTAGGACGCTTGCAGGAAAGTCGCCTGCAAAGCGCTGCATGAGGCCGTGCTGCGCCGATGCCCTCCGCGTCGGCACCAGCGCAAGGCAGGCATGAAAGCCGCGCTGGCGAAACGCGGCGAACACCGCGGCCGTCACGCTTTGCAGCGGCGCACCAGCCGTCGTGCGGCACGTGTGGAGTGCGGACAGCACGCTCGGAGCCGGAGCGTCCACGTGGCGCAGTCCGATTCCAGGCAACCGCCGCGACCGCCTGCTGGCTGCGCAGCCGTTTTCTAGCGGCCCTTACCTGCGCGCCGCATCGCTGCGCGCGCGGATCGCCTTGAACTCCGAGCCATCCTGCCAGCTCGGCCACTGGCGGCCGTTGGCCAGTGCCACGCCCACGTCATAGACCAGGGTGGTATCGGCGGCGTGCCCGCTGGCATCCCACTGCGGCGTCCAGCGGTCGCAGGGCTGGTGGTAGCAATCGGCGAAGTATTGGTCACGCAGCGCCTTGCCCTTGGCAACGCCGCCTTCGAGCATGTCCAGGCCGGGGCCGGCGGTGATCGCCGGCACGCCCATGCGCGCGAACGCGAAATGGTCGGCGCGGTAGAAGAAGCCCGCCTCCAGATTCGGGTCCGGCGAATACATGCGGCCACGCGCCTTGGCGGCCGTCTCCAGGTCGCCTTCCAGCGACACCCGTCCACGCCCCCACGAGGCGATGTCGCGGGTGGGGCCATCGGGGCTGAACATCTCCATGTTGAGCACCGCTACGGTCTTGTCCAATGGCGCCAGCGGATGCGCCGCATAGTAGTTGGCACCGAGCAGGCCCTTTTCCTCTGCGGTCAATGCAATGAAATACAGCGTGCGCTGCGGCTTGGGGCCGGCGGCGAATACGCGCGCCAGTTCCAGCACGCTGGCAACGCCAGTGGCGTTGTCCACCGCACCGCGTCGAATCGTGTCGCCACTGGCATCGGCCTTGCCGATCCCGAACGCATCCCAATGCGCAGAAAAGATCACCGTCTCGTCCGGGTGCTGGCTGCCGGTGAGCTTGGCCACCACGTTATGGGTGACCACCCGTTCGCGCTTGAGCTTGAACTCCACCGACAGCGTGGCATCGCCCAGCGCGACGGGCGCAAAATCGCGCTGCTGCGCGCGCGCCTTGGCCTGTTCGAAATCCAGCCCTGCCTGTTTGAACAGCGTCTGCGCCAGCGTGCGCTGCATCCAGCCACGCACCGGCACGTGCCGCGCCTTTGCATCGGCATCGCTGCGTTCGATATCGAACAGCGGCGACAGACCCGAACTCTGCACCGTGGCCCAGCCGTACGCGGCCGGCGCAGTTTCGTGCACGATCAGCACCCCGGCCGCACCGCGCCGCGCGGCTTCTTCGTACTTGTAGGTCCAGCGGCCGTAGTAGGTCACCGCCTTGCCATCGAACGCACCCGGCTGCGCGCTCTCGAAGTCGGCATCGTTGATCAGCACCACCGCAATCTTGCCGCGCAGGTCCACGCCCTTGTAGTCGTCCCACTGCCGCTCCGGCGCGCTGATGCCGTAGCCCACGAACACCAGCGGCGCATCCTTCAGCGCCACTGCGGCCTGCGGACGCAGGCTCTGCAAGGTCACATCGGTGCCGTTGACCAGCGTCTGCGTCTTGCCGCCCACGCGCAGGCGCGCACGCACCGGGCCATCGACCTGCGCGCGCACCAGCGGCACTGCCTGGGTCCAGCTGCCCTGCTCGCCGCCCGGTTGCAGCCCGGCAGCCTTGAACTGCTCGACCAGGTAATCGACGGTGCGCTGCTCGCCGGTACTGGCCGGCGCGCGGCCCTCGAAGTCGTCCGATGCCAGCAGGCGCACATGCCGCGACAACGCCTCGGCATCGATGCCGCCACCGGGCAGATCGTTGGCGGCCTGTGCCACACCTCCCACAAACAGGCAGGCGGACAACAGCAGGATGCGCATCGGATTCACGGTGAGGCCTTGCAACGGATGGATGACAGATAGTTTACAAGCGTGCGGCCCGAGCGGGAGCGCGATACCGCGGCCACCGGTTCGCTCCCGCGCGCGGCAGCGCTGCAAACCCGGCGTGCGCAGACGCTGACCACTGCGCGCACGTGCTGCAGCCGCCGGGCCACGACGGCTCCGCGGTGGCATGATCGCCGGCAGCGATCAGGCATCGGCCACCGGTGCGACGCGGCTTGCATCGCGCAATGCGGCCAGCGCCGCTATCGACGCAGATGCCAGGCGCGTCATCGGCAGCGCTGGCCGGCTTCCCACACATGCAAGACCATCAGCGCCAAGGTCGTCGGCTCAGCGTGCGGCGCGGTCCAGCCAGCACGCAAGCCCTTGCGCGTTGAGTTCGATATCGGTGCCCAGCAACTGCTCCACGCCCGCATCGTCCAGCAGGCAGCCGTGCTGCCGGGCGCGCTCCAGATACAGCTCCGTCAATGCGGCCACCAGGCAACGGTGGCGGTCTGCACGCGAGGCACAACCCACTGCAATCTCGGTCATCGCATGAATCTGCTGCACCAGCGCCTGCGCCAACGGTGCAGGCGATTCGACCCGCCCGTAGTGGGTGAGATACATCGCCTGCGGGTCGGTATCCATCAACCGCGCGATCGACTGCAGCATCGCCTCCGGTTCGAATTGCACTGGCGAGGAGGTCGGCAGAATGAAGGCGCCCTGCGCGCTGTCGAGCTGGCGATACGACAGCCCGAAAGTGTCGCCGGTGAACCAGCTGCGGCTGCGCGCATCCCACACGCACAGATGGTGGCGCGCGTGTCCGGGCGTGTCGCGTGTCAACAGTGCGCGCTCGCCCAACTGCACGCAGTGGCCATCGGCCGCTTCCACCACGCGCTCGGCCGGCACCGGCACGATCGCGCCATAACTGCGCGCCATCTCGGCCTGGCCATACACCGCGGTAGCGCCGGCGATCAGCCGCGCGGGGTCGACCAGGTGCGGCGCGCCACGCGGATGCACCAGCACGCGGGCATTGGGCAGATGCTGCAGCAATGCACCGGCGCCGCCGGCGTGATCCAGATGCACATGGGTCAGGATCAACCACTCCACCTGCGCCGGCGTCAGCTCCGCCGCCTGCAGGGCCGCCAGCAGGTGTGGCACCGAGTGCGAGGTCCCGCAATCGACGAACGCCGCGCGGTGCGCCTCCACGATCAGATACGCCGCATCGAACTGCACACCACCAAAACCGGTATCGATGGTATGGATGCTGGAATCGGCCACTGCTGTCATTCCTACCCCGTCGCTCCCAGGACCACCGCAGTGTAGGCGCAGGGATTGCCCAGATGCTGTGCCGCCGGTTCCAGGCAACGACGAATTAACAGCATCCATCCCAGCGCCGGCGCGCGCTTGGCCAGCACGCAGTGCGCGATGTGGACCACAATGCGTGCAAGGCCACTGCCCCTTGCACGCGTGCGCCGATCATGCCTCTCGCAGTGCCCGCATCGCCGCAAGAATCAGCGCTGCCTCGACCTGCGCATGCACGCCCGGCAACTGCAGATCGCTGACCTGCTCGGCCTGTTTCAATCGTGCGATCAGTTGACCGGCATCGCGCGGCGAGGCAAACCCGTCGCTCTGCACCAGCAGTGCACCTGCGCCATCGTTCAATTTGAAATAGAACTGGCCATCGGGTTCGCGGTACTGCTTGAACACCGGCAAGGCGCGCTTTTCGCCGCCCTGCGCAACGGCAGGGCCGGCCTGATCGGCCAGGTCGCGCAGACCCACTGCGTGCCGCAGCTCGGCCAGCAGCGGCGTGGCATAGCGCGCACGCAGGCGTGCGCCCCCGGCGCGCAGGATCGCCTCGATCTTGGCCGGCTCGGCCATCAGCGCCTCGTAGCGCGTCCGCAACGGGCTGATCTCCTGATCGATCCGCTCGAACAACTGCTGCTTGGCATCGCCCCAGCCGATGCCATCGGCAAAGGCCTGCGCGAAGGCGGCGGTTTCCTGCGGCGTGGCAAAAGCCTGATACAGCTGGAACAACGCCGAGCCCTGCGTGTCCTTCGCTTCGCCCGGCGCACGCGAATCGGTGAGGATGGAAAACACCAGCTTGCGCAGCTCCTCGCGCGAGGCGAACAGCGGGATGGTATTGCCGTAGCTCTTGCTCATCTTGCGGCCGTCCAGGCCCGGCAAGGTGGACACCTGCTCGTCGATCACCGCATCGGGCAAGGTGAAGAAATCACGGCCGTACACATGGTTGAACCGCTGCGCAAAGTCGCGCGCCATCTCGATGTGCTGGATCTGGTCGCGCCCCACCGGCACCTTGTGCGCATTGAAGATCAGGATGTCGGCCGCCATCAGCACCGGGTACATGAACAACCCGGCAGTCACGCCCGCATCGTCGTCCTCGCCGTCGGCGCGGTTCTTGTCCACCGCCGCCTTGTAGGCATGCGCGCGGTTGAGGATGCCCTTGCCGGCCACGCAGGTCAGCAACCACATCAACTCGGTGGTTTCGGGCACATCGGACTGCCGATAGAACCAGACCTTGTCCGGATCCAGGCCGCAGGCCAGCCAGCTAGCCGCGATCTCCAGCGTGGAGCGCTGGGTACGCGCCGGGTCCTGCGCCTTGATCAGGCTATGCAGGTCGGCAAGGAAGTAGAAGCTTTCCGCATCGGCGGCGGCGCTGGCCTGGATGGCCGGGCGGATCGCACCGACGTAATTGCCCAGGTGCGGGGTGCCGGAGGTGGTGATGCCGGTGAGGACGCGAGTGGTCATCTGCGTAGTGCCAGGAGGTCAGCGTGCAAGTTTAGCGGTTCCGCGCCTTGCCTATCGGGTGACTGCCAGCGGTGTGTTGCTGCCACCTGATTCCTGTCACCGCCCGCCACACGCAGAAACGGGCCGCATTGGCGGCCCGTCTGCAACGTCGCTCGCGCTGGGGCGACGCGATATGGATCAGGTGTCGTCGCGCAGGGATTTTTCGAAGGCGCGCACTTCGGTCTGGGCGCGGTCGCGGTCCCAGCCATACCGTTCCTGCAGCTTGCCCTGCAGGTATTCGGCATTACCTTCGGCAACCTTGAAATCGTCGTCGGTGAGGTCGCCCCATTTGGCCTGCATCTTGCCTTTGAGCTGGGTCCACTTGCCGGAAATGATGTCAGTGTTCATTGCGTTGACTCCGCTGCGATGCGGCCGCGATTGACCGTGGGATGAGGGTGCCCACGGATGCGTTCGTTGCTCATCAAGAGGTGTCAAACCGGCGATCACCGCACTGAGCCATTGCCGACGCGCGATACCGTCAACCGATCGGGCAATCGCGCAGCTGCGGTGCGACCAACACGCTGCCCAGGCTGGGCGCAAAAAAAAACGGGCCTTGCGGCCCGTCTTTTTTGCATGCGGCGTCAGATCACTTACGCGCTGCGTCTTCCACCTTCTCACCGGCGCCCTGCACGTCCTTGCCGGCACCTGCGACGGTGTTGCAACCCGACAGCATACCGACCGACAACACCGACAGCACCAGCAGCACAATTGCACGCTTCATAACAGACTCCTTCGTAGGTAAGCGGCCAGTTGCCGCAGATCAATCAAATCGAACACATCACACGCAAGACGTTGGGATCAGCACTTGCCGTCGCTGCATTTTTCGGCCGTTTTCTCGACCTTGTCGCCCGCACCCTGCATATCCTTGCCGGCGCCGGCCATGGTGTTGCAGCCAGTCATTACGCCGGCCGAAAACAGGCCCAGCACCATCAGTGTCAGCAGTCGCTTCATCGGTCTTCCTCGGTCTGCGCCCGGTGCGGTCGCACCTCGCTTGGCGCCAAATCTGACTGCGCGCACGTGGATTTGATGTGAACGGCAGCACGCCACGTTCAGCGCTGGATCAATCTCGCATCAGGGTCGACTTGCCGAACAGGCTCTCCACCAGATCCACTGCCAGTTCGGCGGTCGCGTTGCGATTGTCCAGCACCGGATTGAGTTCGACGATGTCCAGCGATCCCATGCGGCCGGTGTCGGCAATCATCTCCATCACCAGCTGCGCCTCGCGGTAGTTGGGGCCACCGGGCACCGTGGTGCCCACGCCCGGCGCGATGCTCGGGTCGAGGAAATCCACATCGAAGCTGACATGCAGGTGGGTCTCGGCGCTCATGCCCTGCAGCGCGGCCTCCATGGTGCGCTTCATGCCGGCTTCGTCGATGTAGCGCATGTCGTAGACGTCGATGCGGTGCTGCTTGATCAGGCGCTTCTCCTCCGGATCCACCGAGCGGATGCCGATCTGCCGCACCTGCTCGGGCAACAGCGCCGGCGCACTGCCGCCCAGGTGGGTCAGCGCCTGTGGGCCCAGCCCGCACAGGCAGGCTACCGGCATGCCGTGCACATTGCCGGACGGTGTCACCTCGCTGGTGTTGAAATCCGAATGCGCGTCCAGCCACAGCACCCGCAACGGGCGCCCCTGCTCGCGGCAGTGCCTGGCCACCGCAGTGATCGAGCCGATGCCCAGGCAATGGTCACCACCGAGCATGATCGGCATGCGCCCGGCCTGCAGTTCGGCATAGCTGGCGTCCATCAGCGCCTGGTTCCAGGCCACCACTTCGTCCAGATGCCGGTAGCCGGCCTGCGGCAGCTGCCAGGGATTGCGCGGGCCATCCAGGTTGCCCAGATCACGCACCTCCACGCCACGGCCGATCAGGGCCTCCTGCAAGCCGGCAATGCGCAGCGCCTCCGGCCCCATCCGTGCGCCGCGGTGGCCGGCACCGATGTCGGTGGGAACGCCTATCAGGGAAACCGGCAGGTACTGCGTTGCCATGCATTGCTCCAGCATCGAGAAAGCCGTGCAGTCTAGTGGCGCG
>NZ_JSZE01000050.1 GCF_000802365.1 Xanthomonas cannabis pv. cannabis
GAAGACATTGCTTACTTCAAGTGTTGTATTTGCATCTTCAGGCAGCCCTTGTACCTACTTCACCTTGTGCGTAGGTTTCTGCAATTTTGGGATCTGCTGACCACCTAGCTCGGTGACGCGGGGACAATTCAGAGCGGTCGGGACACCGAATGTTAAGGTAACTAAGTGCATCACTAATTTTTCTTACTTGGCACCGGATTTTTCCCAGATGAAAGATGGGGTCGAACGGAATATTTTCAGGCGGTGCCACGGGAAAAGTTCCCAAATTTTAGAAAAAAACTACCAAATTTAAACTCAATAGTTATCACTATTTTTTATCAAAAAATGATTACTAAATTGAAAGTTTTTGACACGAATATTACTTCGCGGCCGGCTGACATTAATAGTCAAGTAATAGATGAATCATTGCGGGGGATAGTTGTCGATCCAGGTCGACCAAGAGCCTATCCAGAGTTTTCAAAGAAGTTATCTCACCTTCCGGGGAGGAAGGGAATCTTCCCGGCCATTTCTACCGCCATATCAATACGACGTGAGGGCATTGATTATTTCAGAAAGCAACGCGAAGCCTACGGCGACATTTACCGCGATTGGCTTGGCCCCTATCAGACAGTCGTCGTCACAAATCCCGACATCATCGGCGAAATTTTTCGAAATGAAGACAAGTTATGGTCCTCGGGCATGGCCATCGGAAAAATAACTGAAGGCCTCAGCCTCGACGTTCCTCCATATAAGCGACGCTATCTGCTGGGACTAGACTTCGACCATCACCAAAACGCGCGAAAACTGGTGCAGCATGCCTTCAGCGGAACAGCGCTACAAGGCTACAGTTCAATTATTCACTCAAGCTTCGATGAGGATATCGGCGGCTGGCAGCAGCTTAGCACTGTCGGATTCAAGCAAGAAATAAAGCATATTCTCTCAAAATTGTCGGCGCGTCTGTTCCTTGGAATTTACGATGAGCGAGATGCGAACCTGATACTGGATACGACGGACGCTTTTTGGAAGGCACTTGTCTCGTTAATAAAAAGCCCCTCCCTCAATCCTAAACGCCGAAGAGCTCTCGAACTCAGAAAGGCATTGCGCGATCAGATATTCTCGCTAATTCCCGCTAGACGAGCGCAGCCAGGAGCCGATTTTCTCAGCTATCTCTGTTCTATTGACGAACGTCTTGAAGACTGGGATGACTGGGAGCTTGTGGATCTGATTCTTGGAGTCATATTTCCGTCTTTCGACACTACGGCACTGGCCTTATCCAGCATGTTTTATTTACTCGCAACCAATCAAGAATGGCAAGAACGTTTACGAGTAGAGGCCATGCTTTTGCCGGAGGATTTTAGCTTGGTTGATCTTGCGGAGATGGTTGCGACAGAGTGGGTATGGAAAGAAACGTTACGCCTGTATCCGGTTTCTCCATCTGTGCAAAGAACCTCTCTTCGGTCTACGCGACTGGGGGCATACGATATCCCAGCAGCAACTCTAGTAACGCTGTCCATAGGACAGTTAGGCTTCCTGCCCCAATACTGGGATAAACCGGCGCACTTCGATCCTGAGCGGTTCTCGCCAAACAGGGCTGAAGATAGGCGACACAAGCACATTTACATGCCTTTCGGATCTGGCCCCCATCGCTGCATAGGCGCGCAATTTTCGTCTATGGAAGTTAAAATCTTATGCGCGGCCATTCTCCGACGCTACCGGGTCGAACTTGACCGGCCCTACGATGGAAAACATCAAATCTCGCCATTAGGCGCTATATCCGGGGATGTCTCGTTAAAACTGAAGAAATTATAATCCGCTTGCGTTTGCTTCCTGGTGGGGATTGAACAGACAACCATCCTATCGGAGCTTCTGCCAACATCGCTGAGTGATGCAGCGTGTGCGCTTGCGTGGTGTCCGCCGCGTTGGTCGCGATCGGGTTGGGGCCAAAGAACTAGCGTAACCCGCGCGTTCGCACCGGTACTGCGGATACGGCGACAGAGCCGAATTGTCGACTCCCCGCAATTCAATGCCAGCTCAAATTGGAGGTCTGCGATAGCGCAGCGCACTGGCGCTCATACCGATCACTGCCAACGCACGTCGCTCGCTGGCACCACGCCCGATCCACTCGCGCACCAGCGTACGACGTGCCGATGCGCTCACCACTTTTTTCGCAGTGCATCCTTGATCAGGTCGTTCTCGAACAGCTGCTCGGCCAGCAACTTCTTCAGTCGCACATTCTCTGACTCAAGGTCCTTGAGCCGCTTGGCATCGGGCATGCTCATCCCGCCGAACTTGCTGCGCCACAGATAGTACGAGGCCTCGCTGAAGCCATGCCGCCGGCATACGTTCTTGATCGCTATGCCCGCTTCGGCTTCGCGCAGGAAGCCAATGATCTGCTCCTCGGTAAAGCGCTTCTTCACGTCCAATCTCCTCGGGGTAGGGAATTGGACTCCAAACTGCGGCGCTACTCAAAATCGGGGGGACGTCGGTGTTCCGCAGTCTTCCAGAGAAAGTTAAAGTCGATGGACTTTCGGTCCAACCTGACCTCCTGAACTTCTCCGAAGAAGAGATCATTCTTGGGACGTCGCCGGACGAGGGCTCTCGCTAATGCGTTGCCCCTCACATGGGGGTCGCTGTTTTCCGTTGTAGTTCGACGTCCCCACTAAGTAGCACGGTCAGATCAGCCTGGGATCGATGACGATTACAGTTTTCCGCGCTTTAATTCATGGATATGGCTAGGCGAAGAAGCTAGGAGTGCGTATGCGATTGAGTCGGATCGTCGTCAAAAATTTTAGAAATTTCAAATTTCTTGATGTGCGCCTGGGTGAGCACGCCGTAGTTCTGGGTGAAAACAAGGTCGGAAAGACGAATCTGCTGTTTGCACTACGACTGATCCTTGATCCGTCACTTCCTGACTCATCGCGCAGGCTGCGCCTTGAGGATTTCTGGGATGGACTGCCGCGGCCGCTGAAGACAGAGGACGTGATCGAAGTGTCGGTCGAGTTTCGAGGTTTCGAAGACGATGAAAATCTGCTGGCAGTGTTGGCGGATCACCTCGTACGTCCGGATCCAATGGTGGCGCGAATCACATACCGTTACCAGCCCGTGCCGGGGCTTGCAGGTGCGCCGCGCAGCGAGGCAGACTATGAATTCATCGTGTTTGGCGGAGGCCGGCCCGACAATGCGGTCGGCTACGATCTGAGGCGCTGGATGCCGCTGGACCTATTTCCGGCGCTGCGTGACGCTGAATCAGACCTTGCGCGATGGACGCGCTCTCCGCTACGCCCCCTTCTGGATCGTGCAGCAAAGACGGTCGATGCAAAAGCACTCAGCGCGATCGCTGGTGAGGTTCACAAGACGACTTCTAAGATTGCGGCGCTACCTGAGCTCGCAGGGGTTGTGGGCCAGGTCAACGATCAGCTCACCGCCATGGTGGGAAACAAGCATGCTGTCGAAACGGCACTGGGTTTCGCGCCTACGGAGCCGGACCGGTTAATACGCGCACTGCAAATGATGATCGACGGTGGCAAGCGCGGTGTGGCAGAGGCCAGTCTCGGGTCTGCCAATGTGCTTTATCTCGCGCTGAAGCATCTGGAACATCAATACTTGGTGGACGAGGGGGAGCGTCAACACACTTTTCTGGCGATAGAGGAGCCCGAGGCCCACCTACATCCTCATCTGCAGCGGCTTATCTATCGGAACTACTTGCAAGCGCGTGACGACGCGCAAGCCGGGCCCGGGCCGCGCAGTATTCTGCTCACTACGCATTCGCCGAATGTAGCCAGTGTAGCGCCGCTCGCCAATGTGGTCGTCCTGCGCCATATCGCCAGTGAAGGGCACACAGTCGGGCGCTCCCTCAAAGGGATTAAACTCGATGTCAGCGACCGCGAGGATCTGGAACGTTACATCGACGTCACGCGCGGCGAACTGTTTTTCTCCAAGGGCGTCATCCTGGTGGAAGGCGATGCGGAAAAGTTCTTGCTGCCGACGCTGGCCAAGCTGTATGACGAGAGCTTGGATTTTGATGCGTTGGGCATCACCGTCTGCTCCATCGCCGGAACCAACTTCGCTCCCTACGTCCAATTGCTAGGGCCAAAGGGGCTTGATATCCCGTTCGTGGTGCTAACGGACTTCGATCCTAAAAAGGAAGAGGCGAGTCAGGAGGATGCGGATCCCGATGATGCAGGTGTCACAGACAGCTATGGCAAGAATCGTGTTGTCAACCAGATCATGCAGCACTTGCTGGACAGCGACGTTTGGGACGAGGCGAACTATGCTGAGGTACTGAAACTTGCGCCGCAGTACGGCGTCTTCTTGAACGAGTTCACGTTTGAAATCGATGTTTTCAAGGCCGGGGCAGAAGACCATTTTCTGGCAGCCGTCAAGGAACTCACCACCAACAAGAAGATGCACGCACGCTTCGCGAGCCTCGCGACTGATCCTGATTCGCTCGCCCCCACGCAATTCCTCAAGGACATCGACTCCATCGGCAAGGGTCGCATGGCGCAGCGGCTGGCAGCGGTATTGATGAAAGAGGATGTCGACGTATGTCCTGAATACATCGAATCTGCGCTGAGCTATCTGAAGGCCAAACTGGCATGACCTCCACCGCGCCCCCGTATCTCAGAGCCGCGGAGGATTTGCGCGGGAACGAGGATCAATGGCGCGCGTACCAATCGACCGGGAACTGCGTCATTCTGGCTGGGCCTGGCAGCGGCAAGACTAAGACGATCACCGTCAAGCTCGCCCGCATGCTCACTGAAGACGTGCACAGCCCCCGCCGGCTCGCGTGCATTACCTATAGCAATGCCTGCGTCGGCGAGTTGCGATCAAGACTGAACAAGCTAGGTGCGGACGACGGCGATCGTCTTCTGCTCTCCACCGTGCACTCCTTTTGTCTGACGGAACTGGTGTCGCCCTACGCCGCGCTGGCAGGTATCGATGTACCGGACCCGCTGATCGTTGCGTCACCCGCGCAGGCGCGAAAGTACTTTGCCGATGCTTATCGCGAGCAGCTGGGGGGCAATGTGCCGAATTGGTTTCGCATGGCCTGCGACAAGCTGCGGCGCACAATCCCAGACAAGGGTAGTGACGAGTGGCGCGCATGGTCAGCTCGCGAAACAGCGGTGGTTGAGGCCTACGAAGCATTGCTTCTGCAGAATGGCCTGATCGACTTCGATGGTCTGGTCCTTGCCGGCCTGCAACTTGTGGAGAAGCACGAGTGGGTCCGACGTGCCATTCAGGCTAAGTATCCGGTGGTCGTGATTGACGAGTATCAGGATCTCGGCCTGCCCCTGCATCGAATTGTGTTGGCTTTGCTTAGGATGGGAACTCGGATCGTTGCCGTTGGGGACCCGGATCAGTCCATTTATGGGTTTACCGGTGCCAAGCCGAGTTTGCTGCGAGCATTGGCTCGCCTCCCGCGGATCGAATCGATCCGGCTAAAGATGAATTACCGATGCGCCGACCGCATCATTGCTGCTTCCATGGCGCTTTTGCCGGAACCTGCGGAGTTTCGTTCTCATGATGGGCGGGCCGGCGAAATCCTGATCCACCGTCTGGAGCGCAACATCCGCGAGCAGGCGGACTATGCACTTGGTACGCTGGTGCCGGCGTTGCTTGCTTCTAATCCATCATGGACCCCGGGGGATATCGCACTACTGTACCGCTCGCTTAACGAGGGGACACTGATTGCGCAGGCTGCGGATGCCCTGGACTTGCGGTATTTCCGGCTCGACAACGGCTCGCCGATCAAGCGCACTCGGTTGACCGAGTGGCTCACGGATGCATCGCGATGGTGCGCTGGCGGCTGGCAGACAGGGACGGTGCCTCTTTCTCTGCTGCTCAAAGCTTGGCGACGATTGCGCCGCTCCATCCCGCGCGATTCCGAATTACTGAGCGCACGCAAGCGTTTGATTGCGGCCCTGTTCTCACTGCGGGATGGTGCGCTTCCCTTGCATCGATGGCTCTCAGCCTTGCGTCGCGAAGTACTGGATGAACTGCTCCAGCAGGAGCCTAGTCTTGCCGATGAGAAGGATAACCTGGACGAACTGATGAGGGCTGCAGCGGAGGGCGGGCCCTTGCAGACATTCACGGTAGAAATATTCGGGAATCAGGGCAAGAGTCCGGACCAGGTCAATCTCATGACACTACACAGTTCGAAAGGGCTTGAGTTCCAGGCGGTCATCATGGTCGGGCTGGAGAACGGCGTGTTCCCCAGCAGCTACGACAAGACCGATGAGCAATTGGCAGAAGCGGCTCGGCTCTTCTACGTTGGGGTGACACGTGCCAAAACTCAGATTCATCTGACCTACGATGACGACGAATCACCGCTGATCACCTCCATCCGGGAGGCAGGTTAGATGAGCTGGTCGAGGTGGTGGGCCCGTTCGTTATCACACAACAGCGTTTATGGCGTGAGCTGCGCGTGCATGAGGCCAGTAACGTGATACCAGCAGAGGAGACTCTGATGAGCAGTTCGAACTGTCCGTTTGATGAAAAGAACTGCGTTGATCACGAGCTCTTAGGGTTCGGAACCGTTGTGGCGCACCTGTTGCTGTGGTTGGTCCAGACATCCAAAATGACCTCCTCCCTGTAGCTTAGACCAGCCAGAACTAGAAATTCGGCGACATTCAGGCCCAAGCAGGCCCGTCGCCATAAAGAAGTCGAAGTTTACCGAAGAGCAGATCGCGTTCGCCCTGAAGCAGGCCGAGACCGGCACGACGGTCGAGAAGATCTGCCGCAAGATAGGCATCCGCCAAGCCACGTTCTATACGTGGCGCAAGAAGTTTGGCGGGCTCGGCGTGGCCGAACTGCGCCGGCTACGCCAGCTTGAGGAAGAGAGCCGCAAGCTCAAGCAGCTAGTCGCGGATCTGAGCCTGGACAAGGTGATGTTGCAGGACGTGTTGTCAAAAAAGCTCTGAGGCCCACGCAGCGCAAGACGCTCGTGGGCCATCTGGTCGACCGGTATCGCGTTGGGGTTCGTCGAGCTTGCGCGGTCGTTAAGCAGAGTCGATCGGCTTGGGATTACCAGCCTCGAGATAATGATGATGCGCCACTCCTTCGACGAATCGAAGAGATTGCGACCGTCCGGGTCCGCCATGGTTTCTGGCGGATTTACGTGCTGTTGCGGCGTGAAGGCTGGACGGCCGACCACAAGCGTACGTATCGGCTGTAATGCCAAGCTGGCCTTAACCTGCGGCGCAAACGTCAGCGCAGATGCAAGGCTGCGGCACATCGCCTGGAACGCACTGTGCTGCCGGATCCCAATCAGGTTTGGAGCATGGACCTTGTTGCTGGCGCCTTGTTCAACGGACGCCGCTTCCGGACCCCGACCGTCGTGGACAACTTCACCAAGCAGAGCTTGGTCATCGAAGTGAATCAGCAACTCAAGGGCGAAGACAGTGGTGGCAGTGATGGAACGCTTGCGTCACCAACGCGATCTGCTGCAGCCCATTCAGACTGAGAACGGCAGCGAGTCTATCTCGATGGTATGGACCGCTGGGCTTACGACAACGGCGTGAAAATGGATTGTTCCCGACACGGCAAACCAACCGACAACCCGTTCATCGAATCGTTAATGGCAGCTTCCGAGACGAGTGCCTCACTGCGCACCGGTTCCTGTCGTTCAACGACGCCCGTGAAAAGATCGAAAACTGGAGGGTCGATTACAATTCCGTGCGCACTTTTCGGTTGGCGATGTCCCGCCGGGCGAGTTCGCCGCCCAATTTGCTTCCCACTCAAAGCCGAATTTTCCAGTTCTGCGAGAGCCTAACGCGGGGAGGGTCACTCGCGAAGTTCCGAAAGCTCAAGCGAACCCGTGCGAAGATATGATCCGGTTTTGCTCGCTCCCAGCAGCTCGGGTATCAAACAAGTTTGCGGGTGTCAGAGCGGGTATCAGTGAGCGGTTTCGGGCTTTGTCCCTTTTAAAAACAAATAGATAGGCCTGATATGTTGCTCATGCTCGATAACTACGACAGCTTCACCTACAACCTTGTGCAGTACCTGCAGGCGCTGGGCGCCGAGGTGACGGTGGTGCGCAACGATGCGATGAGCGTCGACCAGATCGCCGCGCTCAGGCCCGAGCGCATCGTGATCTCGCCCGGTCCGTGCACGCCGAACGAGGCCGGCATTTCGCTGCAGCTGATCGAACAGCTGGGGCAGACCACGCCGATCCTGGGCGTGTGCCTGGGCCACCAGAGCATCGGTCAGGTGTATGGAGGCGATGTGATCCGTGCGGGCAACATCATGCACGGCAAGACCTCGCCGATTCGCCACGAAGGCAAGGGCGTGTTCGCCGGCCTGCCGGACAGCTACGAGGCCACGCGCTATCACTCGCTGGTGGTGGACAAGACCACTCTGCCGGACGCGCTGGAAGTCACCGCCTGGACCGAAAATCCGGACGGCTCGGTGGAAGAGATCATGGGCCTGCGCCATCGCCAGTTTCCGGTGGAAGGCGTGCAGTTCCATCCCGAGTCGATCCTGACCCAGCACGGTCATGCACTGCTGAAAAATTTTCTGCAGCGTTGATCGCGATGGTCCTCGCGCACATGGTCGTCATCGGCGCAGCTTGCATCGGCATCCACGCACCAATGGGGAGCGCGGCTGTCTACGAGACGCTGCGCCGCCGCTCGCGGACGGGGTCGCCGACGCATGCAACCAGCGCTTTTCCCACCCAGTAATGCCTGCGCGCGTCGCAGTCACCAGAGATCGCTTCACGATGAACCAGCCCGACGACAACGTCCATTTCTATGAGCCGACCCAGGGCCACGGTCTGCCACATGACCCGTTCAATGCCATCGTCGGCCCGCGACCGATCGGCTGGATCGGCTCGCGCAGCGCCGAGGGCATTGCCAATCTGGCGCCGTACAGCTTCTTCAATGCCTTCAACTACACGCCGCCGATCGTCGGCTTTGCCAGCATCCGTCGCAAGGACAGCCTGCGCAATATCGAGGCCACTGGCGAATTCACCTGGAACCTGGCGACCCGCCCGCTGGCCGAAGCAATGAACGCCAGCGCGGCGATGGTGCCCTCCGATGTCGACGAATTCGATCTTGCCGGCCTGCAGATGGCGCCATCACGCCTGATCGCTGCGCCACGGGTTGCCGCCAGCCCGGTGAGCTTTGAATGCCGGCTCAGCCAGCTGCTGCCGCTGCAGACCGCTACCGGCCACGCCATCGAGACCTGGTTGGTGCTGGGCGAGGTCGTCGGCGTGCATCTGGCGGCGTCGGCACTGCACGAGGGCATCTACGACCCGGCCGCGGTGCAGACGATTCTGCGCGCAGGCGGGCCGGCCGATTACTACGAAGTGCAGCCGCAGGCGCGCTTTCGCATGAAGCGTCCAGGCCAATGATCGCCACAGGTGCAGCCGCTTCGCCCTGGTACATCTGCTAGCTTCCGCGCGTTCCCACACTGATCGAGCGCGGCGCACGTCGCCTGCGTAGCCACCCATCACGTTCTGCCACGGTTGTTCCCATGCCCATCACACCGCAAGAAGGCCTGCAGCGCACCATCGAACACCGCGAAATCTTCCACGACGAAATGGTCGAGCTGATGCGGCAGATCATGCGTGGCGAGGTGTCGGACATGATGGTCGCCGCCATCCTCACCGGGCTGCGGGTCAAGAAGGAAACCATCGGCGAGATCGCCGGCGCCGCTACCGTGATGCGCGAGTTCTCGCGCCGCGTAGAAGTGAGCGATCGCGAGCACATGGTCGATATCGTCGGTACCGGCGGTGATGGCTCGCACACCTTCAATATTTCCACCTGCGCGATGTTCGTGGCTGCGGCCGGTGGCGCAAAGGTGGCCAAGCATGGCAACCGCAGCGTGTCGTCCAAGTCCGGCAGTGCCGATGCACTGGAAGCGCTGGGCGCAGTGATCGAGCTTCAACCCGAGCAGGTGGCGGCCTCGCTGGCGCACACCGGTATCGGCTTCATGTATGCGCCGGTGCATCACCCGGCCATGAAGGTGGTGGCGCCGGTGCGTCGCGAAATGGGCGTGCGCACCATCTTCAACATCCTCGGCCCGCTGACCAACCCCGCTGGTTCGCCCAACATCCTGATGGGCGTGTTCCACCCGGATCTGGTCGGCATCCAGGCGCGTGTGCTGCAGGAACTGGGCGCCGAGCGCGCACTGGTGGTGTGGGGCCGCGATGGCATGGACGAGCTTTCGCTCGGCGCCGGCACCTTGGTGGGCGAACTGCGCGATGGCCAGGTACGCGAGTACGAAGTGCACCCGGAAGACTTCGGCATCGCCATGTCGGCCAGCCGCAACCTCAAGGTGGCCGATGCCGCGCAATCGCGCACGATGCTGCTGCAGGTGCTGGACAACGTACCCGGCCCGGCCCTGGACATCGTCGCGCTCAACGCCGGCGCTGCGCTATACGTGGCCGGTGTGGCCGAGAGCATCGCAGACGGCGTCGTGCGCGCCCGCGCGGTGCTGGCCGATGGCTCGGCGCGCGCGCGGCTGGACGGCTATGTCGCCTTCACCCGCCAGATCGCCGCATCGGCCTGACCATGTACCTGCCAGCACTGCGCCGGCCATCACACCGCGGCATCCTCACCAGTGCGCAGGCCTGCTGTGCAGGTGGGCGCGCAGCGACGGTGCGGTGTCGCCGTCTTGACCGATAATGCCCGCCCGCCAGGACCCGATACGATGAGCGACATCCTCAACACCATCCTTGCCCGCAAGGCCGACGAAGTAGCCGAGCGCAGCGCGCGCGTGCCATTGGCAGAGCTGGTCGCGCGCAGCGCGGATCTGCCGTCCACGCGCGGTTTTGCCGCCGCCATGCAGGCCAGCATCGCCGCCGGCGACCCGGCGGTGATCGCCGAGGTGAAAAAGGCCAGCCCGTCCAAGGGCGTGATCCGCCCGGACTTCCACCCGGCCGACATCGCGGTCAGCTACGAATTCGGTGGCGCCAGCTGCCTGTCGGTGCTGACCGACGTGGATTTCTTCCAGGGCGCCGATGCCTACCTGCGCCAGGCGCGGGAGGCCTGCACGCTGCCGGTGTTGCGCAAGGATTTCACCGTCGACCCGTACCAGGTCTACGAGGCGCGCGCGCTGGGGGCCGACTGCATCCTGCTGATCGTCTCGGCACTGGAGGATGCGCAGCTTGCCGACCTGTCCGGTCTGGCCATGCAGCTGGGGCTGGACGTGCTGGTGGAAGTGCACGACATCGACGAGCTCGAGCGCGCGGTGCAGGTGCCGGTGCCGCTGATCGGCATCAACAACCGCAACCTGCGCACCTTCGAGGTGTCGCTGCAGACCACCCTGGACATGCGCGCCGCGGTACCACGCGACCGCGTCCTGGTCACCGAGAGCGGCATCGTCACCCATGCCGACGTGCAGCTGATGCGCAGCCACGGCGTGAACGCGTTTCTGGTCGGCGAGACCTTCATGCGCGCGCCCGAACCCGGCGAGTCGCTGCGTCAGCTATTCTTCGCGCATGACTGAGTCGTTTCCCGCACCGCGCGACGATGCACCGCTGGTGGTCTTCGACTTCGACCACACGTTGTACGACGGCGATTCCGGCAGCCATCTGTTCGCCTGGCTGATCAAGCGCAACCCGTTGCGCCTGCTGGTAGCGCTGCTGGCATCGCCCATTCTGGGGCCGATGGTGGCGATGTTGCCCACCCGCCGGCGCGGCGTGTCCGGCTACGTCTGGATCGCCACGTTCGGCCTGCACCGCGCGCGCGAGTTCAACCGGTTCATCGACGCCTACGTGCTCAAGCATCAAGCGCAGATCCGGCAGCGCCTACTGCCCCACGCCTTGAAGGTGTTCACCGACCACCGCGCCGCCGGCGACCGTGTGGTGGTCGCCACGGGGGCGCCGCCCGAGCTTGCACGCGCCATTCTCGGCTTTGTCGCCCACCAGGATGTACCGGTGATCGGCAGCCTGGTCGGCCCGCGCCTGGGTGCGGTCACCGCGCGGCGGCACTGCCACAACGAAGAGAAGATGCGCATGTTGCGCGAGCGCGGCTACGCCGACATTGCCATCGCCTATTCCGACAGCACCGCAGACCTGCCGCTATTGAAGGCGGCCCGCGCCCCGGTGGTGGTCAATCCCAAGGCCAATCGCGAAGCGTTGTTCCGCCAGGTGCTGCCTGCAGGCACGCCGATCCTCAACTGGGGTTGCCGCGACCGCGGCGGCAAGGCGCTCTAAGGCCCGCTTGTTTCTATAACAGCGGGACGCGATGCACATCTGAGGGACGGCAAGTCATGCAGCACGGCCTCAGGCACAGGCGCAAGCACTGAGCAGACGCAAGCACTAGCGCCAGCGTGTCGTGGCGACAGTCAGAGCCACCGCGGTGCTGGCCAAAGCGCAGCCACCAGCACAAGCACACGGCGATGCACAGACTGCATTGGACCTGCACCACTCACGACGCGCAACGTACGCACTGCGCACCAACTCGACACGAGCTCCGCGCAGCGGCGTGAAGGGCCGCAAGCATCAGCCCGCTACAGCTGGATTGCATCAGCCCGGTTTGCCATTCTGGAAACAACGGTCGGTGCGACCTCCGCACCGACCGTGGATCGCTGGCGGTGTCTTAGCGCGTGCCGTACAGCACGACGGTCTTGCCGCGTGCATGCAACAGGCCGTCGGCCTGCAGCTTCTTGAGCACACGGCCGGCCATTTCGCGCGAGCACCCGACCAGGCGTGCCAGCTCCTGTCGCGACACCCGCAGCTGCGTGCCCTGCGGGTGGCTCATCGCCTCGGGCTCCTTGGACAGATCGTGCAGGGTGCGCACGATGCGGTCGGTCACGTCCAGGAAGGCCAGGCGGCTGGCTTTCCTTGTGGTGTCGAGCAGCCGTTTTGAAAGCTGAACACCCAGTGCGTACAGGATGCGCGGTGCATCCGGCGACAGGCTGGTCTGGAACAGCTGCTGCAGGCGCTCGTAGCTGATCTCCGCCAACTCGCACTGGGTGCGGGTACGCAGGATCACTTCGCGGGTATCGGATTCGATGAACAACCCCATCTCGCCGACGAACTCGCCGCTCCCGAAGTAGCCCAGCACCAACTCACGATCGTCATCTTCCTCGGCAATGATGCTCACCGAGCCGCTGATGACGTAGTAGAGGGTGCCGGCCGGGTCTCCTGGCCGGAACACATCGGTCCGGGTCGGATAGCGCCTGCGGTGGCTGTGCGCCAGAAAACGCTCGATGGTGCCCGCGTCCAGCGCCAGGGAAGGGGTAGCGTTACGTACCGTCGTAGTCACAACCGTCGTGTTTCCTGGGCTCATGGTAGTTCCGCGTGTAATTCCTGAAGCTTAACGGCATGAGTCATGCAAGGTAAACCATTCTCAACATCGGCATTTCGTTGCTGGGATCTTTGGCTCATAATTGACTCCTTTCCCGCTTTCCATAAGGACAGACCGACGTGGTCAAGCCGTTGCCTCGCCTGAGGCTACAGGGGTTCAACAACCTCACCAAGGCGCTGAGCTTCAACATCTACGACGTCTGTTATGCGCGTACCGAAGAAGAGCGTCAGCGCTACATCGAGTATATCGATGAGCAGTACGACGCCGATCGCCTGACGCAGATCCTGACCGATGTGGCCGAGATCATCGGTGCCAACATCCTCAATATCGCACGCCAGGACTACGATCCGCAGGGCGCATCGGTGACGATCCTGATCTCCGAAGAGCCGGTGATCGACAAGAAGCAGGCCGGCAAGGAGCTGATCTCCGATGCCGTGGTTGCTCATATGGACAAGAGCCATATCACGGTCCATACATATCCGGAAACGCATCCGCAGGAAGGCATCGCCACCTTCCGCGCCGACATCGACGTCGCCACGTGCGGGGTCATCTCGCCGTTGAAGGCGCTGAACTACCTGATCGAGAGTCTGGAATCAGACATCGTGATCATGGACTACCGCGTACGCGGCTTCACGCGCGACGTGAAGGGCAAAAAGCATTACATCGATCACAAGATCAACTCGATCCAGCACTTCCTGGCCAAGAACGTGAAGTCGCGTTACGAGATGTTCGACGTGAACGTCTATCAGGAAAACATCTTCCACACCAAGATGCACCTGAAAGACTTCGATCTGGATCAGTACCTGTTCGAAGAGCGTGCCAAGAACCTTTCGTTCAAGGAGCGCATGAAGATCGAAACGCTGCTCAAGCGCGAGATCGAAGAGCTGTTCCACGGGCGTAACCTGAGCGAGTAAGCGCAGCGAACGACCGATGCGCGCCTGTTTGCAGGTGTGCAACCGAATCAAGGCGGGACGGCCCGCCACGCGATGACCTCGCGTTCCACAGCCGACGGCGGCCCAGTGTGCACACACTGGGTCGCTTTTTTTTTGTCCGTTTTTTCTGTGAGGAGTACTGCAATGCCTTGGATCTATCTCGTTCTGGCCGGCGTGTTCGAAATCGGCTTCGCCATGGGGCTCAAGTACAGCGATGGCTTCACCCGACTGTGGCCAACCGTGCTGACCATTGGCTTGGCCGGCATCAGCCTGTGGTTGCTGACCCAGGCCCTGAAGACCATTCCGGTAGGCACCGGCTACGCGATCTGGACCGGCATCGGCGCGCTGGGCGTGACCATCGCCGGCATCGCACTGTTCGGCGACAGCGCTTCATGGTCACGGCTGGCCTGCATCGGGCTGATCGTCGCCGGCGTGATCGGGTTGAAGTTGGTCAGTTAGTCAGCCCGCTGCACGGGCCGGCGCCCCACGTTCGCCAATCCCGACCCCGGCTAGAGCCGGTAGGCCACCGTCTTCATCAGCTTGGACGCCAAGGCCATGGCGGTGGGGATGGGGGGCGGCAGCAGGCGTGCGCCGGCCTGCTCGGCCTGATCGGCATGGCGGGCTTCGTCGATCTTCATCACGCGCAGGATCGCGCGGCTGCGCTGGTCGGTTGCGGGCAGGGTTTCCAGGTGTTCGTCCAGGTGGGCTTCCACCTGGCGTTCGGTCTCGACCACGAAGCCCAGGCTCCAGTCGTCCCCGCGCAGCCCGGCCAGCGCGCCGAGAGCATAGCTGCCGGCATACCAGAGCGGGTTGAACAGGCTGGGGCGGCTGTCCAGCTCGTGCAGGCGATCGGCACACCAGGACAGGTGGTCGGTTTCTTCCTGCGCGGCTTCCAGCAGATGGTGCTGGGTGTGTGCGTCGCGGGCGACCGCGGCCTGCCCGAAATACAGGCCTTGGGCGCAGACTTCGCCGACGTGGTTGATGCGCATCAGGCCGGCGGCATGGCGGCGCTGGTCGGGTGACAAGGCGGTAGCCGGGGTGTCGGCGGCGGGATTGGGGCGCTCGGCAGGCGGGTTGCCGAAGACGGTCTCCAGCGCGCGCTGGGCTTCGACCAGCAGCCGGTCGAGCGGACTTTGCAGTCGGGTAGGGGTGGTCTGGGTCATGCAGGGATTCTGGCCCCCGGCCGACCCGCTGCCAACCGCCCGCCACTCGCGGTGGGGGCGGCTTGCGCCGCGGTGGGCTGGCGCGTACAATCCCGCCTCTTCTGTTTCGCCTTCACAACGCGTGGCAAAGTTCCAGTGGTCTTCGGCCGCTGCAATCCGCCCGACCACTCAAGAGTTTTCTCATGACTACGTTCACCGCCAAGTCCGAGACCGTCCAGCGCGACTGGTATCTCGTTGACGCCGCCGGCAAGACGCTCGGCCGTCTGTCCACCGAACTGGCCCGCCGCCTGCGCGGCAAGCACAAGCCGGTTTATACCCCCCACGTCGATACCGGCGATTACCTCGTGGTGATCAACGCCGAGAAGATCGTCGTCACGGGCAACAAGCTGAAAGACAAGAAGTATCACCGCTTCACCGGCTACATCGGTAACCTGAAGACCGAGAGCCTGGAGCAGGCGCTGCAGCGCCACCCGGAGCGCGTGATCGAAATCGCCGTCAAGGGCATGCTGCCGAAGGGCCCCCTGGGTCGCACCATGTACCGCAAGCTCAAGGTCTATTCGGGTGCCGAGCATCCGCACGCCGCCCAGCAGCCGCAAGTTCTGGATATCTAATCATGGCTATCACGCAAAACTACGGCACTGGCCGCCGCAAGTCCTCCACCGCTCGCGTGTTCCTGCGCAAGGGCACCGGCAAGATCACCGTCAACGACCGTCCGCTGGACGAGTTCTTCGGCCGTGAGACGGCGCGCATGATCGTGCGTCAGCCGCTCGAGCTCACCAAGAACACCGAGAGCTTCGACATCCTGGTCACCGCCTCCGGCGGCGGCACCACCGGCCAGGCCGGTGCGATCCGTCTGGGCATCGCCCGTGCGCTGGTCGAGTACGACGAAACCCTGAAGTCCGAGCTGCGCAAGGCCGGCTTCATGACCCGCGACGCCCGTGAAGTCGAGCGTAAGAAGGTCGGTCTGCACAAGGCACGTCGCGCGACCCAGTTCTCCAAGCGCTGATCCATCGCGTTTGCTGCGCCCCGGTTCGCCGGGGCCGCTGCTTCAAAAGCCCGGCATTGCCGGGCTTTTGTCGTTTTGGGTGATCCCGATGCGCGCGCCCGCGTAGGGCAATGGCAGGGCAGGGGCTTGCCCCAATCGCTTGGCGTGACACGACAGTAGTCGCGGGCAGGAGGGAGGCGAAGCGGCATGGCGCGCATGCGTCGGTTGGTGCGGCCGTGCGTCCAGAGGGCCAGACGGCAGCGCGGCGCTGCATCGTGTGTCATGCGCCGATGGCGGTTTCGGTTGCCTGACGGTCGTCCCGTACGAGCGCGATCAGCCCGGGCGACGTCGTAGTGCCTGTCCCGGTATCGGTTGGGTGGAGGTGGCTGCGCTGTTGGGCGCGTTGCTCTGCGAACGGCCGAGCCGGGGCATGGCGGCAACAAAAAAGGCCCGATCTTTCGATCGGACCTTTTGTGTCTGGCTGCCCCGGATGGATTCGAACCACCGAATGCCTGAGTCAGAGTCAGGTGCCTTACCGCTTGGCGACGGGGCAATAAAAACGTGTTGTCCCAGAGTATCGCACGCCTGGGCAGGCCTGGATACCTTGGTGGCTATGGGTGGACTCGAACCACCGACCCCAGCATTATGAGTGCTGTGCTCTAACCGGCTGAGCTACATAGCCTAGGGAGCCGGCAATTCTTACGAAGCATCCGTGCGTTGTCAAGCATTTCGTTTTCAGCTTGTGAGCCGGGCGTCGCCGTGGCAGAGTCGGTGACAGTAGATTTTCAGGAGTCCGCATCGTGATCGATCCGGACGGCTTCCGGCCAAACGTCGGTATTGTGCTGATGCGCAAGGACGGTCAGGTGTTCTGGGCACGACGTGTGCGCAGGGACGGCTGGCAGTTCCCGCAAGGCGGCATGAATACCGACGAGACGCCCGTCGAAGCCATGTACCGCGAGTTACGCGAAGAAACCGGGTTGTTGCCTGAGCATGTGGAACTGCTCGGCGCCACGCCCGGCTGGCTACGCTATCGCCTGCCGAGCCGGGCGGTGCGCCGCAACGAGCGGCAGGTCTGCATCGGGCAGAAGCAGGTGTGGTTCCTGCTGCAGTTCACCGGCGACGAATCCCATCTCAGGCTCGACCATACCGACACGCCGGAGTTCGACCACTGGCGCTGGGTGGATTTCTGGTACCCGGTCGAGCACGTGGTGATGTTCAAGCGCGGGGTCTATGCGCGTGCGCTGCGCCACCTGGCGCCGCTCGCGCAGAATCTGGCGGGGCCGGCAGCGGTCGGGGTCATGCCGGAGCGTGCGCTGGAGGCATGGTTGCCGGGCAGCAGTGCGGCCGGTCACGACAGCCCGCGCAAACGCCCACGCAAGCGGGGCGGGCCTCGCCAAGTGCGGATTAATAATGATTAACGTTTGGAATTGACACCTATTCTCGTTTGCGGTGCAATCGGTGCCGGTCCTCTCCGGATCGCAAGCACCCGACCGATACCGTGTACGTCTGCATCTGTAATGGGGTCACCGACCACCAGATCCGCGAAGCGGCCGACAACGGCTGCGCCAGCCTGGCCGAGCTAACCATGCGAACCGGCTGCGGCTCCAACTGCGGGTCTTGCCTGGACATGGCAGCCGACCTGCTGCACCAGGCGCATGCAACACGTGCGCTGCCGCTACCGCTGGTGGGGCTGGCAAGCGCTGCCTGAGCTGTAACCTGCTGCGTGGCGGTCAGTCGTGGCGGCGTCTCCTGGCCCGCTGTGGATCGCTCCACTGCATAGCCGCGCTATCGAGTCGCTGCCTCCGGACTTTTGCCCAAGCCAGAGACGAGGTCTCTGGGCTACGTCGTGGTGCCGTGTCTTTGACTCCAGAGTGGTGCGGTCGCACTTGCGTTGATCGCAGCTCGCGCATTAGCGAGTGATTCGCTGCGGTCGTTGCGATGACTGCCGGGGAGCAGCCCGCTCGCCCCTAGAGATGGCCTCGTTGGTCTCGGCGGGCATCACGCAACTGATCACGATTCGCGTTCCTTCATGCCTTGCGCCAACGCGTTAAAGTGCGGCCGGCTTACTGTCTCGGAGACATCGCATGAAGGGCGATACCAAGGTCATCGAGTACCTCAACAAGGTGCTCTACAACGAACTCACTGCGATCAACCAGTACTTCCTGCACGCCAAGATGCTGAAGAACTGGGGCCTGAAGGAACTGGCCGAGCATGAGTACAAGGAATCCATCGACGAAATGAAGCATGCGGACAAGCTGTCCGACCGCATCCTGTTTCTCGAGGGACTGCCGAATTTCCAGGCGTTGGGCAAGCTGCGCATCGGCGAAAACCCGACCGAGATGTTTCGCTGCGACCTGACGCTGGAGCGCGAGGCGGTGGTCGTGCTGCGCGAAGCCGTGGCGTATGCGGAGACCGTCGGTGACTACGTGAGCCGCCAGCTGCTGGTGGATATCCTGGAGTCCGAAGAAGAGCACATCGATTGGCTGGAAACCCAGCTTGATCTGGTGGCGCGCATCGGCGAGCCGAACTACCTGCTGACCAAGCTGGATGACTGAGCGCGCTGAGCGCCCGGTGCGCGCAGGACGCTGAGTTGGTGATGGTCAGTTGGGCCGGGTAAGAGCGGTGGGCTGCTGGTCGTTGTTTCGCTTCGGGCGTCTGGCTTCGCGCCTGAATTGCATGCTTCGCGCGTGGCTGCACCTCATGCATCTTCCGGTGGGAGTGGACTTGGTGCATCCCTATCGTGTGATGCGTTCTTTGTTGTTCGGTGCGTCGTCGCGATGGTTCCGCAGGCGGGAATGCGCGTGGGGGCGAATGAGTGTTTATCACTTGATGCGCTGTTGGCAGTGGTTCGCGTTGCGTGTTGGTGCGGAGCTCGGTGCGTCCATAGTGATGGGTGTGAATTACGGGTGGCTTTGCCCCGTACCCTCACCCCAACCCCTCTCCCGGCGGGAGAGGGGCTTAGTCATGCGCCAGCTTCTAGCAACATCTGACTGACGTCAGACATCCCGAATCCCGAATCCCGTAACGATGGCGATCGTCAGCCGGCTGCGCGGGTTGCGGCCTGCAGGCGGGCGACCTGGCCCAGCAGGGCGAGGCGGGCGCGGGCGTATTCGGCGATGACCAGGGCGACCATGACCGAGGGCCGTTCGATGGTGCCTGTACGCGCGGCCAGTTCGATGCGGCGTGCGGCATTGGACACGGTCAGGGCGCCGACGTTGGCACTGGACGACTTGAGGGTGTGGGCCAGGTCGCGCAGCTGCATGCTGTCGCGGTTGGCGGCCGCGGCTTCCAGCTGTTCGATGATGCCCGGGGCGTCGTCCAGGAACAGCTGCAGGATGGTGATGGTGTCGGCGCCTGCCACTTCGTACAGCTCGTCGATGACGCTGCTGTCCAGGATCGGCAGCGCGCGGGCCTGGGCGCCGGCGCTGGCGCTTTCGGGATCGGCCGGGGCTGCACCGCTGGTGGGGCCCGGGAGCAACGGCTGACGGGGCAGCCAGCGCTGCAGGCAGGCATCGAGCTGCTCGCGGGCGACCGGCTTGGAGAGGTAGTCGTCCATGCCGGCAGCCAGGCAGCGTTCGCGGTCGCCGGCCATGGCATTGGCGGTCATCGCCACGATCGGGATCGGGCGGCCGCCGCTTTCGGTTTCCATTGCACGCCAGCGGCGGGTGGCGGCATAGCCGTCCAGTACCGGCATCTGGCAGTCCATGAACACCATGTCGTAACGGGTCGATTCCATGCGGCTCAGTGCCGCTTCGCCGTCGGTGGCGGTGTCGGCCTCGAAGCCAAGAACCGCCAGCAGCTTCTGCGCCACCAGCAGGTTTACCGGGTTGTCCTCGACCAGCAGGATGCGCACCTCGCGCGCATTGGCCATGGGCGGCGCCAGCGGCTCGGGAATCATCGCCGACGTCAGTGCAAGTGCGTGGACGGGCTTGGGCTCCGGTGGCAGCACCAGCGTGCGCAGCAGCTCGTCCGGGCTCTGCCGCGGGACCAGGGTGGCGTTGTCCTGCAGTTCGGCGGGCACCGGCTCGTCGCCGTAGAGCCAGATCAGCTGCGAGCCGCTGCCGTCCTCCGCGCGGGCCAGCGCGCGATGCACGGCGCGCGCGCTGTAGCGCAGGGTGTCGTGGTCGGCAATGACGCAGCGGAAGCCTTCGCCGTCGCTGTGGCGGCGCACGCGTTCGAGCGCGTCCTGGGTGGTTTCCATCAGCACATGCGACACACCCCAGCTGTCGAGCAGGCGCTTGAGCCGCTGCGTCAGGCGCGCATCGGAGCTGATCACCATGACCCGCGCGGCATCGCCGGTGGCCTGCTGCAGGTCGCCGATGACCTTGAGCAAGGGAATCTCGAACCAGAACGTGGCGCCGCGCCCGGGCTCGGATTCCACGCCGATGCGGCCGCCCATCAGGTCGATGATGCGCTTGCAGATGGCCAGCCCCAGCCCGGTGCCGCCGTACAGGCGGGTGGTGGAGGCGTCGGCCTGGGCGAAGGAGCGGAACAGGCGCGCCTGCTGGTCCGGGGCGATGCCGATGCCGGTGTCGCGCACCTGGAAGCGCAACAGATGCTGGCCGCGGGTTTCGCCCAGGCGGCGCAGCTGGATATCGATGCTGCCACGCTCGGTGAACTTGATCGCATTGCCGATCAGGTTGCCCAGCACCTGGCGCAGGCGGATCGGGTCGCCGCGTACCAGCAGGCGCACCGATGGCTCGATGTCCAGCCCCAGGCGCAGTTGGCGGCTTTCGGCGGTGCGCTGCAGCAGCTGCACGACGCCGTCGAGCAGCTCGCGCAGGTTGAAGGTGGTGATTTCCAGCTCGAGTTTGTTGGCTTCGAGCTTGGAGTAATCGAGGATGTCGTCGACGATGCGCAGCAACTGCAGCGAGCTGCCGGTGGCGGTCTGCAGCATGTCGCGTTGGTCCAGGCTGAGCTGGCCACTGGAGATGAGCTCCAGCATCGGAATGATGCCGTTGAGCGGGGTGCGGATTTCGTGGCTCATGGTGGCCAGGAACTCGCCCTTGGCCAGCGCAGCGGCTTCGGCTGCCTGCTTGGCGCGGAGCAGTTCCTGCTCGAGTTCGCCGTGGCGTTGCAGTTCCTGCTGCAGCCGCTCGCGCGCAAGGTCGGCTTCTTCCAGGCGCTGCGCCAGCAGTTGCTGCAGGCGGGCGCTGCGATAGGCCGCCACGGCCGCGCAACCGGCAAATACCACCGCCAGCGCGGCAGCGGCGGCGGTCAGCGCGCGCCACGGGCCCGGGACGGCACTCCATTGCAGGCCAGCGCCCAGTGCTGCGGCGAGTGCGGCGACTGCAACCAGGATGCTCCAGCCGCGAAGGCGTCCTGCCTGTACCGTCACTCAGAGCACCGCGTTCGTGAAGTCGAAGTCCAGTTCCTTGCCGACGGTCTGCACCAGGTTGCCCTGGATGAAATCCACGCCGCTCATCCACATGGCGGCCGCTGCCTGCGGGTCTTCGATGCGTTGGCCGATGATCAGCAGGCCGCGCTGGTGGGCGATGTCGATGACGCCGCGCAACTGGTCGCGCACCGTGGCATTGCCATGCGCATCGGCAAAGCGATTGGCCATGCGCACGAAGCTCAGCGGCAACTGGCTCAGCAGCGCATTGGCTTCGTCGCCGGGCTCGAACTGGCTCAGGCAGAACTGCACGCCGGCGGGCATCAACCTGGCGCAGAACTGCTGCACGGTGACGGCGTGGATCAAGGCATCGTCCAGGCGCAGGTCCACGATCAGCGATTGGCCGGCCACGCCACGTTCGACCAGTGCCTTGAGCAACCAGTCGGCAAACGCGTCGCGCGCCAGCGTGCGCGGGGATTGCGACACGAACAGGCGTAGCGGCGGGCTGGCGTGCTGGTACAGGTGCAGCAGGCCCAGCGCGTGGTCCATGACCTGCTGGTCCAGATCGGCGATGCGCCCGGCCGCTTCGGCGGCAGGAATCACCTGGCCGGCCGACAGCAGCGTGCCGTCGGCCTGGCGCAGCCGCAGCAGCACCTGGTACTGCGCGGTGTCGCCGCCGGCCACGGCCACGATCGGCTGATAGGCCAGCTCGAGCTGGCCTTCGACCAGGCGCAGTTGCTCCTGCTGTTCGGCCTGGCTGGGGGCCAGATAGGTCTGCACGCCGTTGCTGCGCAGGCGCGCCTGCAGGGCGGTGCGTTCCACTGCTTCCAGCGCGCTGCCGGTATCGTCGAAGCCCAGGCTCAACGCTGCCGCGCCGATGGCGCAGCGCACGTGGACGGATTCTTCTTCGCGCACCGGGAAGCCGTTGGCAGAAAGCCGCTCGCGGATCTCCAGCGCGCGCTGCTCCAGGCCGGCTTCGTCCATGTCCACGGCCAGCAACAGGAAGCTGTTGTCGTTCAGACGCGCCAGCGGGTACGGCTGGGCGGCGGTGGCCAGACGATGGCCGGCCTGGGTCATCAGGCGCTCGTAGGCGGCATAGCCATAACGCTCGCGCAGGCCGAGCGCACTGGCGATCTCGATGAAGAACAGCCCGCCGGACTGCTTGCGCTCCAGCGCATCGGCAAGCAGCTGCATCACGTGGCCACGCGTGGGCAACCCGGTTTCCGGGTTGCTGCGCACGCTGACCTGCTCGCCGGCCTGCTGCAGCGCCTGTTGGCGTGCGCGACGGATGCGGTTGGACACCGCGGCGATCAGGTGGCGCGGGCGGATCGGCTTGGTCAGGAAGTCGTCGGCACCGCTGTCGAGCACTTCGAACTGACGCTCCGGGTCCGGGTCGCCGGTGAGAAAGACGATCGGCAGCAGGTGCTGGCCGGGTTGCTGGCGGATCAGGGTGGTCAGGCGGATGCCGTCCAGCTCGGGCATGTGCAGATCCATCAGGATCAGATCCGGGTGATAGTCCTGGATCGCCTGCGGCACGCTGGCAGCGGTCATTTCCACCTGCGCATGCATGCCGGCGCCATGCAGCACGCTCTGTGCGAACAAGGCCTGCGAACGGTCGTCTTCGACGATCAGCACCCGATACGGCGCGTCGGCAGCGATGGTGTCGCTGCCGTCGAGGCTGGCGCCAGCCAACGCCGCGGTGGGTGACGACGCTGCTGCAACGGGCGAGTGGCCGGCCTGGCTCACCGCCCGCACTGGCGCGACCATTGGCGTGGGGCCCGGGGCGGCAGCGAGGATGGGGGCGGGAATGATGGCGGCGCTCACCGGCGCGGCAGCGTCGGATGCGCCGGCGGCCTCATCGGCCCAGCGGCGCCAGTAGTCGGCCGGCGGTGTCTCGGCGCGCAGCGGGCGATTACGCGTGGCGGTGTCGTCACGGGTGGTGAAAGGAACCGGATCTCGGGCGGCCATCGATACTCCCTGCAGTCGCGATGATTATGCGATGAACTTCACGATAGCGGGGAGCGGCGTGGAGCCGGCGTGCTGGCAGCGCGCATCGGCGCCACCAGCCGGCGCATGCCACGCCACAACAGTCGCCACACCCACCACACCACCAGCGCGGCCACCACGCTGGAGCCCACCGCAACACCCAGTGCCAGCCACGGGTGCGCCAGGGCCAGCGCCAGGGCGGTGGTGGCGATGGTGTCTTCGGCCAGCGAGGCGACCCAGTTGCTGGCCGGCTCGGGCGAGGTATTGAGCAGGGCGCGGGTGCCGGCCTTGAGCGTGTGGCTGGTCAGCGCCACGCCGGCACCGGCCGCCAGGGCGCCGGTGCCCAGATCGCCATCCGGCGACAGCGTGGCGGCGGCCAGAAATGCACCGGCCGGCACGCGCGCCAGGGTCTGCAGCAGATCCCAGCCCGAGTCCACGCCGGGAATCTTGTCGGCGAAGAATTCGGCCACCGCCAAGGCGCCGGAGGTGCCCAGCACCCACCACGACTGCGCCGGATGCAGGGCGGGCGGCAGCTCGATCCAGCCGAGCAGCCCGGCCAGGCCGACGCCGAACACGGTGAGGTAGACGCGGATGCCGGCCAGCCAGGCCAGCAGGATGCCGATCACGAACAGATGCGCTTCGCTCATGGCGTTGCTTCCTGCGGACAATGCGGAACTATCGGATAACGGCCGTTCCAGCGCCAGCGCGACGGTCGACAAGGCTCTGGCACACTACGCCGCCGACCACAGCGCCGGCCCGTCCGGACCCGATGCCCATGAGACCAGCCGCTCGCCCTCAGATCGTCCACCGGGAGTCGGGCGGTGGCCGTGCGACCGGCCGCTGGCTGTGGATCCTGCTGGCCCTGGTCTGGCTGGCGTCGTTGGCCGGGGTGTGGTGGATGGCCACGCGCACCGCCGCACCGCGCCTGGTCCAGGCCGAGGCGGCACTGCAGCAGGCCCAGCGCAGCCAGGCCCAGCAACGGCGGACCATCGAGCAATTGCAGCAGCGCCAGGTCAACCTGGCGATGTCGGACAAGATCAGCCGGGCCGCCAATACCGAAGTGCAGGCCTCGCTGGCCGAGCGCGACGAGCAGATCGCCGCGCTGCGCGCCGATGTGGCGTTCTACGAGCGGCTGGTGGGCTCCACGGCGCAGCGCAAGGGGCTCAACGCGCATTCGGTGCAGTTCACCGCCGAGGCCGGCGGCACCTGGAATTACAGCGTGGTGCTGACCCAGAACCTCAACCGCGGCGCGATCAGCCAGGGCCAGCTGCGCTTTGCGGTGGAAGGCGTGCGCGCCGGCAAGCTGGTGACGGTGAGCTGGAACGCGTTGCACCAGACGCCTGATGCCGCCGGCCAGCCGTACTCGTTCCGCTATTTTCAACAGCTCGATGGCAGCGTCATCCTGCCGAAGGATTTCACCCCGCAACGTGTCAAAATCTCCCTGAGCGGCGATGGGGCGCCGGTCACTCAGACATTCGACTGGAAAGTCGCCGGCAATGGCGCGGGGGAGTAGCTCATGTTCGGAAACAAATCCAACCGTGGTGCGCAGACCGTGGTCGACACCTTGATCGGCCCGCAAGTGGTGATCCGCGGCGATGTGCTGTTCAGCGGTGGCCTGTACGTGGAGGGCCGCATCCTGGGCAAGGTGATCGCCGAGGACGGCGCCAGCGCCACCTTGACGGTGGCCGATCAGGGCAGCATCGAGGGCGAGGTGCGTGCACCGGTGGTGATCATCAACGGCCAGCTGACCGGCGATGTGCATGCGGCCGAGCGGGTCGAACTGGCTGCCAATGCGCGCGTGCAGGGCAATGTGCATTACCAGGTGGTGGAAATGAGCGCCGGTGCGCAGCTCACCGGGCGCCTGATCCATGCGGCCGCCGCCGCGGGCGTGACCGCCGCGTTGCCGGCCCCGGACCCGAGCCGCGCCGAGCCGGCCAAGGCCTTGCAGGCCGAAACCGCCGAGGCCTGAGCCGGTGGGCGGCTGAAGCGCGGCGCGCTGGCCGTCGGGAGCGGCTTGAAGTAAGGCCGTCCGACCCCCATGCTGGGGCCATGAGTACGCTCGTTTCGCTTCCCACCGCCGCCCCGGCGCCGGACTACCAGTCCATCGACCGGCCGCTGAACTTTTCCGGAGCCGCCGCCGCCAAGGTGCGCGAGCTGATCCAGGAAGAAGGCAATGCCGACCTGGCCTTGCGCGTGTACATCGAAGGCGGCGGGTGTTCCGGCTTCCAGTACGGGTTCGAGTTCGACGAGAACCGTGCCGAAGACGATCTGGCCGTGGCGACCGATGGCGTGACGCTGCTGGTCGATCCGCTGAGCCTGCAGTACCTGATGGGCGCCGAGGTGGACTACACCGAAAGCCTGACCGGGGCGCAGTTCGTGATCCGCAACCCGAATGCCAAGACCACCTGCGGGTGCGGTAGCAGCTTCAGCGTCTGACGCCAGCTGGCCGGAAGCGTCCGGTCAAGGGCGGCGCGCGATGGGTCCGGCACCGCCATGAACCTGCGACGCCGGGTCAGCCGGGTTGGCCAGATGCGCCATGCGGGTTCGTCTGTATCGAGTCACATGCTGGCATAAACCATCCGTAACCATCCGTCGATCTCCCGGTGGCTCACGCCATGGCTGTAGCGCACACGTCATGACGATGACGCTGCGCACCTGCTGCGCGGACCTGCGGCCTGGGGCGGTGATCACCATCTGAACGCGCGCCGCGAGATGTCCGGCCACCGTGCGCTGCATGGTTGCGGGTGTCGCCGATTATCGGCAGGCTTGCGCCGATGTCAGAGTCCACTTTTCCGTTGTCCGGTTTCGCCTTCAGCCACGCGCCGCTCGACCGCGGCGATGCGCTGCGTGACGATCCTGCCGCGCTGGCGCAGCTGTGGCCGCAGGGCCGCGTGCTGTTGATCGATGCAAAGGGCACCGCCCTGGCCGATGCACAGGGGCAGCCGCTGGTGCTGCAGGGCGCGGCGCTTGCCGATGGCCCGGAGGCAGCGATCTTCCTGGGACTACGCGGGGAGGAGGGCTGGTTCTGCCTGTCGGCCGATCCGCTCGACCTGAAGGCGCCGCAGCGGGTGGATCTGCGCCAGGCGGCGGCCGAGTGGCCGGCGGAGCTCGCCACCGCAGTGGCGTATGCGCGGGCGATGCTGCATTGGCAGTCGCGCACGCGTTTTTGCGGTGTGTGCGGCGGGGCGATCGTGTTCCGCCGCGCCGGCTTCATCGCACACTGCACCCAGTGCCAGACCGAGCACTATCCACGCGTGGACCCGGCGATCATCGTGGCGGTCAGCGACGGTGCGCGCCTGCTGCTGGGCCGCCAGGCCAGCTGGGCGCCGCGCCGCTATTCGGTGATCGCCGGCTTCGTCGAGCCGGGCGAATCGCTGGAGCAGACCGTGGCGCGCGAGGTGCATGAAGAAACCCGCGTGCGGATCCGGCACTGCAGTTATCAGGGTGCGCAGCCCTGGCCGTTTCCCGGCGCGCTGATGCTGGGCTTCAGCGCCCATGCCGACGCCCGCGAAGTGCCGCAGGTGACCGGCGAACTGGAAGATGCACGCTGGGTCGGCCATGCCGAGATCGGTGCCGCGCTGGCCGGGCAGGGCGGCGAGGAGGGCATCGGCCTGCCGCCGGCCATCTCGATCGCCCGTGCGCTGATCGAGCGCTGGTATCGCACCCATGGCTAAGCGCATCGGCGGCGCGCGCACGCGTCGGGTGGGCGGCGCAGCCCATGGGTGCCTGGCACAGGTGGGTGGTACGTGGCCGACCTGCCCGTTGCGCGGCGGTTGCGCCCGCTCGGCTAGACTCGGCTGAGGAGGGACACCCATGTTCACGACCCTGGTTGCCGTTGTCGTTGCACTCACGCTGGGCCATCTGGTGCCGGCGCAGGTCGCCAGGTTGCGACGGTTCGACTGGTTCGGCCATTGGCTACGCCGGCTGGACAGCCATGCCGCCGGCCGCGGCGCCTGGCAGGGCCGCTATGGCGTACTGCTGGCGCTGCTGCCTGCGTTGTGTGTAGTCCTGCTGCTGCAATGGCTGCTGGACGATGTGTGGCACGGCTTTCTGTCGCTGGTGTTCGGTGTGGCGGTGCTGGCCTGGACCTGGGGCCCGCGCGATCTGGATCGCGATGTGGAAGCGGTGATCGATGCCGACGAGCCCGGTGCGCGGCGCGAGGCCATTTCGCACCTGCAGGCGGCCGGCGGCAGCGTGCACGAAGAGGTGCCCTCGCTGGTGGAAGCGGTGGTGATCAACGGACTGCGTCGCTGGTTTGCGGTGCTGCTGTGGTTTCTGCTGCTGGGGCCATTTGGCGCGGCGCTGTACCGGCTGACCGCACTGGCGGTGGAAAGCCCGCTGTCGGTGTTGCTGCCGCCACGCAATCTGGCTGGCGCGCGCTGGCTGCTGGCGGCGCTGGAATGGCCGGTGGCGCAGTTGATCGCCGTGTCGATGGCATTGGTGGGCAACTTCGACACCGTGTTTCGCGCATGGCGCGAGGCGCATGGCAATCGCTGGACGTTGGAGCCGCATTTTCTTGGTGCGGTGGCGCGTGCCAGCGTGAGCGCCGAGCTGCGCGAGGAAGCGCACGACTACACCGATTCGGGCCTGGTACCGGTATGGCGCCGCCTGCCGGAAGTGCGCGATGCGATGAGCCTGGTGTGGCGTGTGCTGCTGCTGTGGATGGTGGTGCTGGCGTTGCTGGTGATTGCGGGGTGGGTGCGGTAACGCCGTGCCCGACGAGAGGCAGTCAATCAGCTGCGTCATCGGCATGGAAAGCGCAGGGGCATTGCCATCGCCATCGACGTCCGCCAAGAGCCGGCTTCCATCGTCGAACCCGATGACGACTTGCCAGGCGGTGACGTCTGGCAGTCTTCCCGGCTGATCGTTCGATAGCGTGCCTGGATTCTTGCACGGGACCGCGGAGTTGATTCTGATGACCTAACCCGGCGCCAGCAGCGTGAACGGGTACCACGGCAAATTGCGGGCGATCCAGTAGGTGGGCAAGGCCCATAGCCAGAACTTCGGTTCGGACATCGTCTGCACGACCGGGGCGAACCAGCGCGCGCGCCAGCCGACTTTCCAGGCGATCAGGCCGGGCAGGGTGAACAGGCCGAGCACGGCGGCCGGATTCATTGCGAAGGCGCCGGGGAGATCGAAATGCACCAGCGCATAAAGTGCGCGCGTCATGCCGCAACCGGGGCAGTAGCAGCCGGTGACGGCACGGAACACGCAGGGCGGGAACGGGCTGTTGCTCGCGTTCGGGTCGAAGCGATACAGCAACGACACGCCAAAGGCGGCCACGCTGGTGGCCGCCCCGAGTCCAAGCCAATGGCGTGGACGCAGCTGCATTACTGCATGTGCTGCAACTGCTGCATGTAGTCCATGTAGCCCTGCATGCCGCCGGTGGCGACCATGCCGATGTTGATCAGCAGGCCGATCGCAGCCAGCACGCTGGTCACGATGCACCAGGTCTTGGCGGTGTTGGAAGCGCGACGCGCGCCGTCGATGTCGCCCTGGTTGAGCAGGCCGTTGACCTTGCTGGAGAACACGATCGCCACGATGCCGGAGATCAGGGCCGGGCAGCACAGGCAGAAGCCGAGCACGGTGGAGACGATCGCCCAGATCAGGTGATTGGGCACCGGGCCAGGTGCGGCGCTGGAAGAGGGATGGATCGGCGGTGGGATGGCACTCATGGTGAAGCTCCTTGGGTGGTAAACAACAGCGAACTGATGGGTGAGTGGGGTGTGTTATCCGGGGACGAGTGCATCGGCATGCCTATCGCCGCCGGCACGACAGCCAGCCGCTGAAGTGAGCAACGCCCGCCGATCACGGCAGACGCCTCAGGCGCGATGATGTTGAGCACAACGACTTCCCCCGGTGCGGCCTGTCGCGCTCGCTTGGCGAACGCGGCGGCAAAGCGTGCAGTGGCGCACAGGCTACTCGCGGTGCGCGACAGACGCAAAGCCCCCGCCCGCCAGACTCAGGCGCGGTCCTCACGCAATGCGCGCACCTGCTGTTCGAGCGATGCGGCGCTGGCTTGATCGCCGGCCACGGCGGGGCCGGCTACCACGTCGATCCGGGCGCGCATCCGGCGCGGCACGCGCATGCGGCCCAGGCGGGTGTCGCGGCGGCTCCACATGCTCGACCACATGCCGCGCAGCGCCAGCGCAATCACCGGCACGTTGCGGCGCTCCAGGATTTTTTCGACGCCGGATTTGAACGCGGCAATCTCACCGTCCTTGGTCAACGCACCTTCCGGGAAGATGCACACCAGTTCGCCATCGGCCAAGGCGGCATCGATGCGGTCGAAGGCCTGCTGCATCAATGCAGGGTCTTCGCGCGCGCCGGCGATCGGGATGGCCTTGGCGGTGCGGAAGATCCAGCGCATCACCGGGATACGGAAGATCTTGTAGTACATGACAAAGCGCACCGGGCGCGGAATCACCGCCGACAGGATCAGCGCGTCCATGTAGCTGACGTGGTTGCACACCAGCAACGCGGCGCCGTCGTCGGGAACGTGCCCGTCGATGTCGCGCGCACGCAGGCGGTACAACACGCTCACCAGCACCCAGCTGAGGAAGCGCATCAGGAACTCAGGCACCAGGGTGAAGATCCACAGCGCCACCAGCGTATTGGCGATGGCCAGCGCCAGGAACACCTGCGGAATGCTCAGGCCGGGCAACGGAAGACGCACGCCGAACAGCACGACCTGCGGCAGCTGCAGTGCGATACCGATGACGGCCGCGGCCACGATGAACAACGAGTTCTGGATGTTGAGCCCGGCGATCACGCGCGACAGCTCGGCCTTGGGCGTGCGGCTCTGGATCAGCGCAAACAACGGCACCACGAACAAGCCGGTGAACAGGCCGATGCCGACCAGATCGACGATCAGCCGCACGCTGCCAGGCTGTTGCACGAACTGGCTGATCGACAGCCCGGTGACCGGCGCTGCACCGGGACGGGCGAAATACAGATCCAGCAGGAACGCGCTGATGCCGAACGCGCCCAGCGGCACCAGACCGATCTCCACGGTGCGCCCGGACAGCCGCTCGCACAGCAGCGAACCGACGCCGGTGCCGATCGAAAACAACGCCAGCGCAAACACGTACAGGTCCTGCTGGCCGCCCAGATTGAGCTGCGCGTAGGTGGGCAACTGCGCGGTGAGCACGGTGCCGACGAACCAGAACCACGACACGCCCAGCACCGAGTTGCGCACTGCCGGCGTGCGCCGGGTCAGGCGCATGATGGCGCGCGATTCGGGGATGGGGTTCCAGTTGATGGTCAGCTCGGGCGCGCCGGCATCGACCCTGGGCACCAGCCGCGCCACCAGATTGCCGGTGACGGCGATTGCGATCACCGCGGTGGCCGCCGCTTCCGGGCCATGGCTGCCGGCAATCTGGAAGATCAGCCCGCCGAAGATCATGCCGCACAGGATCGAGATGGAGGTGCCCATCTCGACCAGGCCATTGCCACCGGTGAGTTCCTCCGGCTTGAGCACCGAAGGCAGGATCGAATATTTCACCGGCCCGAACAGGGTGGACTGCAGGCCGGTGCAGAACAGCGCAATCAGCAGGATCACCATGTTCTCGGTGATGAAGCCCACCGCGGCCAGCGACATGATGGCGATCTCCATCGTGGTGGTGATCACGATGAGCTTCTGTTTTTCCAGTTTTTCGGCGATCTGGCCGGCCAGCGCGGAGAACAGGAAGTACGGCAGGATGAACAGTGCCGGCGCCAGATTGGTGTAGAGCGTGCGCTGCGCGGCATCGATGCCGAGATAGAACAACAGCCCGATGATGGCCTGCCGATAGACGTTGTCGTTGAACGCGCCCAGCGCCTGGACAGCGAAGAACGGCAAGAAGCGGCGCTGCCTGAGCAGGGCGAACTGACTGTGACCGGACATGCAGTTTCCTTTGCGAACGCGCGCAGCCTAGCAGGCTTCCACGGCGCGCTGGTGGATGCCGCCTCGCTCAGCGCGCTGCACGTGCTGCTGGCGTGCGGGGCGCGCGTTGGGCGCGCAGCAAGGCGACGAAGGCGCGCGCGGCCGGGGTTGGGTCGGGCCGCCACACGGCGTAGGTGAGAAAGCGGAAACGCTCCTTGAGCGCGACCGTGACCACGCCACGCATGGCGCCGGCCATGGTGTGCGGCACGATGCCCACGCCCAGATCGGCCGCCACCAGCTCGCGCACCAGATCGGCATGGGTGACCTCGTACTGCTGGCGCTGCCGCAGGCCGGCCTGCGCGAAGGCGGCATCGATGATGCCGCGCACGCCGGCACCGGGTATCAGCCCGGCCATCGGTTCGTCGTCGAGCTCGGCCAGCGCCACCCGTTTGCGCGCGGCAAAGCGGTGGCCGGGGGCCACGATCAAGGCCAGCGCCTCCTCATGCAGCAGCAGGCGCTGCGCTGGCACCGCGACCTGCGGGCCAACGCCGACCAGGGCCACATCCAGCCGGCCTTCGCCCAGATCGAGCAGCAAGGCCTCGCTCATGGCGGTGCGCAGGTGCACGTCCACCCGCGCGTGCGCACTGCGGAACTGATGCAGCAACGCCGGCAGCTGCACGGTGGTGAGCGAGGAAATCTGCCCCAGCGTGAGCCGCCCGCGCACCGTGCCCAGCGCCTGGGCCATTTCCTCGTGCAGGCGCTCGGCCGCGCGCAGGGTTTCGCGGGCGTTGTGCAGAAAGACCTCGCCGGCGGCGGTGGGCCGCACATGGCGGGTGCCGCGTTCGAACAGGCGTGCGCCGAAGGTCTCTTCGATCTTGGCGACCTGGTGGCTGAGCGCCGATTGCACGGTGTTGCAGCGGCGCGCGGCCGCGGTGAAGCCGCCTTCTTCGGCCACGGCGACGGCAAATTCCAGTTGGCGCAAGGTCAGCATGCAATCTCGAAACGCGATGGATACGGTGAAAACAATACATTGGAAAGATGCATCGCCGCTGCCCACACTGCGCCCATCCTTTCGCTAAGCACACGCCATGACCCCCGAGCCGACGTCCCATCCGCCCTTGGCGCGCCGTCTGGTGCTACTGATGGCCGCCGCCACCGGTCTGGCGGTGGCGAGCAACTACTACGCCCAGCCCTTGCTGGAAACACTGGCGCAGGCGTTCGGAATCCAGGTGCGCAGCGCCGGCGCGGTGGTGACCGCCGCGCAGCTGGCCTACGCGGCCGGCTTGCTGTTGCTGGTGCCGCTGGGCGACCGGCTGGAGCGGCGCAGCCTGATCGTGGGCCTGTTCGTGCTGAGCGCGCTGGGCCTGCTGGTGAGCGCCAGTTCGCACAGTTTTGCGATGTTGCTGGTGGGCACGATCGTGAGCGGCGCCAGCTCGGTGGCGGCGCAGATCCTGGTGCCGTTCGCTGCCACGTTGGCGGCGCCCAACGAGCGCGGCCGGGTGATCGGCACGGTGATGAGCGGGCTGCTGCTGGGCATCCTGCTGGCGCGTACCGCGGCCGGCGTGCTGGCCGGTGTGGGCGGCTGGCATACGGTGTACTGGATCGCGTCCGGGTTGCTGCTGGTCACCGCATGGCTGCTGTGGCGTGGGCTGCCGCGGCATCCGGGCAATGCGCAATTGTCCTATCCGAAGCTGGTGGGCTCGGTGCTGACCCTGCTGCGCGACGATGCGGTGCTGCGCTCGCGTTCGGTGCTGGGCGGGTTGATCTTTGCCGGCTTCAGCATGTTCTGGACCACGCTGGCGTTTCTGTTGTCCGGGCCGAGCTATGGCTATGGCACCGTGGTGATCGGGCTGTTCGGCCTGATCGGTGCGGCCGGTGCGCTGGCCGCCAATCGCTCCGGGCATTGGTCCGATCACGGCCATGGCGACCGCGTGAGCTGGGGCGGGCTGGTGATGTTGCTGGTGTCATGGGGCTTGCTGGCGTTTGCGCCGCAGTCGATCGCGCTGCTGATCGTGGGCGTGCTATTGCTGGATATCGCGGTGCAGGGCGTGCATATCGCCAACCAGAGCGTGATTTATCAGCGCAACCCCAATGCACGTAATCGCATCACCTCGGCCTACATCACCTGCTATTTCATCGGTGGTGCGGTGGGGTCGACGTTGGGCACTGCGGCGTATGCACAGGCCGGCTGGATGGGGGTGGTGATCGGTGGCGCGGTGCTTGCTGCAGCGGCGCTGGGTTGGGTGGGGCTGAGCGTGGCGCGCGGGCAATGGAAGTAGGCGTGGCTGATGAGGCGACGACGCGGGGACTGCACGAATGTGGCAGTTGCGCGGCATTGCATGGCTCGGTGTCGCCTTGCACAGGGACGCTGCGTTGGCTGCACGGCCACGCACCTGTGGGCAACACGCCGCTAAGCCTTGTTGACCGCCAGACGGGCCGTGTTCTCTGCCGGCGCGGTGGTCACCGCCAGCGCCGCAGCGCGCAGTTTGGGCAATAAGCGCAGCGTCAACGCCAGCTGGTCGCGCACCAGGCGCTGCTTGGGTGGCAATTGCACGGCGTGGTGTTCCAATGCGTCGGCGGTGGCGAGCTCTTCGCTTTCGTCGTGTACCGGCAGCGGATGGCGTTCGCGCAAGGCGGTGGCGATCTCGCCCAGCGCGCGCTGCAGGTAGTCGCCTGCCTGCGCGATGGCGGGATCGTGTCCGCCTTCCAGCGCGGTGCGGTGCGCGCCCAGTGCGGAGAGATACCCGAGCAAGGTGTTGGACAGCGCCAGAAAGCGGAAACCCGCGTCCAGATTGCGCCGGTAACGGCCCGGTTCACGCAGCATGTTGGACAGCGCAACCGACAACGCGGCATCGGCGTTGTGCATGTCGCGGCGTGCGATGCGGTAGGGCAGATCGTCGCGCATGCCGCTGGCGTATTGCTCCAGTACCTGGGTCAGGTAGCGCGCGCAACTGGCCAGCACCGTGGCCATCACCTGATTGAGGCGGCGGCCCTGCCAGTCCGGCAGGATCAGGAACGAGGCCGCCGCGGCGATCGCGCAGCCGATCAAGGTGTCGATCAGGCGCGGCCAGATCAGCACGAAACCGTCGCCGAGCAGGTTGAAGCAGAACAGCGCCATCACGGTGATGCCGGCGGTGGCGAGCATATAGCGATCGGTGCGGGTGACGAAGAAGATCAGCGCAGCGGCCAGGGCCAGCAGCAATTGCACTTCGGTGCCCGGGAACAGCTGCATCAGCGCCCAGGTGGCGACCAGGCCGATCAGGGTGCCGGCGATGCGTTGCACCAGCCGCAGGCGGGTGGCGCCGTAGTTGGGGCGGCACACGAACGCGGTGGTGAGCAGGATCCAGTAGCCGTTGTCGGCATGGATGGACTGCATCACCGCATAGCCCACCACCAGCGCGATGGCCATGCGCAGGCCATGGCGGAACAGCACCGAGCCGGGCGTGAGCTGCTGGCCGAGCCGGGCGGCCATCTCGCGCAAGGTATGCGGCGAGGAATCGCGCAGGCGGGTGTCGAGGTTGTCACTGGTGGAATCGAATTGCGCCGCTTCGGACAACTTGCGCTCGATGCTCTGCAGGTTGGTGACCAGCAGTTCCAGCGCGCCGAGCAGGCGCGCCAGCGCCGGGTCGGCGCGCGCATGCAGGTAATCCAGCGACTGGCGCAGGTCTTCGGTGGCCAGGCGGCTGTTGTCACCGTAGTCGAACGGCTGGCGCAGCCGGATCGCCTCGCCCAGCGCGGCGCAGGCCTTGCCCTGCAGCGCGAGCAGGCGCTGGCAGCGGTACAGCACATCGCTGTGGAAGAACGCGTCGGTCAGCGCTTCATACGGGTAATGCGAGGAGCTGGCGCGCTCGTGGAATTCCTGCGCCATGTAATACAGCCGGAAATACAGGCCCGATTGCACGCCCGGCCGCCCCGAGCGGCCGAAGCGGCTCATGATCGCGGTCTTGGCGGCGTTGAGCGCGCCGACCACCCTGGCATTCTGTTCGGCCAGCGCCAGCCGGCGCGCGTGCAGGTCGCTTTGGCGCACCGGTTCGAACAGATCGGCCTTGAGCCTGAGGTAGCGGCCCAGTTCGAAGAACAGCCGCGACAGCCGCTCGCGCACCGGGCGATTGGCAAACAGGATGGTCCACAGGATCGACAGCACGCCATACCAGGTGGCGCCGATCATCAGCAGCGCTGCGCCATGCCAGGCAATACGCGGGTCGTGGCTGCCATGCTGGTCCATGCCGATCATGGCGTAGATCGACAAGGCCACCGTGGCCTGCGCGATGGACGCGTAGCGCTCGCCCAGCGCGCCCAGCAGGGTGAGCGAAAAGGTCGCCAGGGCCATGCCGATCACGAACGCCAGCGGATACGGGAACAGCAGCGTCACCGCAGCGGCGGCGGCGTCAAAACACAGCAACGACAGCAGCACCGATTTGATGCGGCCCAGCCAGTTGTCGTCGGTCTCGGCGATGGCGCTGGCGATGGCGCCCAGGAACAGCGCCGGCACCGCGGTGAGTTGATGCCAGTGCCAGCACACGCCCATCGCCACCGCCAGTGCGATGAATACGCGCAGGCCATAGCTGGCCTTTTCATGGGCCCACAGGCGGCTGAGGCGGGTTTCGAAGGTAGTGGCGGCCACGGTCTCTGAAGGGCAAGCGTGCCCGGGCATTATTGCCGCAGCCACGCGCCGCCGGTGTGCAGGGCGGCTAGTCCTTTGTCAGTAGCTGCATGCTGGGGGTGGTCGCAGCCGGCGGGCACTGGCGTCGGCGAAAGGCGTGCTGGTGCCGCGCAGTGTGCTGCACCAGCGGCGACTCGCCACGCCGCGACAGCGTGCGCGTGGCGCCGCTGCGGCAAGCGTACGGCGTTATGCCTGTGTGTCCTGCTCGCGGGCGATCGCGCGCCAGCCGATGTCGCTGCGCTGGAAGGCGTTGGGCCAGTGGATCGGCCGCAGGCCGGCGTAGGCGTTGCGCTGCGCTTCCAGCACGCTGTCGCCGAGCGCGGCAACGCACAGCACGCGGCCGCCGGCGCTGATCACCTGCCCTTCGGCGTTCAACGTGGTGCCGGCATGGAAGACCTTGGCGGTGGCCGGCACTGCGTCCAGACCGGTGATGACCTCGCCGGTGACCGGGGTTTCGGGATACGGCCTGGCGGCGATGACCACGCCCAGCGACGGGCGCGGGTCCCACTGCGCCTGTGCGCCGTCGAGCGTGCCGTCGATGGCCGCGTCGAGCAGCTCGACCAGATCCGACTGCAGGCGCAGCATCACCGGCTGGGTTTCCGGGTCGCCGAAGCGCACGTTGAATTCGATTACCTTGGGCGCGCCATGCGCATCGATCATCAGCCCGGCATAGAGAAACCCGGTGAACGGCACGCCGTCGGCGATCATGCCCTGCACGGTCGGCTCGACCACCTCGCGCATCACCCGCGCATGCACCTCGGGTGTGACCACCGGGGCTGGCGAGTAGGCGCCCATGCCGCCGGTGTTGGGGCCGGTGTCGCCATCGCCCACACGCTTGTGGTCCTGGCTGGTGGCCATCGGCAAGGCGTGCGTGCCGTCGACCATGGAGATGAAGCTGGCTTCTTCGCCATCGAGAAATTCCTCGATCACCACGCGTGCGCCAGCGTCGCCGAACGCATTGCCCGAGAGCATGTCGCGCACCGCGTCTTCGGCTTCGGCCAAGGTCATCGCCACGATCACGCCCTTGCCGGCCGCCAGGCCATCGGCCTTGACCACGATCGGTGCGCCTTTCTCGCGCACGTAGGCCAGTGCAGCGTCCACGTCGGTGTGCACGGCGTAATACGCGGTGGGAATGCCATGACGCGCAAGAAAATCCTTGGCGAAGGCCTTGCTGCCTTCCAGCTGCGCGGCCTTGGCGGTGGGCCCGAAGATGCGCAACCCGGCGGCGTGGAAGCGGTCGACCACGCCCAGCACCAGCGGCACTTCCGGGCCGACCACGGTGAGCGCGAGATCCTCGCGCTGCGCCAGGGCGAGCAAGCCGTCGAGGTCGTCGACCTTGATCGCGACATTGCGGCATTTGGCTTCCGTAGCAGTGCCGGCATTGCCGGGTGCCACCAGCACCTCGCTCACGCGCGCGGACTGCGCGATCTTCCAGGCCAGGGCATGTTCACGGCCGCCGGAGCCGATGACGAGGATTTTCAAGGGAGCTGCTCGCTAGTACGGGGGAAAGGGGGCGCTACCTGCAGCCTTCGCGCTGCAGTGCGTTGGGGAATGGGTAGGTCCAGGTTTTGGTGTCGAGCGCGAACACGTGCGTCTTATCCAGTGCAACGCCGCAATCGCTGCCGTGTTCGTGAATGCGCAGCGGCCAGGTGCGCGCCTGCGGCTTGCTGTTGTCCACCTCCAGCGCGAAATCCACATCGAAGGCCTCGGCAAGGCATTGCGCCTGCGTCTGTTCCGGCTCGCGCGCGTCGTCGTCGCAAGCCAGTGCGCCGCTATTGTCGATATGTGCACGCAGCGAGCCGGCATTGACCAAGCCCTTGGGGCCGGGCACGACCAGATCCTGCGATTCCAGCATCAGGCCCTGGCCCATCCAGAAACTGTGCACGGCAAAGCCGTAGAAATCGCTGCCCAGCCGCAGGATGTCCACACTGCCGGGTTGGCCATCGCTGCCGTAGCCATCGGCGAGCCGTTCGACCACGACCTTGAAGCCGTCGCCATCGCCACGCAGCACGAAGAAATCGACCAGGCCGGGGTTGCCGTGGCCGCCATCGAGGAGGCTATGGCAGACCGCCAGCAGTTGCTGCACCTGGTCGCCCACCACCACCGGCTGTTCGGCGCAGACCTGGCTGTCGGCCTTGAATCCGTCCGCCTCGCCACTCCATTGCGCGGCCAAGCCGGCCTTGGCGCCATAGCGCGTACGCAGAAACCCATCCAGCCGCTCGGTGCGGCTCAGGTGAGCGCTGTTGGCTGGCGCTGCAGGGGCCGCTGCAACCGGCGCCGCAGCCGGCGCAGGCGCCTGCTTGCAGGCGCTCAACAGCACGGCGGTGGAAATAAACGCAGCAAGACAACGCAAACGGTGCATCGACCTATCCCTGTGCCGGTGACATCAATGCCGGAAGTGACGCACGCCGGTGAACACCATCGCGATGCCGTGTTCGTCGGCGGCGGCGATCACTTCGCCATCGCGCATCGAGCCGCCGGGCTGGATCACTGCCTTGATGCCGGCCGCGGCCGCAGCGTCGATACCGTCGCGGAACGGGAAGAACGCGTCCGAGGCCATCACCGAGCCGGCAACGGTGAGCTTGGCCTCTTCGGCCTTGAGCGCGGCGATCTTGGCGCTGACCACGCGGCTCATCTGCCCGGCGCCCACGCCAATGGTACGGCTGTCCTTGGCATACACGATCGCGTTGGACTTGACGTACTTGGCCACGCGCCAGGCGAACAGCAGATCGCCCAGTTCGGCCTCGCTGGGCGCGCGCTGGGTGACCACGCTCAGCTCGCCCAGCGACATGCCGCGGTTGTCGGACGACTGCATCAGCAGGCCCGAGCCGATCCGCTTGGTGTCATAGTTGTTGAGGCCGTTGCCGTGCGGGATCTTGAGCACGCGCACGTTGGCTTTCTTGGTGGCGTAGTCGAGCGCGCCGGGCTCGTAGTCCGGCGCGATCAGCACCTCGACGAACTGGCGATCCAGGATGGCCTTCGCCGTCGCGGCATCCAGGGTCTTGTTGAAGGCCAGGATGCCGCCGAACGCGCTGGTGGGGTCGGTGGCGTAGGCCAGTTCGTAGGCATCGCCGCAGGCCGCGCCCACCGCCACGCCGCAGGGGTTGGCGTGCTTGACGATCACGCAGGCCGGCGCATCGAACTGACGCACGCATTCCCACGCCGCATCGGCATCGGCCAGGTTGTTGTAGCTCAGTTCCTTGCCCTGCAATTGCTGGAAGGTGGCCAGCGTGCCCGGCACCGGGTAGAGGTCGCGGTAGAACGCGCCGGCCTGATGCGGGTTCTCGCCGTAGCGCAGATCCATCACCTTGACGAAGTTGGAATTGATCTGCGCCGGGAACGGGCTGCGGGTGGGCACGCTCTCTGCACTGTCGGCCACCGCCGACAGATAGTTGCTGATCGCCGCGTCGTACTGCGCGACGCGGTTGAACGCGGCCACCGACAGCGCAAAGCGCCTGGCCGCCGACAGCTGGCCGTCGTTGGCATCGAGTTCGGCCAGCAGCTCGGCGTACTGCGCCGGGTCGGTGGCCACCGCCACGCGGGCGAAGTTCTTCGCCGCGCTGCGCAGCATCGCCGGGCCGCCGATATCGATGTTTTCCACCGCATCGGCCAGCGTGCAGTCGGCCTTGGCGGTCACCGACTCGAACGGATACAGGTTCAGTACCAGCAGGTCGATCGGCACGATGCCGTGTTCGGCCATCACCGCTTCATCAATGCCGGCGCGGCCAAGCAGGCCGCCGTGCACCAGCGGGTGCAGGGTCTTGACGCGGCCGTCCATCATCTCCGGGAAACCGGTCAGCTCGGCGACGTCGGTGACCGGCAGGCCCGCCTCGCGGATCGCCTTGGCGGTGCCGCCGGTGGACAGCAGCGCGACGTTGCGCGCTGCCAGCGCGCGGGCCAAATCGATCAGGCCGGTCTTGTCGGAAACGGAGAGCAGGGCCCGGCGCACGGGCAGCAAATCAGTGGCCATCGGTGGGGGATGTCGTTGCGGAGCAGCCGATATTGTAGGCTGCGCCAGCGCTCGAATGGACTCAACACCCCGTATGGCCTCGATCTATGCTTTGAAAGGACGCTTCCAGGCGCTGCTGCGGCCGATGGTGGGCGCGCTGTACCGCGGCGGGATCACCGCCAACCAGGTGACGCTGAGCGCGGCGGCGGTGTCGTTGCTGGTGGCAGCGGTGGTCTACCGCGCCGGCGCCGGCTGGCCGCTGCTGTATCTGTTGCTGCCGGTGTGGATGTTGCTGCGCATGGGGCTCAACGCCATCGACGGCATGCTGGCGCGCGAGTTTGGTCAGCAGTCGCGGCTGGGCGCCTACCTCAACGAACTGTGCGATGTGGTGGCCGACGCGGCGTTGTACTTGAGCCTGCTTGGCGTGCCCGGGGTGGGTGCGCAATGGCTATGGCTGTTCACACTGCTGGCCGCGCTGACCGAATACGCCGGCGTGCTCGGCCTGATGGTCGGCGCCAGCCGCCGTTACGACGGGCCGATGGGCAAGAGCGACCGCGCCTTCGTCATTGGCGTTGTCGGCGTGGGGCTGGCCTGCGGGTTGCTGGGTGCGCGCGGCGTCACCTGGGTGGCCATTGCGCTGAGTCTGGCCTGCATCGCCACGGCGTGGCGGCGGGTGCGCGCCGGGCTGGCGGAGGCGCCGGCCGGCTAAGCGCGCTGCCTGCGCGCCGCAGTGCGCATGCGATGTCCGCTGCACTCTGTTTACTTTCTTCTTTTCAGGATGATCCGATGCGTGATGTCGTCGAGCGCGAGTTCGCCAGTTTCGATGGTGTGCAGTTGTTCTATCGGCACTGGCCGGCCCCGGTGGCAGGTGGCGCGCCCAAGGCGGTGGTGCTGCTGCATCGCGGGCATGAGCACTCCGGCCGTGTGATGCATCTGGCCGAGGAGCTGGACCTGCCCGATGCGCAGTTTTTCGCCTGGGATGCGCGCGGCAATGGCCGCTCGCCCGGCGTGCGGGGCGATGCGCCGGGCTTCGAGGCGCTGGTGCGCGATCTGGACAGCTTCATCGCGCACATTGGCACCACCCACGGCATCGCGGTGCAGGACATTGCGGTGGTGGCCCAAAGCGTGGGCGCGGTGGTGGCCGCTACCTGGGTGCACGACTATGCCCCGCCACTGCGCGCGCTGGTGCTGGCCTCGCCGGCGTTCAAGGTGAAGTTGTACGTGCCGTTCGCACGCGCCGGGCTGGCGCTGATGCATGCGCTGCGCGGCAACTTCTTCGTCAACAGCTACGTCAAGCCGCAGTGGCTCACCCACGATGCGCAGCGGGTGGAGAGCTATCGCACCGACCCGCTGATCACCCGTCCGATTTCGGTGCGCGTGTTGCTGGGCCTGTATGCGGCGGCCGCACGCGTGGTGGACGATGCGCAGGCGATCACCGTGCCAACCCAGTTGCTGGTCTCCGGCTCGGATTTCGTGGTGCATCGCGGCCCGCAGGACCGCTTCTACGAGAACCTGCGCTCGCCGATCAAGCAGCGGCATTGGTTGCCGGGTTTCTTCCACGACACCCTGGGCGAGCGCGATCGTGCGCTTGCGATCGCGCCGATGCGCGCGTTCATCCAGGCGCGTTTCGCAGCGCCGCCGGTGCGCGCGCAGTTGCGCGACGCGCACCGCAGCGGCCCCAGTTTCGAAGAGGCCGAGCGGCTGGCCTGGCCACCACCGCGCAACAGCCTGCAGGACCTGCGCTGGCGCGGCGTGCGTGCCGGCCTGCGGCTGGGCGGCACGCTTTCCGAGGGCATCGCCCTCGGCCTGCAGACCGGTTTCGACTCCGGCAGCACGCTGGACTACATCTACCGCAACCAGGCGCGTGGTCGTGGGCCGCTGGGCCGCATGATCGACCGCAATTATCTCAACGCGATCGGTTGGCGCGGCATCCGCATCCGCGGCGCGCATCTGGGTGAATTGCTGCGTGATGCCGCGACACGGTTGCGTGGTGCCGGCATGCCGGTGCGCGTGCTGGACGTTGCCGCAGGGCATGGGCGTTACGTGCTCGACGCCTTGGGCAGCGGCGCGCAACGTGCCGATGCGATCGTGCTGCGCGATTTCAGCCCGCTCAACGTCACCCAGGGCACCGCACTGATCCAGGCGCTGGGCGCGGGCGAGATCGCCCGGTTCGAGCAAGGCGATGCGTTCGACCCGGCGGCGTTGGCGGCGGTGCAACCGGCGCCGACGCTGGCAGTGGTGTCGGGCCTGTACGAGCTGTTTGCCGATAATGACCAGGTGGCGCACTCGCTGGAAGGTCTTGCCGCCGCAGTGCAGCCGGGCGGCTATCTGCTCTACACCGGCCAGCCCTGGCATCCGCAGCTGGAATTCATTGCGCGCGCGCTCACCAGCCACCGCGATGGCGTGGCCTGGGTGATGCGTCGGCGGAGCCAGCAGGAAATGGATGGCCTGGTGGAAGCGGCGGGCTTTCGCAAGGTGACGCAGCGCATCGATGCGTTCGGCATCTTCACCGTGTCGATGGCGCAGCGGATCCAGGCATGACGCACGGCGCACGCCCGACCGCTCGCGCTGCGCTGTGGCTGGCGTTGCTGGGGCCGTTCTTTTTCCTCAGCTATGGCCTGGCCAATACGTTGGCCGGGCGGGCCACGCAGGTGCCATCGGTGGTGTTCGGCTGGGAACATGGCATGCCGTTCTGGCCATGGACCATCGTGCCGTATTGGTCGATCGACCTGTTCTACGCGGCGTCGTTCTTTGTCTGCCGCACGCGGCGCGAGCTGGACACGCACGCGTTGCGCCTGCTCAGCGCGCAGCTGCTGTGCGTGGCGTGTTTTTTGCTATGGCCGTTGCGCTACAGCTTCGTCCGGCCCGATACCGATGGCGTGTTCGGCTGGTTGTTTGCGGTGCTGCTGGGTTTCGACAAGCCCTTCAATCAAGCGCCATCGCTGCACATCGTGCTGCTGGTGGTGTTGTGGGTGCGCTATGCGCAGCATCTTTCCGGTGTGTGGCGCTGGCTGTTGCATGGCTGGTTTGCGCTGATCGGCGTGTCGGTGCTGACCACCTATCAACATCACTTCCTGGATATCCCCACCGGTCTGGCGGCGGGTTGGCTGTGCGTGTGGCTGTGGCCGGAGCGCATCGCTGCACCGTTTGCCCAGGCACGGCTGACACGTGACGCGCGCCGTTGGCGATTGGCCGCTGCGTATCTGGCCGGCGCGCTGGTCAGTGGCGCGCTTGCGCTGTGGAGTGGTGGCAGCGGGCTGTGGCTGCTGTGGATCACCCTGGCCTTGTCGCTGGTGGCCATGAATTACGCGCTGCTCGGCCCGCTCGGATTCCAGAAGCGCAGCGATGGGCGCTTGAGTCTTGCCGCGCGCTGGTTGTATGCGCCGTATCTGCTGGCGGCATGGTGCAATTCGCGGCTATGGACACGGCGCGATCCATTGCCGCGCCTGGTGGCCGATGAGGTGTGGCTGGGGCGGATTCCGTTGCCCGGGCAACGCGGCACCATTGCCGCAGTCGTGGACGTGTCTGCAGAGCTGTCGTTGTACGCCGCAGTTGCCCAGGACCAGGCGGTGCCGATGCTGGATCTGGTGGCACCGTCGCCGGCGCAGTTGCGCGCGGCGGCGCAGGCGATCGAACAGGCCCGTGCGCACGGCCCGGTGCTGGTGTGTTGCGCCCTGGGGTATTCGCGCAGTGCGGCCAGCGTCGCAACCTGGCTGATCCGCAGCGGGCGGGCTGCCGGCGTGGACGCTGCCATTGCGCAACTGCGTGCGGTGCGGCCGGCGATCGTGCTGCGTGCGCATCACCGTGCGGCCATTGCGGCCGCCGGCGCAGTGGACAGCCACGATGCAGCCACCGGGCAGGTGGCCGCATGAGCGCGACCATGACACTTGCCGGCATGCGTGCGGTGTTGCGCCAGGGCGCTGCACTGGACCGGTGTTCGCTGCTGCTGTTGGCCGCCGTGATCGTGCTGCTTGGCATCACCGATGCACCCGCGCCGATCCAGCTGTGCTACGCGCTCAGTGTGGCTGCAGGCGTCGTGCAGCGCGTGTGGGCGTTCCGGGTCGGCCTGGATGCGGACCTGCTGGAGGCCGTGCTGCAGCAGATTGCCATCGACAACAGCGACGAGCATCGCGCCGCGCAACAGCTCGATCAGGCACTGCAGACGATCGGCTTGCTGCGCATGGCGCCGGCGCCACGCGACTGGCTGGCGCGCTGGGCCGGCATGCGCCGTCTGCTGTTGAGGCAAGTGGGTAGCGTGGTGGTGCAGGTGCTGGCACTGGGGGCCGCCCTGATCGGCAAGGCGCTGTGGTGACCGCTGCACACGCGGCAAAGGCTCTCACCGCGCCGCTGGCACATTTTCAGCGGATGCAGTGCTTGCCAACGGTCACCGCGCCAGCCAAGGCATTGCAGTGCTCGCGCCATGCCATGTCCGCGGCGTGTCGTGTGTCGGGTGCCTTGGCTGCGGAAGTGGCGACGCCGCCCACCGCTGCAGCACCGATCGTGAAATTAGCGCTGCGCACACCCGTGCGCGCATTGGAGTGGACATGATTGCCCGTTTGATCGCGCGTGCCTGCAGCGGCGCCATTCGTACCCTGACCGGCGCGCGTGCGCTGTGGCGTGGGTGTGCACCCTCCAACGAACGCCGCGTGTATTACGGCAATCACGCAAGCCACGGCGATTTCGTGCTGATCTGGTCGTCGCTGCCGGCTAGCCTACGGCATACCGTGCGTCCGGTCGCCGCTGCCGATTACTGGCAGCGCACTGCACTGCGCCGCTACCTGATCCACGCGGTGTTCAACGGTGTGTTGATCGAGCGCGATGCCGCGCAGCGCACCCGCGACCCGATCCAATGCCTGTGCGATGCAGTGGACGCCGGCGATTCGTTGATCCTGTTTCCCGAAGGCACCCGCAACCCGGACGAAGGCGTGCTGCCGTTCAAGAGCGGGCTGTATCACCTGGCGCGGCAACGCCCGGAACTGGAGTTCGTGCCGGTGTGGATCGACAACCTCAAGCGCGTGATGCCCAAGGGCAAGTGGCTGCCGTTGCCGCTGTTGTGCACCACCACCTTCGGGGCGCCGTTGCGGTTGGGCGCCGATGAGGACAAGGATGCGTTTCTGGCACGCGCACGCGTGGCGCTGCTGGCGTTGTCGCCGGAGCAACTGGAGGGGCGCGCATGAATCCTTATGTGTTCAGCGGGCAGCTGCAGCAGTCCCCAATGCATCAGCAGACGCTGTGGTTGTTCAGCGGCATTGCGCTGGTACTGGTGATTGCCACACTGATTTCCGAGACGCTGCGCTGGCGTGCGCGCGAACGCCCGAGTGCGGTGCTGGACAACCTGGTCGCACGCATCCGCGCGTGGTGGGTGATGGCGGCGGTGGTCGGCATTGCGTTCGTGTTCGGCCGCGCCGGCGTCATCGGGCTGTTCGCGCTGGTGTCGTTGTTTGCGCTGCGCGAGTTCATCACCCTGACCCCCACGCGGCGCGGCGATTACTACGCGCTGCTGGCCGCGTTCTACATCGTGCTGCCGTGGCAATACGGGCTGGTGTGGACCGGCTGGTACGGCATGTACACGTTGTTGATTCCGGTGTACGCGTTCCTGGTGCTGCCGATCCTGGCCACCATCGGCGGCGATACCACCGGCTATCTGGAACGCACCGCCAAAGTGCAGTGGGGGCTGATGATCTGCGTGTTCTGCATCTCGCACGTGCCGGCGTTGTTGAACCTGGACATTCCCGGTTACGCCGGCCGCAATCTGCTGCTGATCGCGTTCCTGGTCATCGTGGTGCAATCGTCGGACGTGCTGCAGTACGTCTGGGGCAAGCTGGCCGGCCGCCATCTGATCGCGCCGAAGCTGTCGCCGTCCAAGACGGTGGAAGGCTTCATCGGCGGCGTGCTGTCGGCCAGCCTGCTCGGCATGGCGCTGTGGTGGATCACGCCGTTTGCGCCATGGCACGCGTTTGGGCTGGCGCTGGTGGCCAACCTGATGGGCTTTTTCGGTGGGCTGGTGATGTCGGCGATCAAGCGCGATCGCGGCATCAAGGACTGGGGCCACATGATCGAAGGTCACGGCGGCGTGCTCGATCGCCTGGACTCGGTGTGCTTCGCCGCGCCGGTGTTTTTCCACCTGATTCGTTATGGCTGGGCGTGATCGCCTGCAACATTGCTCGTCAGAAGATCGCAACATGTGCATCGCGTGCCGTTGGCGACCTGCAGCATCGGATCGGCGCAGCGCGTCGGTCGGCCGCCGCGTCTGGCCAACCGGAAGGCTGACCCGCACGAAACCACGCTGTGACCGGGAACCCGTGCCCGCACCGTCTGGCAGAAGCACGCTTTTACGAATCCCGAATCCCAGGCCTACGTCAGCCCGTACTCTTTCAGCTTCTTGCGCAATGTCGCCCGGTGAATGCCCAGCAGCGCCGCGGCGCGGCTCTGGTTGCCTTCGCAATGGTTGAGCACTTCGACGAACAACGGGATTTCCATTTCGCGCAACACGATCTCGTACACATCGTCCGCGTCGCTGCCATCCAGGTCGCGCAGATAACGGCGCACCGACTGCGCCACGTGTTCGCGCAGGGGCGACTTGGGGGCGCCACGACTGGTGTCAGGACGGGAGGAGGCTGCGTTCAAAGGAAGTTCCCAGTGTCACGAAGCCGGGACGCGTGGCCGGCGAGGGGGAGTGAGTCTAGCGCGTGACCTCACCGCTCGCCACGCCCATGTGCGCGGCGAGTGCGGGTCGCGTCCGCTTAGCGGAAGTCGAAACTGAAGGCGGCCGTGCTCGCGGCCGGTTCGCGCACCGCGAACGCCACCTGCACCGCCTGGCCCGGCGCAAGCGTGTCCTGCGCGGCCGGCGCCTTGCCCAGATACTCCTGCGGTGTCAGCACGCGGGTGCCGATCACCCGCCCGTCGGCATCGGACAACGACAGCTGCAGCCACGGCCAGGCCTGCGCCCAGCGTGCATCGTTGCGGAAACTGGCCTGGACCTGCAGCACTCCGGCCGCGCCGGGCAGCGGGCGCACATCGCGGGTGAGCAGGGTCAGCGCGGCCGGCTCGCGCCAGGCCGGCAACGTGCAGCGCGCCAGCGTGCAGGCCACGCTGACCAGCGGCCGCCAGCGCGCGTTGCCGGCCAGCTGGGCGCGGTCGGCAACGATGATCTGCAGCCCCAGCAACGCCACCAGGCCGATCAACACCGCCCACTGCCGGCCGCTGGCGCGCAGGCGCGGGCGGGCGAACCCCCGGCGTGCAAACGTGGGAGCGGCGACAGCGGGCAGTGGGTGGAACGGCGGTGCAGGAGAGGCCGGATCGCCTGCGTCGCTGGTGGGCATGGCGGCCTGTGCGGTGGGGTCGGCCT
>NZ_JSZE01000051.1 GCF_000802365.1 Xanthomonas cannabis pv. cannabis
GCGCCCCACGAGGCGGCTCCGGGCACGCCGGCTCCAGGTGGGCGCGTTCAACGCCCGGCGGATCAACGCGGTTCAAGCCAGCCCTCGTAGCGAATGAACGGCCCTACCAGCGGCAGGTGCACGTCGACGCAAAATCCGTAGCGGCCGGTGTCGGCATGCTCGCGGCAGCGCACCTGCTCGAACCAGCGTGCAGGCAGCGGAATCCAGCCAAACGCCCACACGCCGGTCGCCTGCCAGTACAACGCATCGGCATCGGCGTGCAGCGCGAACTCGAACCGGACCGCGCCAAGGTGCTCGCGCAGTGCACGGCCATGCCGCCATAACCTCGAATGCATCGGCAGGCCGTCAAACCGGCGATGCCAGCGCTCGCCCTGTGCATCGACCAGAAACTCCACGTCCACCGCGACCGTGCCGCTGCGTGGCAAGCGGCTCAGCAGCGCCAGCAACGGCACCAGGGCATGGCGCCCGCGCTGGATCTGCGCCCTGCCGGCGAAGGTCTGCCGCTGCTGCACCGAATGCAGCGCACGCACCGGCGCGGGCAGTTGCGCGAATGCGGCCTGGCCCAGCACCTGCGCGAACAGTGGCGTGCTCAGGGCGCGATCCAGGCCAGCGTGGCCATGCGCCCGCTGCGGTGATCGCGGCGATGCGAAAAAAAGCGCCCGGCATCGGCAATGGTGCACAGCCCGCCGCCATGAATCGCCGCAGCCGGCACGCCGGCACGCTGCAGGCGCTGCCGCGCAAGCGCATACAGGTCCACCCGCCAATGGCCCGGACGGGTGGCGACAAACGCCACCCGCGCCTGCACGTCGTCGCCGACGAAGGCGTTGAACACGTCTTCGCCGATCTCGTACATGTCTGGCCCTGCCGCCGGTCCCAGCCACGCCATGACCTGCGCTGCCGGCGTGCGCATGGCGGCGACGCTGCGCTCCAGCATGCCGTCGGCCAGCCCGCGCCACCCCGCATGGGCGGCAGCCACCTCGCTGCCATCCCGCGCAGCCAGCACCACCGGCAGGCAATCGGCGGTCAGGATCGCCAGCACCACGCCCGGCACCGCGGTCACCGCCGCATCGGCGCTGGGCTCGTGCGCGCCCGGCACTGCATCGCCGCCGCCTGCCTGCCCCACCAACCCGGGCGGTGGCGTCTCCACCCGCAAGACCTCGACACCGTGCACCTGCCGCAACCACCACGGCGCGCTGGGCAAGGCCAGCGCATCCGCCAGCAGCGCCCGATTGCGTTCCACCCGCTCGGGCGCATCGCCCTGGGCACTGCTGCGGTTGCCCAGATTGAGCGTGTCGAACGGGGGCACCGATTCGCCCAGGCCGTAGCGCAAGGTGGTCAGGGCCCGGATGCGTGGGGGCGCCGGCCAGTCGGCGGGCAGGACGAACGGCGCGGACACGGTCACGTCAGCGACGCGCCAGTTCGGCCGCGCGTGCGCTGTCCTCGCGCAGGGCGGTCATCAGGCGCTGCAGATCGGCCGGCACCGGCGCGGTGGCGCGCACCGGCTGGCCGCTGACCGGATGCAGGAATTCCAGGGTTTCGGCGTGCAACGCCTGCCGCTTGAAGGTCCGCAGCTCGTGCACCAGCGCGTCGGTGGCGCCCTTGGGCAGCTTGAGCGCGCCGCCGTACAGCGGGTCGCCGACGATCGGCGATTTCAGGTGGGCCATGTGCACACGGATCTGATGGGTGCGCCCGGTTTCCAGACGGCATTCCAGCGCGGTATGCGCCCGGAAGCGCTCGCGCAGGCGGTAGTGGGTGACCGCATCGCGGCCATCGTCGCGCACGGCCATCTTCAGGCGATCGCGCGGATGGCGGTCGATCGGCGCATTGGCGGTGCCGCCGGACACCAGCGCACCGACCACCACCGCCAGATACTGGCGATGCACATCGCGCGCGGACAGCTGCTCCACCAGCGCAGTCTGCGCCTGCACGGTGCGCGCCACCACCATCACGCCGCTGGTGTCCTTGTCCAGGCGGTGCACCACACCGGCGCGCGGCACCGCCGACAGCGCCGGGTCGCGGAACAGCAGCGCATTGACCAGGGTGCCGTCCGGGTTGCCCGCGCCCGGATGCACCACCAGGCCGGCCGGCTTGTCGATCACCAGCACCTGGTCGTCCTCGTACAACACGTTCAGCGGGATGTCCTGCGGCGCGGCGTGGGTCTGGGTTTCCAGCACCACCTGCAGCTGCACGCTCTCGCCGCCGCGCAGGCTGTCGCGCGGACGCGCCATTTCGCCATCCAGCAACGCATCGCCGGACTTGATCCACTCCGCCAGCCGCGAGCGCGAGAATTCGGGAAACAGCTCGGCCAGCACCGCATCGAAACGGCGCCCTGCGGCGCTGTCGGGCACGGTGGCCTGACGGATGGACGGGTCGGTGAAGTCGGCGGAGGGGTCGGACATGGACACGGGCACTCAGGCAAAAACGGGAATTTGGGGGTCCGGGCGGCAGGAGTCAGTCGCCGGACAGGCCACTAGGCTATCATCGCGCTTTCGTTTTCCTGATGCGTCCTGCCCAGACCCATGATCCGACGGTCCACGTTTTCCGCGCCTGCGCGCCTGATTGCCCTCATGCTGGTCATGGCGTTCGTCATCACCGGCTGCCACCGCGGCGCCAAGGACAAGAATCCCGACGAGGGCATGCCGGTCGAGCAGCTCTATGGCAAGGGCCATGGCCTGATGGAGAAAGGCAACTGGGCCGGCGCCGAAGCCAGCTACAAGCGGCTGATCGCCCAGTACCCGTATGGGCCGTACACCGAGCAGGCGATGATCGAAACCGCCTACGCGCAGTACAAGGCCGGCAAGCACGACGACACCGTTTCCAGCGTCGACCGCTTCATCCGGACCTACCCGACCCATCGCAACATCTCGTATCTGTACTACCTGCGCGGGCTGGCCAACAGCAACCGCGACACGGTGTTCCTGCGCCGGGTGTGGTCGCTGGACCCGAGCCGCCGCGACCTGTCCTCGCCGCAGCAGGCCTACAACGATTTCAACACCGTCACCGACCGCTACCCGAACAGCCGTTACGCCGCCGATGCGCGCAAGCGCATGATCGAGCTGCGCGACATCTTCGCCCAGCATGAGCTGGACAACGCGCTGTACTACCTGCGCCGCAACGCGTGGGTGTCGGCGGCCGGCCGTGCCAACTACCTGCTGGAAACCTACCCGCAGAGCGCCTATCAATACGATGCGGTCGCCGTGCTGGCCGAGGCCTACACGCACCTGGGCAACAAGACCCTGGCCGCCGACGCACGCCGCGTGCTCGAGCTCAACAGCCCGCAGCACCCGTGGCTTACCGGCAACTGGCCGAAGTACCCCTGGGCCATCCGCAAGCTCAACCCGTTCGCCGGCGAGAAGTCCGCAGCCACCGGGCAGCGCAACGCGCAGATGAGCCGCGACTGAGATCGCGCACCTGTTGGCTGGATGTCTTCCTGAAGGGGCCGCAAGGCCCCTCTTTGTTGTGCGTTGGTGTGCCGCCCAAGGTGCATGCTGTCCGCTGGCGACGGCCATTCGACGGTGAATCCCCCCGCACGCTGCGGTGCGCTTGCGCTTTCCGGATCGGCCGATGGCCAGGAATCGGTGCCAGGTCACCGAACAGGCCGCGACGGCTGCCTATACTCGACTGCACAGAGGATCCACTTCCCCGCATGTGCCAGCCAAGGAGGCCGCATGTCACGCCCCATCGTTGTGTGTCTGCTTGTCCTGGTGCTGGCCAGCCTGACCACGACCGCCACCGCGGCGCCCATCGTCTACGGCGTCAACGCCCACGACAGCCGCACCGCCTATCCCATGGCCCAGGCCGAGGCCCGCTTCAAGCTGCTGGCCGCGCGCAATCTACGCAGCTACCGTTTCGATGTGGACCCGCGCGATTTCGCCACGCTGGATGCGCTGGTCCCGTTGGCGCGCAAGTACGGCATCACCCTGCGCCCGATGGTGTATCCGATGTCGCGCGAGATCGGTTACCAGCTGGCGCGTCGCTATGCGGTCGACATCAAGGTCTGGGAGATCGGCAACGAACAGGACCTGGTGCGCGCCGAGGCCGATGCCCGTATTGCCGCGATGACCACCATGTACCTGGGCATGCGCCAGGCCTCCAATGAGCTGGGCGCCGGGCTGCGCTTCACCATCAACATCACCGCCTGCAACAGCGACGACCGCAGCGCCAATTCGCGTTGCCCGGGCGACCGCAATGGCTCGCTGTGGTTCCTGGCCAAGGCCAAGGCGGCCGGTTTCAACTTTGACCACATCAGCTTCCACTACTACGCCTTCCACCAGGATGCCGGCTACTGGACGCAGCTGTACCTGGGCCAACTGCGCGCTGCCGCGCAAACCTATAACACCCCGGTGTTCTTCAACGAGCTGAACTGCGCGGAAATCTACACGGGCAACATCAGCGGCGGCACCGAAGGCGACCGCGGCTGTTACGACAGCCTGGCGCAGCTGCTGCGCACCGTGCGCGACAACTATGCCGACGTGGTGGCCGAGGTGAACGTCTACGAGTTGCTGGACCAGACCACCATCCAGGGGCCGGAAGGCCATTTCGGCCTGATGTACGACCTGGCGCGGCCCAAGCCGAGCTTGGACCTGCTTACCCGCTTCGCCCGACCGGCGGCCACCGCACCCGGGTCCGCGACTAGCGATGACGCCGCAACCTACTGACCGAAGTACCCATTGGTGATCGGATAACGTCGCTCGCGACCGAACGCGCGTCGCGACACCTTCGGACCGGGGGCGGCCTGATGGCGCTTCCATTCGTTGAGCCGCACCAGCCGCAGCACATGCTCGACGGTATCGGCCGCATAGCCGGCGGCGACGATGTCATCGCGCGACTGCTCCTGATCGACATAGCGGTACAGGATGCCGTCCAGCACGTCGTACGGCGGCAATGAATCCTGGTCGGTCTGGTTGTCGCGCAGCTCGGCCGAGGGCGGGCGCGCGATCACCGCCGGCGGAATCACCGGCGCCCCGCCTACGGTATTGCGCCACTTGGCCAGGCCAAACACTTCGGTCTTGTACAGGTCCTTGAGCGGGGCATAGCCACCGCACATGTCGCCGTAGATGGTGGCGTAGCCCACCGCGTATTCGCTCTTGTTGCCGGTGGTCAGCAACAGCCCGCCGAACTTGTTGGACAACGCCATCAGGATCACGCCGCGGCTGCGCGACTGCAGATTTTCTTCGGTGATGTCCGGCTGGGTGCCTTCGAACATCGGCCCCAGCGCGGCGAGCAGTCCCTCGAACGCCGGCTCGATCGCGATGGTTTCCAGCTTGACGCCCAGCGCGCGACATTGCTCGTCGGCAAGATCGTTGGACAGGTTGGCGGTATAACGCGAGGGCAGCCGCACCGCGGTCACGTTCTCCCCGCCCAGCGCATCCACCGCCATCGCCAGCACCAGCGCCGAATCGATGCCGCCGGACAGGCCCAGCCACACCTTGCTGAAGCCGTTCTTGCGGCAATAGTCCTGCAGCCCGCGCACCACCGCACGCCACGCCAGCGCGTCCATGCTTTCGTCGCCGTCGTCCACCCACACCACCGGGGTGAAGCTGCGCGCGCCGGCCGCGTAGTCCACCACCAGCCATTGATCCACAAACGCGGCAGCGGCCGGGTGCACGGTACCGTTGCCATCGGCCACCACCGACGCGCCGTCGAACACCAGCGCATCCTGTCCACCGACCACGTTGAGGTAGGCAATCGCCGCCCCGCTCTCGCGGGTGCGCTCGGCCAGCAGCGCATCGCGCTGGGCGTGCTTGCCGCGCTCGTACGGCGAGGCGTTGGGCACCAGCACCAGCTCGGCACCGGCCTGCACCGTCTTGGCCAGCGGCTCGGCGAACCACAGGTCCTCGCAGATCACCACGCCCACCTGCACGCCCTTGACCGTGACCACGCAGCTGTCGCCATCCGGATCCACGTCGAAGTAGCGGCGCTCGTCGAACACCGCGTAGTTGGGCAACTCGCGCTTGCGGTAGGTCGCCTCGATGCGCCCGTCGCGCAACACGCTGGCGGCGTTGTAGACCACGCTGCCGGCACTCTGCGGCCAGCCGACCACCGCCACGATACCGCGAGTGGCGTCCGCAATCCGCGCCAGCGCCTGTTCGCAATGCGCCAGGAACCCCGGACGTAGCAGCAGGTCTTCCGGCGGGTAGCCGCTGATCGCCAGTTCGGGAAACAGCACGATGTCCGCATCGAACTCGTCGCGTGCGGCTGCGATGAAGTCGATGATGCGATCGGTGTTCTGGGCCACCGCGCCGACCGGGAAGTCGAACTGGGCCATGGCGATGCGGAGCGTCTGGGACATGTCAACGGCCTTGTGCGTGTGTTTTCCGAAGCACGGAAGCGGGAAGGAAGGAGCGAGCCGCAAGCAGACCCCGCGCGATCATCTCGCAGACGTCGTCGCCGTTGGCCAGAACTGCATTATTCCAGAAGCGCAGCACCTGGAAGCCCTCGCAGCGCAGGAAGGCATCGCGCGTGGCGTCCGCGCCGGGCAGCAGGTGCTGGCTACCGTCTATTTCGACGATCAATGCCCGGGCGAGGCAGACGAAATCGACGATATAGGGCCCTACCGGAAACTGACGCCGGAACTTGAAGCCGAGCAGGCGTCGATCTCGCAACCGATACCAAAGCGCGTGCTCAGCGGCGGTCATTTCACGACGCAGATGCTTGGCGAATCCGGTCTTGGCGGCGTGGCGCATGGACATTTCCGGCAGGAGGATGGCCAAGGTGGCTTGCACCGCCCGGGTGGCGCTATCGGTGTTGATGGCGCTTTGGCGTGGGAGATCGCCGCGCGGGAGGCGCCCTCACCCCTACCCCTCTCCCGCAAGCGGGAGAGGGGATGTCGCAGCCGGCCGGGGGGGTGAGCTGCGAAAGTTGCGTGGCCGTGACGTGCTCCGTCTATCAAGCAGGCGACGACCAGCCCGGCATTTCTTGGACCATGATCCAGCAGCATTTCTTGCTGTTGCTGTTGCTGTTGCTGTTGCTCTTGCTGTTGCTCTTTCTCTTGCTGTTGCTCCCTTCTCCCGCCTGCGGGAGAAGGTGCCCGAAGGGCGGATGAGGGGACGCTTCCAAACAAAAGAGGCCGCCCGAAGGCGGCCTCTCTAACGCTCACACGCGTACGCGCGCGGGACGTGCTTACTTCACCAGCGCAGCGATCGCCGCACCCAGATCGCCCGGCGAACGGACGGTCTTGACGCCGGCAGCTTCCATCGCCGCGAACTTGCCTTCGGCCGTGCCCTTGCCGCCCGATGCAATCGCACCGGCGTGGCCCATGCGCTTGCCGGCCGGCGCCGAGGCACCGGCGATGAAGCCGACGACCGGCTTCTTGACGTGGTTCTTGATGTACTCGGCACCGGCTTCCTCGGCGTCGCCGCCGATTTCGCCGACCATGATGATGCCTTCGGTCTGCGGGTCTTCGTTGAACAGCTTGAGGCAGTCGACGAAGTTCAGGCCGTTGATCGGGTCGCCACCGATGCCGATGCAGGTGCTCTGGCCCAGGCCCACTTCGGTGGTCTGCTTGACCGCTTCATAGGTCAGCGTGCCCGAACGCGACACGATGCCGATCTTGCCCGGCTTGTGGATGTGGCCCGGCATGATGCCAATCTTGCACTCGCCCGGGGTGATCACGCCGGGGCAGTTCGGCCCGATCAGCACGGTGTCCGGATGCGAACGGGTCAGCACGTTCTTGACGCGCAGCATGTCCAGCACCGGGATGCCTTCGGTGATGCACACGATGACCTTGATGCCGGCCGCAGCCGCTTCCAGGATCGCGTCGGCCGCATACGGCGGCGGCACGTAGATCACCGAGGCGTCGGCGCCGGTGGCCTCGACCGCATCGGCCACGGTGTTGAACACGGGCAGGTTGATATGGGTGGTGCCGCCCTTGCCGGGCGTCACGCCGCCAACGACCTGGGTGCCGTACTCGACCATCTGAGTGGCGTGGAAGGTGCCCTGCTGGCCGGTGAAGCCCTGCACGATCACCTTGGTATTCTTGTTAATCAAAACGGACATGGATAGTTCCTTCGGTGTCGTGAATCAGGCGGCGTTCTTGACAGCTTCAACGACCTTCTTGGCACCGTCGTTGATGTTGTCGGCCGGGATGATGGCCATGCCGCTGTCGCGCAGCAGCTGCTTGCCTTCTTCCACGTTGGTGCCTTCCAGGCGCACCACGACCGGAACCTTGACGCCCACTTCCTTGACCGCGGCGATGATGCCTTCGGCAATCATGTCGCAGCGGACGATGCCGCCGAAGATGTTGACGAAGATGCCTTCGACCTTGTCCGAGGACAGGATCAGCTTGAACGCCTCGATAACGCGCTGCTTGTTGGCACCGCCGCCCACGTCCAGGAAGTTCGCCGGCTCGCCGCCATTGAGCTTGATGACGTCCATGGTGGCCATGGCCAGGCCTGCGCCGTTGACCATGCAACCGATGTTGCCGTCCATGGTGACGTAGTTGATGTCCAGCTCCGACGCGGTCACTTCGGTCTCGTCTTCCTGCGTCTTGTCGCGCATGGCGACCAGCTGCTTCTGACGGAACGCGGCGTTGTCGTCGCTGTCAAACTTGCCGTCCAGCGCGTACAGGTTGCCGTCGTCCAGGATCGCCAGCGGGTTGATTTCAACCAGCGCCAGGTCCTTTTCGTTGAACAGGCGATACAGGTTCACCATGATGCTGGCGAACTGGCCGGCCTGCTTGGCGTTCAGGCCGAGCTTGAAGCCGAAATCGCGGCCGTGATAGCCCTGCACGCCTTCGACGAAATCGACGTTGAGCGAGTGGATCAGCTCCGGCGTTTCGGCCGCCACCTGCTCGATCTCCACACCACCCTCGGACGAGGCGATATAGGTGATGGTCTTGGTGCCGCGGTCGACCAGGATCGACAGGTACAGCTCCTTGACGATCTCGCCGGCGGTGGTCACCAGCACCAGGTTGATCGGCAGCTCGACGCCGGCGGTCTGGTAGGTCGACATCTTGGTGCCGAGCATCTTGGCCGCTGCGGCCTTCACATCGTCGGTGGTCTTGCAGAACTTGACGCCGCCAGCCTTACCGCGGCCGCCCGCGTGGATCTGCGCTTTCACCATCCAGGGGCCCTGGCCCAGGGAATTGGCGACTTCAACCGCTTCGTCCGGGGTCGCCGCGACCTTGCCGGCCGGAACGGGGATGCCGTACTCGGCAAGCAGCTGTTTTGACTGGTATTCGTGGAAATTCATGCGTCACCGTGGGAAAAGGAAACGACCGCTGCGTGCAACGCAGTCCGCCTAGGCGGCACGTCATGGGACGCGAACGGGCCGCCTATTGTGGCCGACCACGCCGTGCGGCGCAAAAATTCGCCGGAATTGGCCGAGCAATCGCAGACTTGCGCGCCGCCCGGCAATGTGCGCACACGCTGTGCATGCCGCCGCACCTGCCTATACTCGCGGCTTGTTACGGCGGGGAATCGGCTTGGCATCCAGCGCATCGCTCATCGACCGGATCCAGTCCGCGCCACAGCGCGAGCTGTACTTCTTCTCGCTGTACCGGGTGCTGGTGGCCGGCCTGATCGCCGCGCTGGTGTTCAGCCCCCTCTCCGACGCCATCCCCGAGCCGCGCTACCCCCGGCTGGGCGCGGCGGTGGCGATCGGCTACCTGTGCCTGGCCATCCCGCTGCTGTTCTGGGGCCGCAACGAACGCCGGCTGACCGCCACTGTCCTGTGTGCGGTGATCGCCGATATCCTGGCCGCGACCCTGGCCACGCATGCCCTGCCTGGTGCCAGTGCGGGCATCGCGATGATGCTGCTGTTCAACGTGGCGGCCGCCTCGATCCTGCTGCGGCTGCGTTACGGCATGGGCATCGCGGTGCTCGCCAGCAGCGGCATGGTGCTCGAATACCTGTGGACGTTGCTCGAAGGCGGCGGCGCCACCCGGCCGCTGGCCGAGTTGGCCATGTTCGCCACCAGCTATGTGGCGGTGGCCTTCATCTGCGAGCAGATCGCCTCGCGCGCGCGCAGCAACCAGGTGCTGGCCGAAGAACGCGGCGCGCAGGTCGCCAATCTTTACGAGATCAACGAGTTGATCATCCGGCGCATGCGTACCGGCGTGCTGGTGGTGGATGCGCACAATCACATCAGCCTGGCCAACGAAGCGGCGCTGGCGCTGCTGGGCGATGGCGACCAGCGCAAGGCACCGACCGACCTGTCGCTGGCCGCGCTCACCCCGGAACTGGCGCGCCGGCTGCAACGCTGGCGCAGCGGCTGGCGACAGGAGGAAGCGCCACTGCAGCTCGGCGCCGACCGCCCCGAGGTGCAGCCACGTTTCGTCCGCCTGCTGGCCGACAGCGACCTGGTGCTGGTGTTCCTGGACGATGCCACGGTGGTCTCGCGCCGCGCCGAATCGCTGACCCTGTCGGCGATGGGCCGCTTCTCTGCCAGCCTGGCGCACGAAATCCGCAACCCGCTGGCGGCGATCAGCTACGCCTCCCAGCTGCTGGAAGAATCGCCGGACATCGGCGACGCCGACCGCCGGCTGCTGCAGATCATCCACCAGCAGTGCCAACGCACCAACGGCATCGTCGAAAGCGTGCTCGGCCTGGCCCGGCGCGAACGCGCCAGCCCGGAGAATCTGGACCTGGCCGCGTTCGTCCGTCGCTTCGTGGTCGAGTACCGGCAGACGCTATCGATGGAAACCGACATCCTGGAAGCCAGCATCCAGGGCAGTTCGGTGCATGCCCTAGTCGACCCCAAGCATCTGCACCAGATCCTCACTGCCCTGGTCCACAACGCCCTCAAGTACGGCCGGGTGATGGACGAACCGGCGCGAGTGAAGCTGCGCGTCGAACGCCTGGAGCGCACCGCAGTGATCGACGTGATCGACCGCGGCCCGGGCATTCCGGAAACCGTTGCCGCACAACTGTTCCGCCCGTTCTATACCACCTCCGAACATGGCACCGGGCTGGGCCTGTACATCGCCCAGGAGCTGTGCCGCGCCAACCAGGCACAACTGGACTATGTCTCGGTGCCGGGTGGCGGCGCCTGTTTCCGGATCGTCCTGCAGGCACCCAACGGCTTGCTCGGGAAATAAGCAGGACGGTAAGGAGCGACGTGCGCACGTTCGGCTGGCGGGATTGGCTGGTTCGCAGTGCCGGGCATCGTCAGTGCCGTGGGCATCGATGGCCGCAAACGATGGCGACATCGTGCCGCATTGAGCCTGTGAGCTGCAGCGATGGCCGCACCTCTCGCTGCGCCAGACCAGGGCCGAAGGGCTGCCGCCCGAGCGCAGCTCGCGTCAGTTGCAGCGCGTGTTGCGCACCCAGTTCCGGCGCATCCGCAAGGCGATGATCGGGCCAGCGAGCAGAATCAGCCGCTTACCGCGCGGCATCGCGCGATAGGTCCGGCCCGAGTAGTGAAGCCTGAAGTGACGCACGCCCGCACGTCCCTTGCGGAGGTGGACTGAGCCAGCGCTGGAAAGCAACGGCTCTTCCGCGGCGGACGCTTTGCACGCGCTGCCCACGCCGCCGCCGAATCTCACAGCGATGAAGCGCAGTCGAGCTGCCTGCACCAAGTGAATGGTTGTGCCCGAAGGGCGCGGCAATTGTCGATTGTCATCGCGCTGGGCTATCGTGCGCAGGATGAACGAACCCAAAAGCGCCCTGGTTGTCGATGACGAGCGAGATATCCGCGAGTTGCTTGTTCTCACCCTGGGCCGCATGGGCCTGCGCATCAGCACCGCCGCCAACCTGGCCGAAGCGCGCGAGTTACTGGCCAACAACCCGTACGACCTGTGCCTGACCGACATGCGGTTGCCCGACGGCAACGGCATCGAACTGGTCACCGAAATCGCCAGGCACCACCCGCAGACCCCGGTGGCGATGATCACCGCCTTCGGCAGCATGGACCTGGCCGTGGAAGCGCTGAAGGCCGGCGCCTTCGACTTCGTGAGCAAGCCGGTGGACATCGGCGTATTGCGTGGCCTGGTCAAGCACGCGCTGGAATTGAACAACCGCGACCGCCCGGCCCCGCCACCACCGCCACCGGAACAGGCCAGCCGCTTATTGGGCGATTCGACCGCGATGGAAAGCCTGCGCGCCACCATCGGCAAGGTGGCGCGCAGCCAGGCGCCGGTCTATATCGTCGGCGAATCGGGCGTGGGCAAGGAGCTGGTGGCGCGCACCATCCACGAGCAGGGCGCGCGCGCGGCCGGCCCCTTCGTGCCGGTCAACTGCGGCGCCATCCCGGCCGAATTGATGGAAAGCGAGTTCTTCGGCCACAAGAAAGGCAGCTTCACCGGCGCACATGCCGACAAGCCGGGCCTGTTCCAGGCCGCACACGGCGGCACGCTGTTCCTGGACGAAGTGGCCGAGCTGCCGCTGCAGATGCAGGTCAAGCTGTTGCGCGCGATCCAGGAAAAGTCGGTGCGCCCGGTCGGCGCCTCGGGCGAAACCCTGGTGGACGTCCGCATCCTGTCGGCCACCCACAAGGACCTGGGCGACCTGGTCTCCGACGGCCGCTTCCGTCACGACCTGTACTACCGCATCAACGTGATCGAACTGCGCGTCCCACCACTGCGCGAACGCGGTGGCGACCTGCCGCAACTGGCCGCCGCCATCATCGCCCGGCTGGCGCACAGCCATGGCCGCCCAATCCCGCTGCTGACGCCCTCGGCGCTCGACGCGCTGGACCAGTATGGCTTCCCCGGCAACGTGCGCGAGCTGGAAAACATCCTCGAACGCGCCCTGGCCCTGGCCGAGGACGACCAGATCAGCGCCAGCGACCTGCGCCTGCCCGCCCACGGCGGCCACCGCCTTGCCGCCGCCCCCGGCAGCGCCGCGGTCGAACCGCGCGAAGCCGTCCACGACATCGACCCGGCGTCCGCCGCACTGCCCTCCTACATCGAGCAACTGGAGCGCGCCGCGATCCAGAAAGCGCTGGAAGAAAACCGCTGGAACAAGACCAAGACCGCCGCGCAGCTGGGTATCACGTTTCGGGCGTTGCGTTACAAGTTGAAGAAATTGGGGATGGAGTAGGCGGGTGGGAGTGGGGAATCGGGAATCGGGAATCTAAAAGCGCAGGCGCCGGCTGCGATGGTTCTCGCGGGAGACGCCGCTATGGATTGGCTCACGCATCATCTTGCGGTGGCCGGCTGCAATCCTTGGCCCAGCTGTCCAAACAAAAAAGCCTGGGACGTAGAGGTCCCAGGCTTTTCGATTCCCCAATCCCGATTCCCGATTCCCAGCCCTTAGTCCTTGGTCACCCGATTGATCTCAGCCAGGCTGGTCACCCCGTGCGCAGCCTTCATCAACGCCGACTGCCGCAAATCGCGGATACCGATCTTCTGCGCGGCCTCGGCGATCTGCATCGCATTGCCACCTTCCAGCACGATCGCGCCGATCTCGTCGGTCATCGGCATCACCTGGTAGATGCCGGTACGCCCCTTGTACCCTTCAGTGCACTCGTCGCAGCCCACCGCCTCATACAGGTCGATCCCCGCAGCGATCTGCTCCGGCGTAAAACCCTCCGCCAGCAATGCGTTCTCAGGCAGCGACGACTTGCGCTTGCAGTGGTTGCACAGCCGCCGCGCCAGGCGCTGCGCAATGACCAGCGTCACCGACGAGGTGATGTTGTAGGGCGCAATGCCCATATTCATCAAACGCGCGATGGTCTGCGGCGCATCGTTGGTGTGCAACGTCGACAGCACCATGTGACCAGTCTGCGCCGCCTTGATCGCAATTTCGGCCGTTTCCAGGTCGCGGATTTCGCCGACCATGATGATGTCCGGGTCTTGGCGCAGGAATGAGCGCAGCGCCGCAGCAAACGTCATGCCGCGTTTGACGTTCTGCTGCACCTGATTGACGCCCGGCAGGCGAATTTCGACCGGATCCTCAGCCGTGGAAATATTACGGGTCTCATCATTGAGGATGCCCAGCGCCGTATACAACGACACCGTCTTGCCCGAACCAGTCGGTCCGGTCACTAGCACCATGCCATAAGGCTTGTGGATCGCTTCCAGGAACAACTTTTGCTGATCCGCCTCGTAGCCCAGCTTCTCAATGCCCAGCTTGGCCGCACTGGCATCCAGGATACGCAGCACTACCTTCTCACCAAACAAGGTCGGCAAGGTACTCACACGGAAGTCGATCTGCTTGGTCTTGGACAGATTGAGCTTGATGCGCCCGTCCTGCGGCACCCGTTTCTCGGCGATATCCAGCTGCGACATCACCTTCAAACGCGCCGCGATGCGCTGGTTCAGCTTCACCGGCGCCTTGGCCACATTCTTCAGCAGCCCGTCGATGCGCAACCGCACCCGGTAGTCGTCTTCATACGGCTCGAAATGGATGTCGGAGGCTCCCCGCCGGATCGCATCCACCAGCACCTTGTTGACGAACTTCACCACCGGCGTGTCGTCGCCCTTGGCATCGACCCCGGAATCCCCGCCGGCGCCCATGTCCTCGTCGCCGGCCGAGACGTCCAGGTCACCCATTTCTTCGTCATCGTTCCCCAACGACGAACCAAACGAAGCATTACTTGCCTGCCACTGCTCCAAGGTACGGCGTATCTGGTCCTCATCGACGAGAATCGGCTCGACAACCAAATTGGTATGGAACTTGATGTCATCCAGCGCACGGGTCTGGGTCGGGTTGCTCACCCCCACGAACAACCGATTGCCGCGCTTGAACAGCGGCAGCACCTGATGTTTCTGGAGCAACTCATCACTGACTAATTTCACCGCATTCTGGCTAGCGTCGAACACAGACACATCCATCAGCGGCATGCCGAACTCCACGGCGTTGGCGGCAGCCAGCTGCGCTGCCGATACAAGTTTCTTTTCGGCAAACCACTGAGGAAGCGGAACCTTGGCAGCTGCAGCTTGGTCCATGGCCCCGCGTGCGGCGGATTCATCGAGCGCACCGTCTTGAACCAAGCGGCGGGCCAAGCCGGTAATACCGATAAGGTTGGCGGTGGTAACGGCGTTCATGCGTTTCCTCTATTGGACCCAACGCTCCGCCAAAGGCGGCCGCTATGTGGCTATTCAAACTAGGATACTAACCGCAGCACTCACGCACGAGCACCTTTCTAGCATGACCAATACAGCATTCAGAATGACTGGGCACGGTGCCAGTGCCAAGCACTCTCGATAATTCCGAGCATATCCTGCCAACTGCGTTCCCAACCAAGCACATCACGTGCTTTGGCACTAGAGGCCACCAATCGCGCAGGGTCGCCGGGGCGCCTACCTACCAACTCGAACGGTACGGGCCGACCAACCACCTTCTCAGCAGCCGCGACAATATCCATCACCGAGTAGCCCTGCTCACTGCCTAGGTTGAAATCGTGGGCACCCGGACTGGACTCAAGCAGAGAAACTGCCAGTGCATGGGCCCTGGCTAGGTCTTGTACGTGCACATAATCGCGAATGCACGTTCCGTCAGCCGTAGGGTAGTCGGCGCCAAACACTTTCAGGGGCGGCGCTTGCCCGGCAGCTGCCCTTAGTGCATTCGGAATGAGGTGCGTTTCGTAAGCATGCGCCTCACCGATACCATGCTCGGAAAGAGCACCAGCAGCATTGAAGTAGCGAAGCACTACAGAAGACAGGCCATAAGCCGCCCACGCGTCAGCAAGAATACGCTCCACCATCAGTTTACTGGCACCGTAGGGCGCGATCGGATGCATCAATTGCTGCTCATCGATCAGCATCATAGATGATTGCCCAAACACCGCCGCGGTAGAAGAGAACACCAATTTATCCACGCCGCGCCGACGCATCTCCGCCAGGAGGTTTAGCGTGCCAGTCACGTTGTTCTGGTAGGCGGGAAGCGGATCGCACACTGATGCGGCTATCAGCGAAGTCGCCGCAAAATGCATCACAACGTCATAGTCACGCCTGTCAAAAGCTCGCGCCAACGATGCGTTATCCAGCAAATCCGCCTGAATAAACTCCCCCCATTTGACTGCTTGACGATGACCGGTGGACAGATTGTCCAGCACAGTCACTACATGCCCTTGTTCGGCCAGCCACTGGGACATATGGCTACCGATATACCCTGCCCCGCCACAAACAAGGACACTCCACATCTTTTTCAGCTCCATGTGTAATCAAATACCGCGACAATCCGGCCCTTCTGCAGCAGCCACGCCCGGGCATCAGCCGAAAACGGCTCAGCGCTGATCCATACTCAAGACTTGGCTTCTTCGTGGTACTCATCGTCCACATTGATCGACCACAAGCGGCTCTTATCCACATTGCCGGTCAGAATCTGCTCGGCGGCTTCCTTGGCCGTCAGCATTGAATGGTCCTGATTGTTATAGCGATGCATGCCGTTGCGTCCCACTAAAAATAGGTTGGGCACCGCGTCCAACGCTGCACGCAACTGGTCGAAGCGTGCATATGACTCGCCGAAGTAACCTGGATAGGCCTTAGGCACGCGAATCACCACCGCGTCCTGCGCAGATGCGGCAGAAACCAAACCGATCTGCAGCATCTCACGCTGCGCCAACTGCCGCAGGTCGGTATCGGACATCTTCCAGAGATCATCAGTCTCGCGACAGAAGAACTCTAAGCCCATCCACACCATGGACGCGTCCTTGACCATGTGCGGACTCCAGTTATTGAAAATCTGTACGCGCCCCACGTTCACGCCTGGCTCCTGGATGTATATCCAGTTGTCACCCAACGCACGCGGCAACTCGCTGGCCCGATATAGCAGGCCAACGGTGATGAAGTCGCGGTACTGCAGGTTGTCAGCGATGGCTACAATGTCCTCGCCCCAGCTTTGCCGCGAGGCAGCCACCAAGTCACGCATAGGCATCGTCGACACCGCGTGGCTGCAATCCAATTTGAAGGTCTCACCCGCCTCGCTTTGCACGGTCACGTTGCGCACTTGCCCAGCATCCACGGCAAGGCCCACAGCCTTGTGGTTCATCAGCAGGGTGCCACCTCGCGCTTTGAACAACTGCGCAGCGGTCTCCCACATTTCACCGGGTCCATGCTTGGGGTATAAAAAATTTTCGATCAGCGAAGTCTGCGCAACCTTTCCACTCAGGCCCAACATGCCTCTAAGTGCATGCAACGCCGCCTTGGTGACCGACAAGCTCTTGATGCGCTGCGCACCCCATTCGGCGCTGATTTGATTGCAAGGCACACCCCATACCTTCTCGGTGTATTCCTTGAAAAACTGGCCGTACAGGCGCTGGCCGAAGCGGTTGACCAGGAAATCCTCCAGACTCACCTCAGGCTCGATTTTGCTGACCTGCGCACGCAAGTAGCTAAAGCCAAACAACACGGACTTGCCTACGCCCAGCTTGCGGAAGCTGTCCACGTTCAACTTCAACGGATACGAAAAGAGCCGTCGGTTGAAGTAGATTCGTGACAGGCGGTTGCGTACCAGCATGGCAGTCGGCTTGGCCCCATCGGCCACGGCGGCACCGGCCGGCAGGCCATCGCGCGCCTGGCCCTGGTAACGTAGATTCAAAGGAACATCACCCGAGTGTTCGATGGGCATCAGATTGGCCCACCACTGCATCACCCAGTCCGATTTAGAGAAGAAACGGTGCCCGCCGATGTCGATGCGGTTGCCGTTGTGGTTGACCGTTCGTGAAATTCCGCCGACACAATCATCGGCCTCCAGCACCGTCACCTGCACGCCGGGCTGTCCCACCAGCTCCAGCGCTGCCGTTAGCCCTGCAGGCCCAGCGCCAATGATCACTACATGCTTACTCATGCTACTTCCCTTCCCCAATGGACCGACCACGCGCGCGCGGCCGGAACAGAACCAGTTTCCGCAGTACAAAGTTGGAGGTGAATGAAAAACCCACCGCAATCAACCTGGCAATGCTCCCCGGCATACCAAGCCATTCAATGCTTAGCCACATTATCCCCTGCACTACAAGCAAGCCGGAACAACCGATCAGCACGAAAGCTGCCAGTTCTGCTGAGCGCGAATGGAGGCTGCGCGTAGCGAACACCCAACGCACGCTGATGCCGTAGGCCACCACGCTACCTACCAGGAAGCCCGCGGTAGCAGCACCGTACCAGCCCCACCCCCATCTGGCGAGCAAGCCAAAAGTACCCAGATCAACCAGCAACGCCACGGCCGAAGCCAGCAGATAGCCTCCGCCTTCTGAGGCCCAGTCTCGCCGGGCCGTGGAGGGTGCGGCGACTTCCACTGCAGATGGTTCGCTCATGCTTGTGCGCCCCTCGCCGGCGGCGGCACCCAGTCTGAGCACTTGTACAGGTACTCGGTAGTAATCATTTCGCCTGTCCGCGGGTGACGCACCTGCCACCTGCTGCGCACATGCTTTTCCTGGTCGAACGGCAACACAAAGTAATCAGGCGGCGCCAGATCACCATGGCGCATGCACATATGGTCCAGACCCATCTCGCTGATCCTGCAAGGTTCGGCGTCCACCTGCACGTTTGCCATCACCTCGCAGATCTCCGCCTGCAGCGTCACCGGTTCTACTTGGGCGCTCAACTGTCTGCCCAGCAGTGCCGTCTGCCGGTTGAACATTTGCCCGGACAGCTGCTGTGGGCTGTAGTAATTGGCACGCCGGAGTACTAGCCAGGCGGCACGCGGGGAGGCCTCGCTGGCAAACCAGAACACGCTGGCATTACGAGGGATGTCTTCACTAAACACCGCCGTGCCATGGGCGGACTCTTGGAACCGGGTCCACGGGCTGCGCGAATCCCACACGCTCAACGCGCCCACCAAGGCAGCTATTGAGAGCACGCCCATCAGCGCCTGCCTTTTCGGCCCGCTCCTGCGGTAACTCCAGACGGCCAACGCGACCAGCCCCCCGCAGATCAGCGGATAGGCGAAGATCATCACGTCCTGGCGGACCACTTCCGGATTGCGCCCGGTCATTTCGTACACTGCCCACATCTGCAACTGGTAGCGCGCTGTGGCCACAATCATCGCCACGCTCAATCCTGCCAGCAGTAGGCCGCGAATAGGAGGGCTCACCCGATCAGCCACATGCGGCCAGACCATATGCAGGGGGATTAGTCCCAGCACCGCCCATGGCAGCGTGCTGCGTGGCACGCTGGCACCGATTACGGCAATGGCGACCACCAATAGGGGCGCAATCCAGAGACGTCCACCCCGCTGCCACTGATCCCAAACCAGGAATGGGATCGAAGCCGCAGCCAACCAATGCACGATCCACAGCACGCGCCACAGCTGCAAGCCAATGGGCAGGATCAGCCTCAACATATCAGCCAGCAGGAAGCTCAAGCCCAAGCCGAGTACGGTGGCGAGCAATACTGCCTTGGCCAACCTGCCTAATATCGTGTTGGGGCCGCCCCACTGGGCCAGGAGGTTCAGCAGATAGACATCTGCCAGCACGATGCACCAGTCACGCGGCGTCCAGGCGCCCAGAAACACCTGGTCGCCTACATCATCAATCATGCTGCGCCATTGCGTGTCCATCACCAGTAACAGGCCATCCAGGGGGCCGTCCCTCAATGCTGCCAAGATCAGGACAGGCATCACTAGCAGCAATGACCACAGCCAGCGGCGATCACCCAAAACGAGCCAGCACCAAGCCACCAGCGCAGCGACAATGGCCTGCAGAGGATGCAGCAGCCCCGCAGCAACAAACAAGGCCACTGCCCAGGCAATCCGATCGCGCGCCAGCGCCGCAATGGCTAGCAGGCATAGGGCCTCGGCAAAGGGTCGCGCAGTCAGGAAAGGCTCCGCATACGAGAACATACTGAATGCGCCATAGCCCGTAGGCATGACAATCAACGCCAGCAGGGCGGGCCAGCGCCAGCGTGCCGGGAAGAGCACAGATACGCACAAGGCGCTGGCAGCATAGAAGAGCACGCGGCTGGCAAAGGTCAGCGCCAAGAAGGCCTCACCCGGCTCTACGTGAGCCAGTAGTAGCGCCAGCAGCTGGGGGAATAGGGTAAAGCTGGCTTGGCTACCCGCGACAAAAAACAGGTCGCGGTTGAAGATATCTGGCGAGATCAAGCGCAAGGCTTGGCCCAAATAGAGCGTCGCGTCGTGGCGGATGCCCGTGTAAGGCCTGAGGTAGATGATCAGAGCCAGCGCAAAGCACCAGGGCGCGATCCTGCGCAACGTCAGCATGTACCGGGTCCACATCCAGAAAAAGCGAGCCCCGCAGACGCGGGGCTCGACTACAACACTCAGCGCATCACTCCTGCCGTATTACTGGCAGGTAGACGGGCGGTACTTGGCGGCGATAGAGCCACTGCACACCCAACTGACCTGACCATTAGCCCCTTTGGTGCCAGTAAGCGTGATGGTGCCTGTAGGTGTGCTGCCCCCCAGATCCTTGGCAGTAGCAGTAATTACGCCCGCAGCATAAGTGACGCCCGACACATACTTGGACGATTGGCTCTCAATGGCAACGGTCGCGGGCATGGTGGTCCCGGTATCCGAAGCAGCAGCTTCAGAGACAGTTGTACGGGCTGACGAGGCAGCCAGCACAACTTCCGATACGCGCGACTTGACCAGGTAATCCTGATACGCCGGCAACGCGATAGCTGCCAGGATGGCAATGATCGCAACCACAATCATCAATTCGATCAGCGTAAAACCTTGTTGCTTCTTCATGAGTACATCCCCTAGAGGTTTATGGAATTGCCGAAATCTCCGGCCCGGGCACGTAACGCATCCAGGCAGGGTGTGTTGTGCGAGTTGATACCTGCAGGTTGTATGCCAACCTCCAATGACCAGCTCGTTTCGCTCCCCGGAACAAATGATGTCAGGTATTTCCACAGATGGAAGCACACTTCCTCGCAATTGGGACGGCACAGCCGATGTGACGCATCAGGTCACATTTTGACAGCCATGTGACCCGAACAGGTCAGTCAATGTACGGCAGCTCGAAGTGATGTCCTTCCCAATCAAACACGCTACCATCAACACAAATTCCGGCCTGGGGATGGCTGGATGGGGAGCCCAATATGTCAGTCGCGCGTAGCGCCATCAAGAAGCAACCGGTCGACCGGAACACCAGCATGCTGCAGACCTTCGTTTGGGAAGGGGCTGACAAGCGTGGCGTGAAGATGAAGGGAGAGCAGACAGCCCGCAACGCCAATATGCTGCGAGCAGAGCTGCGCCGTCAGGGCATTGTGCCCAGCATGGTGAAGCAAAAGCCAAAGCCCCTTTTTGGAGCAGCGGGCAAGAAAATCACGGCCAAAGACATCGCGTTCTTTAGTCGTCAGATGGCGACGATGATGAAATCGGGCGTGCCCATCGTCAGCTCGTTGGAGATCATTGGCGAGGGACACAAGAACCCACGCATGAAGAAGATGGTCGGCCAGATCAGGACAGACATCGAGGGGGGATCCTCGCTCTACGAGTCCATCAGCAAACATCCTGTTCAGTTTGACGAGCTCTACCGCAACCTCGTCCGCGCGGGCGAAGGTGCCGGCGTACTGGAGACAGTCCTCGATACGGTCGCCACGTACAAAGAGAACATCGAAGCCCTCAAGGGCAAGATCAAAAAGGCAATGTTCTACCCTGCGATGGTGGTTGCCGTCGCAATCATCGTAAGCGCGATTTTGCTTATCTTTGTAGTCCCTCAGTTTGAAGAGGTATTCAAGAATTTCGGTGCTGAACTACCCGCATTCACTCAACTGCTCGTCAACGCTTCGCGTTTCATGGTCAGCTATTGGTGGTTAATGTTGGTGGTGATAGTCGGATCCATTGTTGGATTCATATTTGCTTACAAACGTTCTCCACGGATGCAGCATGGACTCGATCGATTGATCCTCAAGGTCCCGGTGATTGGGCAGATCATGCACAACAGCGCTATTGCACGTTTCGCACGCACAACTGCAGTGACATTTAAGGCTGGTGTTCCACTGGTGGAAGC